>JBBRQW010000063.1:0-16098 GCA_038225765.1 Caulobacterales bacterium | reverse complement strand
GCGTAATCCGCGGCCGCGCCGGCCGGGGAGGGCGGGGCGGTGGTGACCAGAACGATCTCCTGGGCGATGGCGTCGAAGATGGCGACGATCGAGGGCCGGATCAGGATGGCGTCGGGCAGATCCAGGGGATCGGGGTTCGCGTCGGCCAGCCGCTCCGCCAGCCGGACCATGTCGTAGCCCAGCACCCCGAACAGGCCGGCGGCCATGGGCGGAAGCCCCGGCGGCAGGGCGAGGCGCGAGGCCGCCACCAGATCGCGCAAGGATTCGAGGGCGCCGACGGCTTGGGGCGTGAACGCGCCCCGCCCGATGGCCTCGCCCTCGGCGATCTCCGCCGCGTCGCCGCGGCAGCGCCAGACCAGATCGGGCTTCATGGCGACGATCGAATAGCGCCCCCGCCAGGCGCCGCCCTCCACCGATTCGAACAGGAAGGCGTAAGGTTGCCCCCCCGCGATCTTCAGATAGGCCGAGACCGGGGTTTCCAGATCGTCGATGAGGCGCGTCCAGACCACCTGGGCGCCCTGGCGGCCGTGGGCGGCCTGGAAATCCTCGAACCCGGGTTCGACGATCACTTCGCCTTGCCGCCCCCGGCTTGTCCCGACCCCGGCCGCGCCGGCTTGGCCGCCAGATTGGGATCGACGCCCAGGGCCTGGCGGGCGAGGGGAAGGTTGATCGTCACCTTGATGTCCCGCCGCGCCGCCGTCTTCACCGCCGCCAACAGGTCCTTCAGATAGTCCTGCGACACCCGCCCCTCGATCGCCTGGACGGCCCGCGCCATGGTGGCGGCGTCGCCGGGGCGCACCGCGTCCAGCTTGCCGATGAACACGCCGGCCGGGGCGGCGGCGGCGAACACGTCGCCGGGCTTGGCGTTGAACATCGCCACCAGGAAGTCGCGGCCCAGCACCTTGATGTACTGCTGCGCCTGGACGCGTTGCATGCCGGCCTGGCGGACGACATGACCGCCCGCCTGGGAGGCCGCCTGGTCGATGGCGGCGCCCCCGCGGACCTGGGCCATCAAAGCCTCGGCGCGGGCCTTGAGAGCCTTCAGAGACTGCTCGTTTAGATAGGCCTTGATCAGTTCAGGTTTCTTGTCGGTGAGCGGCGGCAGGGCGGGGGGAACGATCTTGTCCACATGGAGGGCGAAATATTCGCCCGGCCCGGCGTCTTCCAGATCGCCGTCCTCGCCCGCCGCGTGGGCGAAGGCGGACTTGAGGATGGCCGGGGTGAGCAGGGTGTCCGGCTTGCCGTCGCTGTCCAGGCCCTGGGCGGTGACCGGCCCCACGGTGACCGGCGTCGCGCCGGCCTTGCGGGCCGCGTCGATGACGTTGGACCCGGCCTGACGCGCGTCGTCGAACTTCTGGCTGAGATCGTAGGCCGCCTTCTGGGCCGCCTTGGCGCGCAGGTCGGCCTCGATCTTGGCGCGCGCCGAGTCGAAAGTGGCCGCGGCGGCGGGGGTGATCTTGCTCACTTTCAGCACCGCCAGGCCCAGTTCGCCCCGCACCGGGCCGCTGACCTGGCCGGCGGCGAGGGCGAAGGCCGCCGCCGCCACCTTGGGATCGGCGATCGCCGATTGCGGGGCGTCCACATAGCTCACCGGCTCGGCGCCAAAGGCTTTGGCGATGGCGGAGGCGTCCTCGCCCCTGGCCAGGGCCGCCGCCGCGCGCGCCGCCTCGGCCGCCGTCTTCACCGGAATCTGGACCAGGCTGCGGCGCTCGGGGGTGGAAAGGGTGTCCTTCCTGAAGGCGAATTCCTTTTGGACGGCGGCCGGATCGACGGTGACGCCCGGCGCCATGGCGGCGGCGGAAAAGCGCACCACCGTGATCGCCCGCATCTCCGGCCGCATGAGCTGGGCGGCGTGTTCCTTCATGAAGGCCAGGAGGTCGGCGTCAGAGGGCGCCGCCGGCTGGGGAACGGCGCCGGCGGGGAGGGTGAAATAGCTGATGTCGCGGTTTTCCAACCCCGCGACCGCGTTCAAGGCCGCGTAGACGCGGGGAACGCGAAAGCCGGCCGCCACGGCGGTGGCGAAATGGCGCTGGGCCAGTTCGTCGCCGAGCTCGGCTTCCGCCTGGCGCGGCGTGAGCCCCTGATTGGCGAGGAACTGGGTGAACTGCTGCTCGCTGAACTTGCCGGTCACGCGGTCGAAGGCGAACGGCAGTTTCTTGATCGCATCGCCAACCAGGGCCGGCGCCGGGACGATGCCGGCGCGGGTCAGCATTTCCGCCTGCGCCTCGTCCTGGGCGATGGCGTTGAGGAGCTGCTGATCGAAACCGTTTTGCACCAGAAGTTCGAGCGGCACGGGCTGGCCCGCCTGCTGGTCGAACCGTTGTTTCTGCTGATCGAAGATCTGCTTGAAGTCGCGCGAACTGATCGAGTGCGAGCCGGCGGTGACCACCGAATCGGCGCCGGCGGCGGCGAACAGGTCGGGGAACCGGCCGCCGCCGCCCACGCCCAGGATCAGGAACACCAGGACCAGCAGGCCCATCAAGACGATGGCCACTGGATTTCTGGCCGTGGATCGAAGGCTGCCGGTCATGAAACGTGAATACCTGCCAAGCGCGGCCCCGCGCCGTCCGCGAGGGGGTATAGTGGCGCCTTGTCCCCCGCCGCAAGCGTGGGTGACAGGGGTCGCCGCTTGGCTTAGGGCGCCTGTCGAAGCCAACCCCTCGTTCGCGGAGCCGAAAACGCCGTGACCCTTGCCCGCCCCCTGATCGCCGGAAACTGGAAAATGAACGGGATGGAAGCGTCCCTGGACGAGGCGCGGGCCTTGGCCGCCTTGGTCGATGAGCGCCCGCCGGCGGCCCGCGTGGCGCTTTGCCCGCCGGCCACCCTGATCTCCCGCATGGCGGACATGCTGGCCGGCTGCGGCATCCTGGTCGGCGGCCAGGACTGCAGCGACGAGGCCGAGGGGGCCTTCACCGGCGATGTCTCGGCCGCGATGCTGATCGACGCTGGGGCGCGGCTGGTGATTCTGGGCCACTCCGAGCGGCGCGAACATCACGGCGAGACCGACGCGGTGGTGGCCGCCAAGATCGAGCGCGCCGTAGCCGCGGGCCTCGAGCCCATCGTCTGCGTCGGGGAAAACCTGAAGCAACGCCGGGTCGGCGAGGCCATCGCGGTCGTGGACGGCCAGATCCGCGCGTCGCTGCCGGAGATCCTGGCCGGCCATCCCTTCTCGGTCGCCTACGAACCGGTGTGGGCCATCGGATCGGGCCTGGTTCCCGAACTCGCCGAGATCGAGGCGGTCCACGGCGCCCTGCGCCGGGCGCTCACCGACCTGTTCGGCGCCGACGGCGCGGCGGCCCCGATCCTCTATGGCGGCTCGGTCAACGGCGGCAACGCCGGCCAAATCCTCAAGGGCCGCGAGGTCGGCGGGGCGCTGGTGGGCGGCGCGTCCCTGAATGCGGCGACATTCGCGCCGATCATTCGGGCGATTTGAAATCCAGGGTCGAAGGGCGCCCTATGGCGCGACCCGCCCCGCGGTGCTAGGGGAGCCGCGTCTCTCGCCCCACCCCAACCGCCCCCGCGGATCGGAAAGCCGTTTCCATCATGCTGCTTGGACTGCTGTTGACCTTGAACATTCTGGTGTGCCTCGCCCTGATCGGCGTGGTGCTCCTCCAACGTTCGGAAGGCGGGGCCTTGGGCACGGGGGGGAGCCCGACCGGCCTTATCACCACGCGCGGCGCCGGCGATCTGCTTACCCGCACCACCTGGGTCCTGTTCGTCATGTTCCTGACCTTGAGCTTGGCCCTCACCCTGCTGGGTGGGCGGGCGCGTTCGGACCAGGCGACCCTCAATGGCCTCAAGGGCCTGACGGTCAATCCCGACGCCCTGCGCAAGGCGGCCCCGGCGACTCCCCTGGCGCCGGCCCCCGCCGGCCAGGCCCTCCCGCCGCCGGTCCAGCTGCCGCCGCTGAGCGGCGCGGGCGTTCTGGGCGCCGCCGCGCCGCCGGCGCCAGCCGCGCGCCGCCCCGCCGCCGCCCGCGCCAACCGGGCCACCCCGACTCCCGCGCCGACCCCGCCCGCGCCGGCGCTCACCCTTCCGCCGCTGACCGCCGCGCCACCCCCTCTCGCCGTGCCGCCGGTGACGGCGCCGGCCGCGCCGCCTTCGTAGCGCGGGGTTTGTCAGCCCGCCCCGACGATTCCCGCCGATGGGGGCGGGCTGCCCGCGCCACGTTCCACAAAAGCGTCACATCGCCCGCGAATCGGTGATAGGCTGAACGCCCATGGCGCGGTACATCTTCATCACCGGCGGCGTGGTCTCCTCCTTGGGTAAAGGTCTCGCCTCCGCGGCGCTCGGCGCCCTGCTGCAGGCGCGCGGCTTCAAGGTCCGCCTGCGCAAGCTCGACCCCTATCTCAACGTCGATCCCGGCACGATGAGCCCCTATCAACACGGCGAGGTGTTCGTCACCGACGACGGGGCCGAAACCGACCTGGATCTGGGCCACTACGAGCGTTTTACCGGCGTCTCGGCCACCCGCGCCGACAACATCACCACCGGCCAGATCTACAAGACCATCCTGGAGAAGGAGCGGCGCGGCGACTATCTGGGGGCCACCGTCCAGGTCATCCCCCACGTCACCGACGAGATCAAGCGCTTCGTCCTGGCCGATCCGGGGGAGGGGGTGGATTTCGTGCTGGTCGAGATCGGCGGCACCGTCGGCGACATCGAGGGCCTGCCGTTCTTCGAGGCCATCCGCCAGCTCGGCCAGGAACTGCCGCGCGGCGACGCCTGTTTCGTCCACCTCACCCTCCTGCCGTTCATCAAGACGGCCGGCGAGATGAAGACCAAGCCGACCCAGCATTCGGTCAAGGAGCTGCGGTCCATCGGCATCCAGCCGGACGTACTGCTCTGCCGCTGCGAACAGCCCATCCCGCCGGAGGAGCAGCGCAAGATCGGCCTGTTCTGCAACGTCCGCCCGTCGGCGGTGATTCAGGCCATGGACGCGCCGCACATCTACGCCGTGCCGCTGGAGTATCACCGTCAGGGCCTGGACGCCGAGGTGTTGGATGTCTTCGGTATCCGCGATGCGCCCCCGCCCGACCTGACCCGCTGGCGGGAAATTTCCGAACGCCTGATCCACCCGGACGGCGAGGTCACGATCGCCATCGTCGGCAAGTACACCGTCTTAAAAGACGCCTATAAATCTTTGATAGAAGCCTTGGTTCATGGCGGAATGGCCAACAAGGTGCGGGTCGTTTTCGACTGGGTGGAGAGCGAGGCCTTCGAGGGCGAGGACGGGGCGGCGGCGACCCGGCTCGAGGGGGTTCACGGCATCCTGGTGCCCGGCGGCTTCGGCGAGCGGGGCTCGGAGGGCAAGATCCGCGCCGCCCAATTCGCCCGCGAACGGGCGGTGCCCTATTTTGGCGTCTGCTTCGGCATGCAGATGGCGGTCATCGAGGCGGTGCGCAACGTCGCCGGCGTCGAGGGCGCCTCGTCCACCGAGTTCGCGCCGACCAGCGAGCCGGTGGTGGGTCTGATGACCGAATGGACGCACGAAAACGCCCGCGAGACGCGCGGCGAGGGCGACGACCTGGGCGGCACCATGCGGCTGGGCGCCTATGAGGCGGTGCTGACCCCGGGGTCCAGGATCGCCGGCATCTATGGCGGCGCGGTCGCCGTCAGCGAGCGGCACCGGCACCGCTACGAGGTCAATATCGGCTATCGCGAAGCCTTCGAGGCGGCGGGCCTGAAGATGACCGGCGTCTCGCCCGACGGCCTGCTGCCCGAGGTCGTCGAGCGCGAGGACCACCCATGGTTCATCGGCGTCCAATACCATCCCGAGCTCAAGAGTCGCCCGTTCGCCCCCCACCCCCTCTATGCCAGCTTCATCGCCGCCGCCGTGGAGCAGAGCCGGCTGGTATGAGGGCGCAGGGCGCGATTGCCCGTGCGCCGCCGCCCGAAGCCGTATAGAATCCAGGCGAGAAGAATGAGTGGGCGAGACCCTGGGTGACGATCACGATATCGCGCGGTTGAGGCGGTGGAACTTCGACGGCGCGATTCCGGCCGAAACCTACGCCCGACTGACGGCCGATCCGGCCTTTCCCGCCGCCGCGCGGGCGCTGGCGGCGAACATGCTCGCCGCCGCCGACGCCGACAAGACTCTTGAGGGCATTTTCAAGGACGCCGGCCGCTATGTAGCGGCGCTCGGGGCCATTTCCCTTCATGTCACCGGCGGCCTCACCCTGCCCAGGCTTAAGGCCCTCTGCGTCGCCTTCGGCTTCTCGAGCGCCGGCCGGGCGCGCGCTCTGCTCAACTACCTGCTTTATCTGGGCTATGTGGAGCTGTTTCCCGCCCGGCGGCGGGGCTCGCCGGCCCGCTATCTTCCCACCGGCCGATTCGTGAGCGCCTGGCGGCGCCACCTGCGGGCGGCGCTGGAGGCGGCCGCGGTCGTCGAGCCGGCGGTGAAGCGGGTGCTGGACCGCCTCGACGAACCGGACATCTTCAACGCGGTGGTGCGCATTCAGAGCGAGGGCCTTCTGGAGGAGGCTCGCGCCGCGGATCCGGACATGGCCGTCCTGCGGGCCTTCCTGAACCACCACGCCGGCATCCAGTTGGTCTGGCTCATCCTGTCGGCGCCGGAGGAGGGGTTTCCGCCCCGCCGGCCCGTAGCGATCGCCCTGGCGGGCGCCGCGCGGCGCTTCGGCGTCTCGCGGATTCACCTGCGGCGACTCCTGGAGGCGGCGCGGGACGCCGGGCTTCTACGCTATCTCGACGATGGAACCATCGTTCTGCAGGAGAAGGGGCGAGCCGAGATCGAATTCCTCTACGCCAATCAGATCATCCGCCTGCTCATTGTCGCCGCCAAGACCCTGGCCGAGCGGCCCGAACTCGCGATCGGGCGGGCACCAACCCTGTTGACCGAGATCGCCGGGCCGGACGGAAACTCCGATTGAGCGGTCCGTCGGCCTGAAGCGTCGGCTCGGATCGCCGGGGCGCGGCCGGGCGGTTCGGCGGTCGCTCTTCATGGCGCGAGATCAAAAATGTGCCATCGCCGTTCGGCCCTTCCGGTGTTAGGCGGATTCACGGCCCGAGAGGCCGGCCGCGCGCGGGCTATCGTTCCATGACCATCAAGACTCTCAACGGCGCCCACCCTTCAGGCTTCACCCTGTCGGCTGGCAATTCGACGGCCGGCGGAGTCGCCGAGACCTTCCTCATCGCCGACCTCGGCCTGCTTAATGGCATAGACCTCGCCGGCGCGACGCGAATCCGGCCGGCGATCTCGAACGGCGGCACCATCGTCGGCGTGGCCGGCGCCAACGGCTACGAGTATCAGACCGACGGCGACGATGACGGCAGCGCCGGCCAGGCCGGCGGGACCGGCCTAGGCCGGAAACGCCGGGGCCGGTTATGGGCCCGGCTCGAACAGCTTCGGCCAAGGCGGCAACGGCGGCGCCGGCGGCGCGGGCATCTATTTCACCGGCGCCGCGGTGCTCGTCAACACCGGAACGATCAGCGGCGGCCTCGGCGCGGCGGGCGGCCAGGGTAGCAACGGCAACGGATCGGCCGGGCCCAACGGCGACGGCGTGCTGTTTTCCGGCGCGGCGGGAACGTTGATCAACGGTTCCAAGAGCGCCCCTGGCGCGTTGGTGACCGGCTTGTTCGGCGTCTACGCCCGGGCCGGCTCGACGGCGACGGTGGTGAATTACGGCATCCTCAAGGGGACGGGCGGTGTGGCCGTCCAATTCAATTCCGCCGCCGACCGTCTGATCCTCGAGACCGGCGCGGTCCTGGTGGGTGTGGTTGACGGCGGCGGCGGGACGCTGGAGCTGGCCGGGACGGCGGGAACCCTCGCCGGGCTGGGCGGTGGGACGATCACCGTTTCGGGGGCGACGGCTCTCACGGCGAGCGGCCTGGGCGCCTATCAGCTCGACGCGGGCGGCTGGACCCTCTCGGGCGCCAACACGCTGACCGCGGCCCATAGCCTCATCGACGGGGGGTCCATCATCCTCACCGGCTCGCTCACCAACCAGGGAACCGTCAAAGGCCTGGCCGGCGCGGCTGGCGGGGCCGGCGCGGGCGGAGCGGGCTCGGCCGGCTTCGCCCCGACCGGAACCGGCAGCCTCGCGAACCAAGGCCTGATCGTGGGCGGCGCGGGCGGCGCGGGGGGTGTCAACGCCGGCAAGGGCCAGGCGGGCGGGGTCGGAGGCGCGGGGCTGCTCCTCACTGGAACCGGTGTCGCCGTCAGCCAGGCCGGCACGCTTAGCGGCGGGGCCGGCGGCGTGGGCGGGACGGGCGCGGCCGGCGGGGTCGCCGGGGCGGGCCTGGCGCTTCTGGGCGGCGGCGGTTTCACCAACATCGGCGCCATCAAGGGCGGAGCGGGCGGCCTGGCCAACAGTGGGGCTGGGGTGGCGGCGGCGGCCGGCGATGGGGTGATCCTCACGGCGGGCGGAACCCTCGTCAACGGCGCTTCCTACTTCAGCACCTGCGCGATCAGCGGCTATATCGGGGTCTACGCCGGTCCCGGCGGCGCGGCGACGATCAAGAACTTCGGGACCATCTCGGGGACCTCGGCCTCGGTGAAGCTGGCGTCGGCCAGCGACCGGGTGATCTCGGAGGCCGGCGCGAGCTTTGTGGGCGTGATCCAGGGCGGCGGCGGGACGTTCGAGATCGCCACCGGCTCGGCGACCCTCTACAACCTGGGGGCGACCGGCACCCTCAGCGGCGACGAGCACGCCACGTTCACGGGCTTCAACGCCTACGTTTTCGACAGCGCCTGGGGCCTGTCCGGCGCCAACACCCTGGCGGCCGGCAAGACGATCCTCGCGGCCAACAGCGGGGACGTGGTGGGAGCCTTCACCAATCTCGGCTCGATCGGAGGCAATGGCGGCATCTATCTTTTCGGCGGGAGCACGATGACCAACGGGGCCGCGATCGGATCGGCGGCCTTCGAAAGCGGCAAGGTCGGTGTCTATCTGGGCCCCGGCTACGGCCCTGGCGCGGGAGCGACGCTCACCAACTTCGGCACCATCCAGGGGACCGGCGGGACGGCGGTGGACTTCTTCTCCAGCCAGGCCACCCTGGTGGCCGAGGCGGGTTCGGTGTTCATCGGGGCCATCAACGGCAACGGTCTGGGCCACGGCGGCGGAACCCTGCAACTCCTGGCGGGCGCGGCCACCGGGACCATCGACGGGGCGAGCGGCCTGGGGACGGTGACCTTCGCGGCGGGCGCGTCGTGGGAATTCGACGGCTCGGACACCTTCAACGGCGGTCTCACTGTGACGGGCGGCGGCGCTGTGATCGTGGGTGGGGTGTTGAGCAACGGCGGGGTCGGGCCGGCGGCGGTCGACTTCACCAGCGGGACGGCCCGCCTGGTGATCAAGGGCGGCGCGAGTGTTGCCGGCGGGGCGATCGGCGATGGCGCGACCAGCACGCTGGAGCTGGCGGGCGGGACGGGGACCATCAGCGGCCTGGGATCGAGCTTCACCGGCTTCGGCGCGGTCGTCGTCGATGCCGGCGGCGCCTGGACCTTGGCGGGCGCCGACAGCCTGGCGGCGGGCCAGAGCCTGATTAACAACGGCGCCCTGACCGTCGGCGGATCGCTCGTCAACCAGGGTTCGATCGCCAGCGGGACCGGGATCATGCTTGCCGGTAGCGGAAACCTCACCAACGCCGCCGGCGCCACGATTGCGGGCGCGAGCGGCGTCTATGCCGGCGTCTCGACGAACGCCACGATAACCAATTTCGGCGCGATCAACGCGGCCGGCGGGACGGCGGTCCAGTTCAAGTCGTCGAGCGACCGCCTGATCGTCGAGAATGGCGGCAAATTCATCGGCGCGGTGCAGGGCGGCGGCGGAACGCTCGAAGTGGTTGGGGGAACGGGCACGATCACGGGCCTCGGCGCCACGGGCACGCTCAGCGGCGCGGACAGCATGACGTTCAGCGGCTTTGGCGCCTATGTCATCGACGGAAGCGCCTCCTTGGCCCTGACGGGCGCCGCGGCGCTGGCGGCGGGGAAAAGCCTGACGGTGGGCGCCTCCCTTATCAATTCCGGGACGGTGACCCAGGCGGGAAGCGGCGCCGGAATCACGCTCGTCTCCGGCGGGATGGTGACCAACGCGGCCGGCGCGCTGATTTCGGGCGCGACCGGCGTCTATGGCGCGAGCGGCCCGGCGACTGTGGTCAACGCGGGGACCTTGCAGGGGACCGGCGGTGTCGCGGTGCAATTCAAGTCGGCGGCCGACCGACTGGTGGTTGAAACGGGCGCGGCCTTCGTGGGCGCCGTCCAGGGCGGCGGCGGGACGCTGGAGCTGGCCACCGCGCCGGCAACAATCACTGGGCTGGGGACGAGCCCGACCATCTCCAACCTCGCCGCCACCCTCGGCGGCTTCGGAACCTATGCGCTCGACGGGGCCGGATCCTGGACCCTGGCCGGCGCGAACACCCTGACGGCGGCCCAGAGCCTCATCGACAACGGGATGCTGACCCTCATCGGGTCCCTCACCAGCCAGGGCGCGGTCAGCGCCGCCCCCGGCGCGGTCGGGGGCGGGGCCGGCGGAAAGGGCCTGATCGTGGCCGCCGGCGGCGTCCTTGCCAATTCGGGCGCGGTCACCGGCGGGGCCGGAGGCGCGGGAGGGACGACCCCTGGCAATGGCCAGGGCGGCCTGGGGGTCGATGTCACCGCCGGCGGCGCCCTGTCCAACAGCGGGAATATCGTCGGGGGCCAGGGCGGCAGCGGCGTGAGCAAATATTTCGCCATCGGCTACGGGGGCGTGGGCGTCTATCTGCGGTCGGGCGCCGGCGCCTTTTCCAACACCGGAACGATCGCCGGCGGCGCGGGGGCGGCCAACACCTATTTCGGCGGCTACGGCGGCAATGGGCTGGATTTTTATGGGCCCTCCTTGACCAACGCGGGAACCATTGTCGGCGGCCAGGGCGGCGGCGGATCGATGAGAAACGGCGGTCAGGGCGGCGGCGGGTTGGAATTGGCCATCGGCGGGAGCTTCGTCAACACCGGCGCGATCCTCGGCGGCGTGGGCGGCGCCGGCGGCATCGGCGCCGGGCGTGGCGGCTATGGTTTGAGCGCCCCCTCCTCCAGCGCCACCGTGAACAACGCCGGCCTCATCCAAGGCGGGGCCGGGGGCAGCGGAACCAGCGGCGCCTACGGCGGCGCGGGGGCCCTCGTTCACGGCGGTCGCGTCATCAACACTGGGACCATCGCCGGCGGGGCCGGGCGGACGGGATCCGGCTTCACCATGGGTCAAGGCGTCTATCTGACGGGCGGCGGGTCGGTCACCAACGGGTCGAGCGTCTCGACCTCCGCCCTCATCGTCGGCAGTGTCGGCGTCCTGGCGGGCGCTTCGGGCGCGGCGACGGTGACCAATTTCGGCTCCATCCAAGGAGCGGGCGCCGCCTCGATATTGTTCCTGTCGGCGAGTGATCGGCTGATCGCGGAGTCCGGTTCGACCTTCATCGGCGCCGTAAAGGGGGGCGGCGGGACGCTGGAGCTGGCCAAGGCGGTGGGGACGATCACCGGACTGGGCGCCACCGGAACCCTCTCGGGGGCCGAGGCGATGACCTTCAGCGGTTTCGGGTCCTATGTGCTCGACGCCAAGGGGTCGTGGACGCTCGCCGGGACCAACGCTCTGGCGGCCGGCGCCACCCTGACCGACAACGGCGCGCTCACCAACGACGGCGCCCTGACCTTGGCCGGGACGGTCAGTGGAAACGGAGCGCTCGCCTTCGCCGGCGGGACCGAGGCGATCGACGGCGGGGCGAAGCTCTCGGTGTCCAACTGGTCGCTGGCCGGCGGCGCGGCGGTGAGCGTGAACGAGGCCCTCACCTACGCCAAGACCTTCACCGACGGCGCGGCCACCCTCTCGATCGGGGCGGGCGACACCATGGCCCTGACCGGCGCGTCGACGTTCAACACCGGGGCGGTGGTAAACGGGGCCGGAAGGCTGTCGCTGAAATCCGCCACCCTGAGCGGCCTGACGGTGGGCGGGACAGCCATCCTCACCGACACGGGAACCATCGACCAGACCGGCCAGATCACCATCGGCGACGCCACGACCGCCGCCGCCAGGCTGGTCGTCGCCAAGGGCGCGACCTACAAGATCGACGGCAATGTCGGCATCACACGGGGAGCGGCGACCACCTCCAGCCTGAGCGTCACCGGGTCCTTGGTCCGGGCGAGCGGGAAGGGAACGAGCCGCGTCGGCGTCACGGTCACAGACAACGGCCTGATAGAGGCGGCGACGGGCACCTTGGATTTCACCTCGGCCCTGAAGGGGAACGGGACCCTGAAGATCGACGCCGGGGCTACTCTGGAGGCCGCCAGCACGGCGGCCTCCACCCTGACCGCGACCTTCAACGGGACGGGGGGGACGCTCGCCCTGGGCAAGCCGGCCAGGTTCGCCGCCACCATTTCCGGCTACGCCGCTGGCGACACCATCGACCTGATCAAGACCGCCGCCACCGGGGCCAGTGTCAATGGCGGCGATCAACTGGTCATCGTCAATGGGCTGAACACCGTGGCCACCCTGCAGCTCACCGGGAGTTACGCCGGCGCCACCTTCACCGTCGCCTCCGACGGCCACGGCGGCTCGGCCATCACCGTCACCGGCGCCGCCCGCGTCCCGCCGGCGAGCGCGAGCCACCAGTTCATCGCGGCCATGGCGGGGATGGGAGCCGAAGGGAGCGCCAGCATTCACGCCGGCGACCGTGGGCGCACCTCAATTCCAACGATGCTCGCGGCCGCCCGGCACCCCTTGGCCTGACGAGTGACGATCCGGGGAAGAGGTGAGCTCACGTTGACGGCCTTCGCGGCCTCTGCTTGCCCAGGCGATGCGATCAGCCGCCCACCGGCCGTGGGGAGAGGCGCGCGCTGCCCGAAATCGAACGCTTGTATTCCGCCCGACCAATCCGCCGTCGCGTGCGGGCTCGACCCACGGCGGGGCCGTGAGATTCAAAATGTATCGTTGTCATCGCCCCAGTCCATGGTTAAGTTTTTTCACGGCCAGGGAGGCCGGGATCGGGGCACCATCATGAAGCATCTCATCGGCGCGCTTTCACTGGGCGCGGGTTTGGCATTGGCCGCGGCGGCGTACGCCGAACCTTATGTTGACTACACGCCGCAGAAGGGCGTCACGGAGGTCCAGTCCATCAAAGTCGACCCCAACCACATCGACGACTATCTCACCGGTCTGAGGTCAGGCTGGGTCCCCGGCGAGGAATTGGCCAAGAAGCACGGCCTGATCGATTGGTATGTGGTGTCGGTGAAGATGAACTCTGGGGCGGGCCCCAATATCCTCCTGGTCCAGCACTATCCCTCCATGAGCGCGCTCGAGCCAGACCGGGCGCGGGACACGGCCATGATGAAGGAGGGCAGGGCGATGGTCAGCAAGGAACAACAACAAAAACAGACGGACGGCTACGACAAGTACCGCACTTTCGTCTCCGACGATTTCTACAGCGGTATCGACTACCCGAAATAGGGACGGCCCGGCGACGGCCGATCGGCGAACGGTCACCCCTCATGTCGCGGGTCTTCGCGGCCTCTGTTTGGCGGAAATTGACTTGACCATCAGACGGCCGCCGTCGGAGGGGATGGGCGTGGGCGAGGCGCGGAGGGCGGCGTCGATGATCTCCACCACGCGCGGATCGTCGAGCCGCTCGGGCGTGTCCAGGGCGATGTTGCGCACCTGATTGCCACCGCCCTTCAGAATATTGTGCGGGTCGGGAAGGCCGACGCCGCGTATCAGGCAAAGCGCGACGTTGCGGGGGAAGACAGCGATCGAGAAAATGGCTTGCGAAGCGCGGTCGTTGGGGCCGAAGCCTACCGCCAAGGCGTTGTAGTTGTCATAGATCATCACCGTCGCGCCGGGGAGGCGCGAGCGCATCGTGGCGATGGCGGCGGTGGCCAGGCCACCGATTTCCGGCGTGAATCTGGCCAGGAATCCCGCCATCTTGTCTTCCGCTTCCGTGTCACTCAATCTATCTCTCCGCCCGCCATGATAGCCCCGACCGGCATTCGCGTCATTGCCCTGGCCCTTCCGGAGTCGCTGGAAGCGGACCATCATGGTTTCCCCTCGTTCAGGGTGGCCGGCAAGATTTTCTGCACCCTGCGCGAGGATCGGCCCAGGATAATGGTAAAGATCGACCCCGAGGATCAGCATAATTTCGTCCGCTCCCACCCGGACGCCATCGAGCGCGTGCCCGGCTATTGGGGCCGCAAGGGCGCGACCTATGTGGATACATCGGCGACCGATGAGGACTTGGTCGCAACCCTCATTCGACTCGCCTGGGTGCGGGTGGCGCCGCGCCGCCTGACACGGCCTTGAAGCGGAGGGGCTTTTACGGCATAGACCGCCGCTCACGTCGGCGGCCCGCGCTTGGCCGCCGCTTTACTATCGCAGCCCCGAAGATCACCGCATGGCCGTTCCCAAACGCAAAGTCTCCCCCTCACGGCGCAACATGCGCCGCTCCCACCACGCCCTGGGCGCCAACAGCTTCATCGAAGACAAGGACAGCGGCGAGCTTCGCCGCCCGCACCACGTCGATCTGAAGACCGGCATGTACAAGGGGCGGCAGGTCCTGACGCCCAAGGAAGACTAGGGCCCGCCACCGGGGGGGTCCGCGCATGACCGAGATCGTCGATATCGTCGGCCGCGAAATCCTTGACAGTCGGGGCAACCCCACCGTCGAGGTGGACGTGACCCTGGAGGACGGGGCGTTCGGGCGAGCCGCCGTACCGTCGGGCGCCTCCACCGGCGCGCATGAAGCGGTGGAACGGCGCGACGGCGATGGCGCGCG
Source organism: Caulobacterales bacterium (assembly GCA_038225765.1). Lineage (GTDB taxonomy): Bacteria > Pseudomonadota > Alphaproteobacteria > Caulobacterales > Caulobacteraceae > Acaudatibacter. The sequence continues at coordinate 1,350 of JBBRQW010000063.1, read as the reverse complement.
CTATGGCGGCAAAGGCGTTCTGGGCGCGGTGGGGGCGATCAACGGCGACATCTTCGACGCCCTGTGCGGCGCGCAAGCCGAGGACCAACGCCGCCTGGACAACCTTCTGATCGAGCTGGATGGGACCGCCGACAAGAGCCGGCTGGGCGCCAACGCCATCCTGGGGGTGAGCCTGGCGACCGCCAAGGCCGCCGCCCAATCGGCCGCCCTGCCGCTCTACAGATATGTCGGCGGCGTCCAGGCGCGCGTCCTGCCCGTGCCGATGATGAACATCATCAATGGCGGGGTTCACGCCGACAATCCCATCGACCTCCAGGAATTCATGGTCCTTCCGACCGGCGCGGCGAATTTTTCCGACGCCCTGCGGATGGGCGCGGAGATCTTTCACGCCTTGAAGAAGGCGCTGAAGGACGCCGGCCATAACACCAATGTCGGCGACGAGGGCGGTTTCGCGCCCAATCTGGCCAGCGCCGAGGCGGCGCTCGCGTTCATCGTCAAGGCCGGGGAGGGGGCGGGCTACCGCGCCGGTGAGGACTTCAACTTGGCTTTGGACCCCGCCGCCACCGAGTTTTTCAAGGATGGCCGCTATCGCCTCGAGGGCGAAGGCAAGATCCTGGATCAGGCGGGCCTGGTCGCCTATTACGCCGATCTCGTTTCGCGGTTTCCCATCGTCTCGATCGAGGACGGCTGCGCCGAGGACGACCTGGACGGCTGGGCGTTGATCACCCGAGAACTGGGCGGCAAGATCCAGCTCGTGGGCGACGATCTCTTCGTGACAAACCCCAAGCGCATCGCCATGGGAATCGAACAACATCTGGCCAATTCGGTGCTGATCAAAATCAACCAGATCGGCACCCTGTCGGAGACCCTGGATGCCGTCGATCTGGCCCACCGCGCCGCCTACACCACGGTGATGAGCCACCGCTCCGGCGAAACCGAGGACACCACCATCGCCGACCTGGCGGTGGCGACGCGCTGCGGCCAGATCAAGACCGGCTCCCTGGCCCGCTCCGACCGGTTGGCCAAATACAATCAGCTTCTGCGCATCGAGGAACAACTGGGCGATCAGGCGGTCTATGCGGGGCGAGGCGCGGTCAAGCGCCTGGCGTTAGCCCCTCGTTAAGCGTGTCTGAGCCCTAAATGAACTTGCCAGCCGCAAGCCCTTGAGTCGTCGATGGTCTTCCGCCTTCAAACCTACCTTCCGACCGCCATCCTGGCGTGCCTGATCTTCTATTTCGGCTTTCATGCCCTGACCGGCGAGCGTGGCCTGCTGCTGTCGCGCCAGCGTCAGGCGATGCTCGCCGACAAGCAGGGCGAGCTGAGGCGCCTGCGCGTCGAGCGGATGGAACT
>JBBRQW010000062.1:0-16352 GCA_038225765.1 Caulobacterales bacterium | reverse complement strand
CCTTCTTCTTCTTGCCCATGGCGCGGCGCAGGAGATCGGCCTCGCCCAGGGAGTAGCCGGCCAGGATCTGGGCGATTTCCATCACCTGCTCCTGATAGACGATCACCCCGAAGGTCTCGGCCAGGGCGGCCTCGAGGCCGGGCAGGATGGCGACCGGCCGGCGGCCCATCTTGCAGTCCACATATTCGTCGATGGAATCCATCGGCCCGGGGCGATAGAGCGAGATCAGGGCGGTGATCTCCTCCACCGAAGCGGGACGAAGCTTGCGCAGGGTGTCGCGCATGCCCTGACCTTCCATCTGGAATACCCCCACGGTGTGGCCAGACGCGATCAGGTCGTAGGTGGCGGCGTCGTCCAGCGCCAACCGCTCCAGGGCCAGCCCCGCGCCGCGCCGCTCCAGATGTTTCACGGCGCGGTGAATAACGGTGAGTGTCTTGAGGCCCAGAAAATCGAACTTCACCAGGCCGGCGCTTTCCACCCATTTCATGTTGAACTGGGTGGCCGGCAGGGTTGAGCGTTGGTCGCTGTAGAGCGGCGTGAGTTCGGTGAGCGGCCGGTCGGCGATGACCAGGCCGGCGGCGTGGGTGGAGGCGTTGCGGTACAGCCCCTCGAGCTGCAGGGCGATCTCCAGCACCTGGGCCACCGCCTCGTCGTCGCGCCGCGCGGCCTGCAGACGGGGTTCGAGTTCGATGGCCCGCGCCAGGCTGACCGGATGGGCCGGATTGTTGGGGATCATCTTGGCCAGGCGGTCCACCTGGCCAAGCGGCAGCTGCATCACCCGGCCCACGTCGCGCAGCGCCGCGCGCGCCTGCAGGCTGCCGAAGGTAATGATCTGGGCCACCCGGTCGCGCCCATAGCGTTCCTGGACATAGGCGATCACCTCCTCCCGCCGCTCCTGGCAGAAGTCGATGTCGAAGTCGGGCATGGAGACCCGCTCGGGGTTCAAAAACCGCTCGAACAGCAGGCCGAACCGCAGGGGATCGATGCCGGTGATCAGGAGCGACCAGGCCACCGCCGAGCCCGCCCCCGATCCCCTTCCTGGCCCCACCGGAATGTCGTGGGCCACCGCCCACTTCATGAAATCCGAGACGATCAGGAAATAGCCGGAAAAGCCCATCGACTGGATGACGCCGATCTCGCGCTCCAGGCGCGCCCAATAGGGTTCCTCGCCATCCGGGGGCGGCGCCGCGGCGAGGCGGGCGCGCAGGCCCTCGCGGGCCTGCCGCGCCAGTTCCTCGTCCTCGGAGCGGCCGGCGACGGTGGGAAAGCGGGGCAGGATGGGATCGCGCTTCTTGACCATGAAGGCGCAGCGGCGGGCGATCTCCAGGGTGTTGTCGCAAGCCTCCGGCAGGTCGGCGAACAACCGGCGCATGTCGGTCGCCGATTTGAACCAGTGCTCGGGCGTCACCCGCCGGCGATCCTCCTGATCGACAAAGGCGCCGTCGGCGATGCACAGCAGGGCGTCGTGCGCCCGCCAGGTTTCGGCCAAAGCGAAATGGACGTCGTTGGTCGCCACCAGCGGCGCGTCGTTGGCGTAGGCCCAGGCGACCAGCCCCGGCTCGGCCGCCGCCTGGCAAGCCAGCCCATGGCGCTGGAGCTCGACGTAGAAGCGATCGGCGAACACCCGCTTCATCTCGGCCAGGGCCACCGCGCCCTCGCCCGTTCTGCCGGCGGCGAACAGGGGATCGACCGGCCCGTCCGCGCCGCCGGAAAGCAGGATCAGGCCCTCGGCGTGATCGGCGAGCCGGGCCCAGGACACATGGGGCGTCTCGGGGGCCTCGATTTCCAGGAAGGCGGCGGACGACAGGGCGCACAGGTTGCGATAGCCGGCCTCGTTCTGGGCCAGCAGAACCACCGTCGGCGTCCGCGCCCAACGCTGAGGCGGGCCCTCCCCGATGCCGGTCACCGGCAGGGCGCAGCCGATGATCGGCTGAACCCCCGCCTCGCGCGTGATCACGGAAAACTCCAGGGCGCCGAACAGATTGGCCCGATCGGTCAGCGCCACCGCCGGTGCGCCATCGACCGCCGCCAGCGCGCCGATGGCCTCCGCCATGATGGCCCCCTCGAGCAGCGAATAGGCCGAGCGCAGCCGCAGATGGACAAACCCCTCCGCCTCGGCCGTCATGGCGCGCTCCTTGGTTTAGCCGCCCGACTCAGCCGGCGAACTGGGCGACCTGGCAGACCATCCAAACGAACCCGGCCACCGAAGCAAGGGCCAGCGACTCACGGGCGAAACGAATCATGGGGATAGTCCTCCAGCTTGTGCCTGGAGTTATAATGTTCTTGTTTTGTTCTCATGTCAACAGGAAACCCACGAGGAAAGCCACGAGGGGCGCGAGCGGCCGAACGTGTCTCACCCCATCCGGTCTTCAAGATGCTCCGCGACCCTCAGGGCATTGGCGATGATGGTGAGGGTGGGGTTCACGGCGCCGATCGAGGGGAAGAAGCTGGCGTCGGTGACGTAGAGGTTGTCCACCTCGTGCGCCTTGCAATTGAGGTCGAGGGCCGACGAGGCGGGGTCGGGGCCGAAGCGGACGGTGCCGGCCTGGTGGGCGGTGCCGCCGATGGGGATGTTCTTGCCCAGGTAGAGCGAACGCGGCAGCAGGTGGGGATAGAGGTCCAGGGCGTCCAGCAGCCCTTCCAGCTTGGCTTTCAGGCGGTGATGGCCCTCCATGTTGCGCTCGGTCAGGGCCAGGGTCACGCGCCCATCGGCGCCCAGGGCGATGCGATTGTCGGCATACGGCAGATCCTCGCTCATCAGCCAAAAGCCCATGGCGTGGCGGGCCATGACCTCGAAGGGCATTTCCGGCAGCCATTCCAGCCACGCCGGCAAAGCCTCGGCCTTGATCTGGTCGGCGTGGGATTTGCCGAGCATCTGGATGTGGCCCATCGGCCAGGGCCACTGCGCGTCGCCGAAATAGAAGTCGTTCAGGCCCAGGGTCTTTTGGAACACCGTGTCGTTGACCTGGCGGGAGAGGGCCATGAAGGCCGAATTGTTGTGGCGCATGTAGTAGCGGCCCACCACCCCCGAGCCGTTGGCCAGGCCATTGGGGTGCGCCGCGCTGGCCGAGCGCAGCAGCAGCAGGGCCGAACTGAGCGCCCCGCACGCGACCACCACGATATCGCCCTTGTAGACCTCCCGTGCCTCGCCGCGCTGGACGTGGACGGCGGTGACCCGCCCGCCGGCGGGGTCGGTCTCCAGGCGATCCACATAGGCGCCGGTCAGGAGGGTGAGGTTGGGGTTCGCCTTCAGGGCGGGATCGACGCAGACGATCTGGGCATCGGCCTTGCCATTGGTGAGGCAGGGAAAGCCGTCGAAGGCGTCGCAGCGGATACAGGGGCTGTGCGGCGCGACCTTGCCGTTGGCCTCGTCCAGCAAGACGCCCAGGGGTAGGGGAAAGGGGTGGTGTCCCTCGCGCACCAGGGCGTCGTGGAGCTTTTGGACGGCCGCCTCGTTGGCCACCGGCGGGTAGGGATAGGGGCCGCTGGCCGGCGGCTCGGTGGGGTCGATCCCCCGCTCGCCATGGACGTGGAATAGCGCCTCGGCGGCGGTGTAATAGGGCTCGAAATCGTCGTAGCCGAGGGGCCACGCCGGCGAAATCCCGCTGGCGTGGGCGACCTCGCCGAAGTCCTCGCGGCGAAGGCGAAACAGGGCCGCGCCGTAGACCTTGCTATTGCCGCCGACGAAGTAGTGCAGGCCGGGCTGGAAGGCCTTGCCCTCGCGGTCGTACCAGGTCTCGTCCGCCTCATAGAGGCCATCGACGAACACCGACTTGGCGTCCCAGTTCTGGCGCGAGCGGGGCAGGTAGCCGCCCCGCTCCAGGAGCAGGATCTTCTTGCCGCCGGGGGCCAGCCTGTGGGCCAACGCCCCGCCGCCTGGCCCCGAACCGACGATGACGATGTCGTAGACGGCGTCGGGGACGGTGTCGCGGACGGTGTCGGGGGCGGCGTCGGGGGCGGCGTCGGGCACGGCTGACTCTCTTGGCGGCGGCTAGGCCATGGAACGCCGCGGCGGCCAATTTGTTACCGACTAGCGGGCGGAGGGCTCAAAGAATGGCAACCTTAAGCGTCGCGATACCCTGGCTGGCCCGCATCCTGTTGGTGGTGCTGTTCCCGTTCAGCGCCCTGGACAAGGTTCTGGGCTGGAAAGCCGCCCTGGCGCAGGCCAATTCCAGCTTCCTGCCGGGCGGTCCGGCCTTGCTCGTGGCCGCCATCGTCGTGGAGATCGCCGCGCCGATCTGCATCGTCCTGGCCTGGCACGATCGCCTGGCCGCCCTCGTCCTGGCGGCGTTCTGCGCGGTGACCGCCCTGCTCTACCACGAATTTTGGCGCTACCCGGACTTCTGGGCCCCTGGCGAAAGCCGGGCGCGCGCCGAGTTCTGGGATTTCCTGAAGAACTTCGGGCTGGTCGGCGGCCTTCTGTTGGTGGTCATCGCCGCGCGTCCGGCGCCGCTCGCCTGGGTGATCGCACACCCTCTCTCCTCGACCCCCGCCTATGCGCAAGCAACCCAGCCATGAATCCGCCCGAACTCTTCTACTGGCACGTGTGGACGGACGAAGGCGGGTCGAGCCGCCAGACGCGGCGCCGGATCGAGCCCTTCGACCTGAGCGCCATAGCCCAGGGCGCGGCGCCGCAGTGGCAGCACCAGGAAGAAACTCCGGTCGTGGCGGTCAATTTTAGTGTCCTTCCGGTGGGCTGGACCGCCGATTGGCACGAAAACCCCAAGCCGCAATGGATACTGCCGTTGACCGGCCGCTGGTTCGTCGAGACCATGGACGGCCAGCGCGTCGAAATGGGCGCCGGGGACCTCTCGCTGGGCGAAGATCAGGGAACCCGAGCCGATGCGGACGGCCGCAAGGGGCATCTTTCCGGGGTGATCGGCGAGACGCCGGTGAGACTGATGATCGTGCAACTTTCGAAGCCCCGGAAGCCGTGAGCGCGGCGGCGCCATGAACGACGCTGAAGTCATCGACCCGCGCTTCTTCGCCTATGTGATGAGCAACGCGCCGCTCCAGAAGCTGGCCGAAGGATTCGCCTGGCTGGAAGGTCCGGTCTGGTTCGCCGATCAGGCGGCGCTCCTCTTCAGCGACATCCCCAACGACCGAACCCTGCGCTGGAGCGAGGCCGGCGGCGTGGAGGTGTTTCGCCAGCCCTCCCGCTTCGCCAACGGTCAGACCCGCGACCGCCAGGGCCGCCTGATCGCCTGTTCCCATCAGGATCGCTGCCTCTATCGAACCGAATACGACGGAAGCCTGACCGTCCTGGCCGAACGTTTCGACGGGCGCCGGCTCAATTCGCCCAACGACGTGGTGGTCAAGTCGGACGACACCGTCTGGTTTACCGATCCGCCCTACGGGATCATGACCGACTATCAGGGTTTCAAGGCGGGGGCGGAACTGCCCGCCAACGTCTATCGCCTCGATCCAAGGTCTGGCGACCTCGCCGTGGTGGCGGGCGACTTCGAAGGGCCCAACGGCCTGTGCTTCTCGCCCGACGAGACCCGACTCTACGTGACCGAGACCGGAGGGATGTTCGATCCCGATCCGCTGCAACACATCCGGGTCTTCGACCTTTCCGCCGACGGCGCCCACTTGGCGCGCGGCCGGGTCTTCCACAAGATCGATCCAGGCGCGGCCGACGGAATCCGCTGCGACGAAGACGGCAATGTCTGGAGCAGCGCCGCCGACGGCGTCCACTGCATCGCGCCGTCGGGCGAGCTGATGGGCAAGATTCTCGTCCCGTCCCTGGTCTCCAATCTGACGTTCGGCGGGCGCGCCAACAGCCGCCTTTTCATCTGCGCTTCGCACACCCTCTACGCCGTCTATCTCAACCGCCGGGGCGCGCGGGCGTGGTGACGGCGCGTCGCCTTTCGCGCATCCAACTGCCGGTCGCCGATCTGGCGCGGACCGGGCGTTTCTATCGCCGGGCGTTCGGTTTCGAGGCCGTGGAATCCGCCCAAACGGCCGCCGCTACGTCGCTGACCCTGCGACTGGGCGCGGAAACCCTCGAACTCATCGCCCACCGGCCGCCGGGCGTCCCCTATCCGGCCGCCAGCCGCTGCATCGACCTGTGGTTCCAGCACCTCGCCATCGTCGTCGCCGACATGGGCGCGGCCTACGCCCAGCTTCGCGCCGCCGGCGATTTCACCGCCATCACCGAGGGCGGCCCGCAAGCCCTGCCGCCCGACAGCGGATCGGTCGGGGCCTTTAAATTCCGCGACCCCGAATGCCATCCCCTGGAACTGTTGCATTTTCCGCCGGCGAGCGCGCCGCCCCGCTGGCTAAAGCCGGCGCGAGGCGCCCTGTTTCTCGGCATCGATCATTCGGCCATCGCCGTGGCCGACACGGCGGCCAGCGTCGCCTTTTACCAAGGCCGCCTCGGCCTGACCGTCACCGCGCGCTCGCTCAACCGGGGGATCGAACAGGAGCGCCTGGACGATACCCCCGGCGCTGTCGTCGAAGTCACCGCCCTGGCGCCCGCCGATCCGGCCAGCCCGCACCTCGAACTCCTCTGCTACCGAGAACCGGCCGGCGGCCGGCCGATGCCCGCCGGCGGCCGCGACAGCGACATCGCCGCGACGCGCCTGGTCTTCGAGGGCGGACGCGGCGCCCTTCGCGACCCCGACGGACACCGGCTGGCGCTCACGCCGGCCGGCTGAACCGAGCGGCCAGCGGCGCGAAGGTGGTGGCCTGGACCACGATCGAAAAGATCACCACCGCGAAGGTGGTCGATAGGATCAATTCCCGGGCGGGCCCAGGCGGCAAGCTCAGGGCCAGGGCGAGGGAGAGGGCCCCGTGCAGGCCGCCCCAGGCCAGGATCAGGCTGGCCCCGCGCTCGCCTCGCCTTCGAGCCAAATACGCGCCCCACGGAAAAACCACGCCGAGGCGGGTCGCCAACACCAGGGCCACGGCGCAGGCCCAAAGGCCGGCGAGGCCGCTATTGAACGGGATCACCAGGAGTTCCAGGCCAAGCAGGAGGAACAGGAGGGCGTTCAGGATCTCGTCGATCAGCGTCCAGAACGCCTTGATGTAGCGCCGGGTGGTGTCGCTGGTCGCGGTGCGAGAGGCGGCGGCGCCGATGAGCAGCCCCGCGACCACAACGGCGATCGGGCCGCTGAGGCGCAGGTTCTGAGCCAGGGCGTAGGCGCCGGTGGCGAGGGCCAGGGTGAGGCAAACCTCGACCGCGTAGTCGTCGATCGAGCGCATCGCGCCGATCACCACGGAGCCCAGAACCCACCCCACCGCGCCTCCGCCCACCGCCGCGACGGCGACGTTCCCCAGCACCGCCCACGGATGAACGGCGCCGCCCAGGGTCGCGACGCTCAACGCCGCGGTGAAAACCACGATGCCGACGCCGTCGTTGAACAGCGCCTCGGCCTGAAGGACGGTTTCCAGCGTCTTCGACAGATTGCCGTGCCGCACCGTGGCGAGCACCGCGATCGGGTCGGTGGGGCTGATCAGGGCGCCGAAGACAAACGCCCAGGGGGCGGTCAGTCCAAGCCCAAGCCAGCGGGCGGTCAACCAAAGACCGCCTCCGACGATGAAGGTCGACGCCAAGACGCCCAGTGTCGCCAGGGTCCACACCGAAAGCCGCCGCCGCCGCAGTTCGGCCAGATCGACCTGCATCGCGCCGGCGAACAGCAGAAACGCCAGCATGTAACCCAGGACCGTGCGCGGAAAATCGATGCCGCCGAGAATGCGGACAACCTGGGCCACGCCGGTCTGATCCGGCGCCATGGCGCGCATGGCGAGAAGGGTGCCCGCGCCCATCGCGCCGGCCAGGACCATCACCGTCGCGCTCGGCCGGCGCAGAAACCGGACGTTCAGCCAGCCCGCCGCGCCCACAAGCGCGAGGAAAATCGCCGTCAGGTCAAACGCGCTCATCCACCCGATCATGATCGGTGGGCGGAAAATTTACGAGCGGGAAAGAGGGAAGGCGCCCTCTACGCCCCGATGCTGGCCATATCGACCTTGAAGCCCGGGCCCATGGTCGAGGAGAGGCTGACGCGCTTGATGTAGGTTCCCTTGGCGCCGGCCGGCTTGGCGCGGGCCAGGGCGTCCATCAGGGCCTTGACGTTGGCGGCGATGGCCTCGTCGGTGAAGCTGGCCTTGCCGACCCCGGCGTGGACGATGCCGGCCTTTTCGACCCGAAACTCGATGGCCCCGCCCTTGGCGTCCTTGACCGCCTGGCCGACGTTGGGGGTGACCGTGCCGACGCGGGGATTGGGCATCAGGCCGCGGGGGCCGAGGATCTTACCCAGGCGGCCGACCAGGGCCATCATGTCGGGGGTGGCGATCACCCGGTCGAACTCCATGAAACCGCCCTGGATTCGCTCCACCAGATCCTCGGCCCCGACGATCTCGGCCCCGGCCGCCCTGGCTTCCTCGGCCTTGGCGTCCTTGGCGATGACGGCCACGCGCACGTCGCGCCCGGTGCCCGACGGCAAGGAAACCACCCCGCGCACCTGCTGGTCGGCGTGGCGCGGATCGACGCCGAGGTTGACCGCGATCTCCACGCTTTCGTCGAATTTGGCGGTGGCGTTGGCCTTGACCAGCTTGACGGCCTCGGAAAGCCCGTGGACCGCGTTGCGGTCGCCGGTGTGGGCCTGAACTCTCTTGGCTTGTTTGGTCATGATCGCCTCAAGCCTCCACAACGCGCAGGCCCATGGCGCGGGCCGAGCCTTCGATGATCCGGGCCGCCGCCTCGACATCGTTGGCGTTGAGATCCTTCATCTTGGCGGTGGCGATCTCGCGAAGCTGGGCGCGGGTGACGCTGCCCACCGTTTCGCGGCCGGTCTTGCCCGACCCCGACTTGAGGCCGGTCGCCTCCTTCAGGAAGTGGGTGGCCGGCGGCGTCTTGGTGACGAAGGTGAAGCTCTTGTCCTGATAGACGGTGATTACCGTCGGCAGGGGCGTCCCCTTCTGAACATTTTCCGTTCTGGCATTGAATTCCTTACAGAAACCCATGATGTTGACGCCGCGCTGACCGAGCGCCGGCCCGATCGGCGGCGACGGCGTGGCGGATCCCGCCTTCACCTGCAGTTTGATGTAACCCAAAATCTTCTTGGCCATGATCTCCTCTCATCGCCGGCATCCGGCGTTCTGGGGCCGTGGTGCGGGGTGGCGCCCCTCCCACGGATTTGAAAAAATATTCTCTTGCTAGCTGGTCTTTTCCACCTGCGAATATTCCAGTTCGACCGGCGTGGCGCGGCCGAAGATGGAGACGGTGACCCGCAGGCGGGCGCGGTCCTCGTCGACCTGCTCCACCGAGCCGTTGAAGCTGGCGAAGGGGCCGTCGATGACGCGGACCGCCTCGCCGATCTCGAAGGTGATGGTGGGCTTGGGCCGCTCGACGCCTTCCTCGATGGCCCCGATGATGCGGGCGACCTCGCGCTCGGTGACCGGCATGGGCTTGGAGCCGGAGCCCAGAAAACCGGTGACCTTGGGGGTATTCTTGACCAGGTGATAGGCTTGGTCGGAAAGATCCATCTTCACCAGCACATAGCCGGGGAAGAACTTGCGCTCGGCGTTGATCTTGCGACCGCGACGAATTTCGATCACGTCCTCGGTGGGGACCAGGATTTCGGAGAAGGCGTCGTCGAGGCCTTGCGAATGGGCCTGTTCGCGGATGCTCTCCGCCACCTTCTTCTCGAAGTTCGAGTAGGCGTGGACGATGTACCACTTGTGATCGGGCTTGGCGGCGTGGGGGTGGGCGTCGGTCATCTTGATGGGCTCGCCTGCTACGCGCCGGCCAATTTCAGGACGGCGCCGATCACCAGGTTCAGGATCGCGTCCACGCCAAAGAAAAACAGCGCGGTCATGATGACCATGATTCCGACCATGACCGAGGTGATCCAGGTCTCCTTCCAACTCGTCCACGTCACCTTGCGCGCCTCGGCGCGCACTTCGCGCAGAAATTGGATGGGGCCCACGCGCTTTTTCGCCGGCGCCGACGGCGCGCCGCCGCCAGCGGTCGCCGCCAGAGGCGTCCGGCGGCGCAGCGCGGTCTGGACGATGCCTTGATCCTTGGCCATGGCGGCCTTTCAACTCTCTTTCAAATGCAATCGACCGCGGCGGGACGGGCCTTGACGGACAAGTGGCAGGAGTGGGGGGACTCGAACCCACGACCCTCGGTTTTGGAGACCGATGCTCTACCAGCTGAGCTACACTCCTTCGAACGGACGGGCTCCTTAGCACAAAGCGGCGGCGCCTCCCTCCCCTTTATGGAGGAAGGGAGGCAGCCATCTTACTCGACGATCTTGACCACCACGCCCGAGCCGACGGTGCGACCGCCTTCCCGGATGGCGAAGCGCAGCTTTTCCTCCATGGCGATGGGGGTGATCAGCTCGATGTCCAGCTCGGCGTTGTCGCCGGGCATGATCATCTCCACGCCTTCCTTGAGTTTGATGATGCCGGTCACATCGGTGGTGCGGAAATAGAACTGCGGCCGGTAGTTGGTGAAAAACGGCGTGTGACGTCCGCCTTCGTCCTTGGTGAGGATATAGGCCTCGGCGGTGAATTTGGTGTGCGGGGTGATCGTCCCCGGCTTGCAAAGCACCTGGCCGCGCTCGACGTCTTCGCGCTTGGTGCCGCGCAGCAGGACGCCGACGTTGTCGCCCGCCTGACCCTGGTCGAGCAGCTTGCGGAACATCTCGACGCCGGTGCAGATGGTCTTCTGCACCGGGCGGATGCCGACGATCTCGACTTCCTCGCCGACCTTGACCACGCCGCGCTCGACACGGCCGGTGACCACGGTGCCGCGGCCGGAGATCGAGAACACGTCTTCCACCGGCATCAGAAACGGCAGATCGACGGGGCGTTCCGGTTGCGGGATGTAGCTGTCCACCGCCGCCATCAGCTCGAGCACGGTGTTCTCGCCGATCTCCGGGGTCTTACCCTCCAGCGCGGCGACCGCCGAGCCCTTGATGATCGGAATGTCGTCACCGGGGAACGAATAGCTGGACAGAAGCTCGCGCACTTCCATCTCGACGAGTTCGAGGAGCTCTTCGTCATCGACCAGATCGACCTTGTTCATATAGACGACGAGCGACGGGACGCCGACCTGACGGGCCAGCAGGATGTGCTCGCGGGTCTGGGGCATGGGGCCGTCGGCCGCCGACACCACCAGGATGGCGCCGTCCATCTGCGCCGCGCCGGTGATCATGTTCTTCACATAGTCGGCGTGGCCGGGGCAATCGACGTGGGCGTAGTGCCGGTTCTTGGTCTCGTATTCCACGTGGGCGGTGTTGATGGTGATGCCGCGCGCCTTCTCTTCCGGCGCGGCGTCGATGTCGGCGTATTTCATGACCGTGGCGCCGCCCGATTTGGCCAGAACCGTGGTGATCGCCGCCGTCAGCGTCGTCTTGCCATGATCGACGTGACCGATGGTGCCGATGTTGCAGTGCGGCTTGTTGCGTTCAAACTTTGCCTTGGCCATTTCTCTTCGAGCTCCAAGCCCAGGGTGGGCTTTTTCTAGGGCGGTTGGGGGTTCAGATTTTCGTTAAGCGTACTTCTTGACGACCTCGTCGGCCACCGCTTGCGGCACGGCCTCGTAGTGGTCGTAGTCCATATGAAAATTGGCGCGGCCCTGGCTCATGGACCTAAGGGTGTTCACATAGCCGAACATGTTGGCGAGCGGCACCATGGCGATGATCACCTGGGCGTTGCCCCGTTGATCGGTGCCCTGGATCATGCCGCGGCGCGAGTTCAGATCGCCGATGACATCGCCCACATAATCCTCCGGCGTGGTCACTTCCACCTTCATGATCGGCTCCAGCAATTTCGGCGCCGCCTTGTCGCGAAGTTCGCGGAACGCGGCGCGGGCCGCGATCTCGAAGGCCAGCACGCTGGAGTCCACATCGTGGTAGTCGCCGCCGGTCAGGGTGGCCTTGAAGTCGATCACCGGGAAGCCGGCCAGCAGGCCGTTTTCCTTGGCCGACGCCAGCCCCTTCTCGACCCCGGGCACGAATTCCCTGGGCACGTCACCGCCGACCACCTTGGATTCGAACTCATAGCCGGCCCCCGCCTCGCTCGGCTCGAAGGTCAGCTTGATGCGCGCGAACTGGCCCGAGCCGCCGGTCTGCTTCTTGTGGGTGTAGTCGATGTCGGTCCGCCGGCCCAGTGTCTCGCGATAGGCGACCTGCGGCTGGCCGATGTTGGCTTCGACCTTGTAGGTGCGCTTGAGGATATCGACCTTGATGTCCAGGTGCAGTTCCCCCATCCCCTTGAGGATGGTTTGGCCGCTTTCCTGGTCGGTTGAGACGCGGAAGGTCGGATCCTCGGCCGCCAGCTTCTGCAGGGCCACGCCCAGTTTCTCCTGGTCGGCCTTGGATTTGGGCTCGATGGCGATCTCGATCACCGGATCGGGAAAATCCATCTTGTCGAGTAGGATCGGCGCGCGGGCGGGATCGCACAGGGTGTCGCCGGTGCGGGTGTCCTTGAGGCCGGCCAGGGCGACGATGTCGCCGGCGAAGGCCTCCTTGATGTCCTCGCGGTTGTTGGAGTGCATGAGCAGCATCCGGCCCACCCGCTCCTTCTTTTCGCGCGAGGAATTGAGCAGGCCCATGCCGCTCTCGAGCTTGCCCGAATAGATGCGGCAGAAGGTCAGCGAGCCGACGAACGGGTCGTCCATGATCTTGAACGCCAGCACCGACAGCGGCTCGTCGTCGGCGGCCCGACGCACCACAGCTTCGCCGGTCTTGTAGTCGAGGCCGGGGGTGGGCGGAATGTCCACCGGCGAGGGCAGATACTCCACCACCGCGTCCAGCAGGGGCTGCACACCCTTGTTCTTGAACGCCGAGCCGCACAGCACCGGATAGAAGGCGCCGGTGAGCACCGCCTTGCGCAGGCACTTGTTGAGCACCTCGGCCGACGGCTCCTCGCCGTTCAGATAGGATTCCATCGCCTCGTCGTCGAGTTCGACGGAGTTCTCGACCATGAAGTGGCGCGCCTCGTCGGCGAGAGCCTTCATATCGGCGGGGATGTCCTCGTCATGATAGTTGGCGCCCAGGCCCTCGCTTTCCCAGACCACCGCCTTCATCCGAACCAGATCGATGAGACCCTTGAAGGTGGCCTCCGAACCGATCGGCAGCTGGATCGGCACCGCCTTGACGCCGAGGCGGTCGCGGATCGATTCGACGCACTTTTCGAAGTCGGCCCCGATCTTGTCCATCTTGTTGACGAACACGATGCGCGGCACGTCGTAGCGGTCGGCCTGGCGCCACACCGTCTCGGTCTGGGGCTCGACACCCTGATTGCCGTCCAGCACCGCGACGCAGCCGTCCAGCACCCGCAGCGACCGCTCCACCTCGATGGTGAAATCCACATGGCCGGGAGTGTCGATGATGTTCAGGCGCTTGCCGTTCCACATGGCCGTGGTGGCGGCCGAGGTGATGGTGATCCCCCGCTCCTGCTCCTGCTCCATCCAGTCCATGGTCGCCGCGCCATCGTGGACTTCGCCAATCTTGTGGCTCTTGCCGGTGTAGTAGAGAATCCGTTCGGTGGTCGTCGTCTTGCCGGCGTCGATGTGCGCCATGATGCCGAAATTTCGATAGTCCTTGATGTCGGTGGTGCGGGGCATGGTGGCGATCTTGCAAGTGTGCTTGCGTCGGCGGGCCGACGATGAAGCGCGCGCGGTCTAACGCAAACCGCTCGCGGCGAGAAGGGTGTTTAACGAAGCGAAGGGCCTATATGGGCGCCTACCAGCGGTAATGCGAGAAGGCGCGGTTGGCCTCGGCCATCTTGTGGGTGTCTTCGCGCTTCTTCACCGCCGAGCCGCGATTGTTGGAGGCGTCCAGCAGTTCGCCGGCCAGCTTTTCGGTCATGGTGTTCTCGCCGCGCTTGCGCGCCGCGGTGACCAGCCAGCGGATGGCCAGGGCCCGGCGGCGGTCGGGACGCACTTCCACCGGCACCTGATAGGTGGCGCCGCCGACCCGGCGAGAGCGAACCTCCACCGACGGCGAGACGTTCTCGAGCGCCGAGTGAAAGGTCTCCAGCGGCCCCTGGTCGCGGCGCTTGGCCTCGATGAGGTCGAAAGCGCCGTAGATGATGTTCTCGGCGACGGCCTTCTTGCCTTCGTACATCACGTAATTCATGAACTTGGTGAGCACGAGGTCGCCGAATTTCGGATCGGGGAGGACATCGCGCTTCTCGGCGCGGCGGCGGCGGGACATTCTGGGCTATTTCCTTATTTGGGCCGCTTGGTGCCGTAGAGCGAGCGGCGCTGCCGGCGGTCCTTCACCCCTTGGGTGTCGAGGACGCCGCGCAGGATGTGATAGCGGACGCCGGGAAGGTCCTTGACCCGGCCACCGCGGATCAGGACCACCGAGTGCTCCTGCAGATTGTGACCTTCGCCAGGGATGTAGCACACCGCCTCGATGCCCGAGGTGAGGCGCACCTTGGCGACCTTGCGCAGCGCCGAGTTGGGCTTTTTCGGCGTCACCGTATAGACGCGGGTACAGACGCCGCGCCGTTGCGGCGAGCCCTTGAGGGCCGGGACCTTGTTGCGCGGGGCCTTGCTCACGCGCGGCTTGCGGATCAGTTGGTTGACGGTCGGCATTCGCTCTTTCGTTCGTCTTCAGACATCCCGCGCCACATTCGACGCCGGCCGATAAACACCAAACCGCGCCGAACCGCTCGTCGCGAGCTCGGCGCGCATCCCCGCCAAGGGGGCGTCGGCGTTCATCGGGCCGTCGGCGTGGCCTGGATAAAGAGCGCGGGTGATACGCGCCGAGCCGCCCGCCGTCAACATCGGCGGCGCGAACCCAACTCAGCTTCCGACGCGCACATCCCCCGAACCGGCGACGTGCTTGACGACCGGGCCGGTCACCCGCGCCACCGTGACATCGCCCGAGCCGGCGACGCTGGCGGAAAGGCTCCGGGCCACGCCGCCGAAGCTGACGTCGCCCGAGCCGGCCACCGAGACGTCCATGTCGGTGACCTGGCCGCCGCGGGCGCGCACATTGCCCGAGCCGGCCACCCGGACGCGCACCTGCCCGTTCACCTCGCCGGCCTGGATGTCGCCCGAGCCGGACGTCGCGGTGGAAAGGCCGTTGGCGAGCCGGCGCGCGGAAATGTCTCCCGAACCGGAAATCCTCAGGTCGCCCGAGCCGGCGGCCCCGGCGCGGGTGTCCCCCGAACCGGAGATACGCACCCGCAGGGGGCCGGTCACGTCCGCCACCGTCCAGTCGCCGCAGCCGGCGTTGCCCAGATCGACGCTGGCGGCCCGGCCCACCACCCCGAACACCGCCCCCGAGGCGCTGGCGCGGACCTCCATGGGGGTGCGGATCACCAGTTGCGGCATGTCGCCCCAGCCCACGTCGCCGACCCCCCACACCTTGACGCGCGGCCGGCCGAGCCAAGAGCCGCAGCCGCCCACGCGCATCCCGACATCCCCCTCGACCACCAGTTGATCGCCGACCCGGCTGATCCGAAGCGGCAGGCGCGGGTTGGCCCTGACCACGGTGATCGCGACGTCCGGCCGGTTCTCCGGGATGATGGTCACCCGCGCCACCGCGCGGCGGATATCCACCGACGGCGCCGCCGCCGCCTGCCCCGCCAGGGCCACGCCCGCCATCGCCGCCAGGGCCAAGATTGCTCGCATCGCCATTCCTCCCAATCGGAGAGGCGAGGCTAACGCGGCAGGGGGCCGAGGACAGCTTAATTCGCGGACATGATATTTGGGCCTGGAGCGGGTAGCGGGAACCAAAAAACAAAAAATTATCCTGTTATTACAGATACTTATTGACATCCCAGTTGCCGAAAGCCAACAAAAAGGCCAACACCGAGCTTTCATATTTCTATAATATTTTCAATTGCTTAATGTTTCGCAACTATCTATTTCTGTGCGAACTTTGGAAAAAATTTATCAGGCAATGGCCGGAGACGGTCGACCGATTCGGCGATGGATTCAGGGACCCGCATATGCGCAAGATTGGCTATCTGCTACTGGTGATCGGGCTCGCCCTAATGGTCGGATCGTTCTTTTTTCCGGTCACGGTCGTCCGCGACGCCGCCGACTTGGTCCATTCGGCCGTCGCCGGCGTTCGGGGTATGTCCGATGAGGAGGCCCGCGCCTATCTGATCGCCGCCTTCGCCCCGCAGTCGCCGGTCGCGAATCTGGACAAGATGGCCATCCGCTCAATGATCAGCCAGAGTGGATGCGCCCTAGCGATCATCGGCGCGGTGTTCGCAGCCATGGGCGAACGCCGGTTATCCTAGGCTCCAAACCCAATCAGATGGTTGATGTCGGTGGGCAAATCAGGATTCCGAGGGTCATCTCGGTTCTTGGAGGTGATCATGAGCGCGTTGTTTTGGCTGACGGATGAGCAGTGGGCGGCGATAGAGCCGCATCT
>JBBRQW010000061.1:0-16700 GCA_038225765.1 Caulobacterales bacterium | reverse complement strand
GGTCACCGCCTTGGCGGTGCTCCCCTTCGCGCGCCTCGGCGTCGCCCATCTTTGGGCGGTGATCTATTTCGGCTGCGGCGCGGCCCTGATCATGGGCATGTTGGGCATCATGGCCGCCATCTGGTCGGAGAAGTTCGATCACATCGCGGCGGTGAGCAATTTCGTGGTCATGCCGATGACCTTCCTGTCGGGCACCTTCTACCTGGTCTCGCGCCTCCCCGAGCCGTTCCGCGCCGCCTCGCACTACAACCCCTTCTTCTACCTGATCGCCGGCTTCCGCTACGGCTTCATCGGCCACGCCGACGGGTCGCTCGCCGTGGGCGTCGCCATGACGGCGATCCTCACCGTGCTGCTGGCCGCGGTGTGCCTGTGGATGTTCGCCACCGGCTACAAGATGAAGACGTGACCGGCGATTCTCACCGCTGGAGATAGTAGGTCAGAGTCACCACCACCCGGACGCGCTTGTCGATGGTGTTGGCGCCGCCGGAGGGCGAATATTCGTTGTCGGCCGGGGTTCCGGCGGCGGCGTCGCGGGAGTTGATCGAGAACAATCCCTGGTTGGCCGACTGGATCGATCCCACCTGGGCGCCGGCGTCGTTGGCGAACTGCTGGGCGGCGGCGCGGGCGTTGGTCGTGGCGTCCTTCAGCATCGGCGCCTTGATGTCGGTGAGGCGGGTGAACTCGAAATCGACCTGGTTCCCCGTCAAGGTCACGCCCTTGCTGATGAGGTCGTCGAGGCCATGCGTCGCGGCGTCGACCCGGGCCACGTCGGTCGAGCGCACGAGGATGGTTCCGGCCAGGAGGTAACGGCTGGCCTCGGGGACCGCCTTGGAACGGTCCTGATTGGCGGCCTGGTCGGTGAGGCTGACGCCCTGGCCATGGATCGCCGTGTCGTCGAAGCCGCGGGACTTGAGGTCGGCCAGGATCGCGGCCTGGTCGGCGCGGGCCTTGGCGTAGAGAGCGGGAAGATTGCCGCCGGTGTTCGAAAAGCCGATGGTCCACAGCGCCAGGTCCGCCTTCACGTCCCTTTCGGCGAAGCCCTTGACCGTGACCGCGTTGCCGGCCATGCGGCCGCGCAGGACCGTCGTGCTGACGAAATAGCCCGCGCCCAGGAGGCCAACGGCCAGCAGGCCGCCGAGGATGGCGGCGGTGATTTTGGCGGTCTTGTCGTCCATGGATTTGAGCCCCCGGTTGGGTGTTCGCCGACAGTGGGATGGTCGCGAAACAACTTGCGGCCAGACTGCCCCCGACAGGGCGATTCTGTCCAGGGGCGAGGTCCGGCGGGCGGCCGGGCCGGTGGGACATCGCCGCGTTGACACGGCCGATTCGTGCGACGACAACGCCGCGTTTTCCGTCCTCGCGCCGCTTCAGCGCGGGGACGTATCGCTTTTCAGGGAAGCTCGCCCATGCCCCCCGCCGATCCGCCGACCGCGCCCGCCGATCATCTGCTGGCGGTCTATAACCGCGCGCCCCTGGCCTTCGAACGCGGGGAGGGGGCGCGGCTCTATACCGCCGAGGGCGAGGCCTATCTGGACTGCCTGGCGGGGATCGCCGTCACGGGCCTCGGCCACGCCCACCCCAAGCTCGTCGCCGCGCTCAAGGAGCAGGGCGAGAAGCTGTGGCACGTCTCCAACATCTTCCGCGTGCCCGGCCAGGAGGCGCTGGCCGAGAAGCTCTGCGCCGCCACCTTCGCCGATGTGGTCTTCTTCACCAATTCGGGGACCGAGGCGGTGGAGTGCGCCCTCAAGATGGCGCGCAAACATCATTGGGCCGACGGAAACCCCGAACGCATCGACGTCATCGGCTTCGAGGGCGCCTTTCACGGGCGCAGCTACGCGGCGGTATTCGCGGCCGGCAACCCGCATTACACCGAGGGCTTCGGCCCCCCCTTGCCGGGCTTCCTGCAACTGCCGTTCGGCGACATGGCCGCCCTGAAGGCCGCCATCGGGCCGACCACGGCGGCGGTGATCCTGGAACCGGTGCAAGGCGAGGGCGGGGCGCGGGCGTGGCCGGAGGGCGATCTGACCGCCATCCGCGCCCTGTGCGACGAACGCGGCGCCCTCCTCATCTACGACGAGATCCAATGCGGCCTGGGGCGCACCGGCAAGCTCTTCGCCCACGAGTGGGCGGCGGACGCGGCGCCCGACATCCTCTGCGTCGCCAAGGCGCTTGGCGGCGGCTTTCCGGTCGGCGCCTGCCTGGCCACGGCGCGGGCGGCGAGCGGCATGAGCGTCGGCTCGCACGGCTCGACCTATGGCGGCAATCCCCTGGCCATGGCGGTGGCCCTGGCCGCCTTCGAGGAGATCGGCAAGGCGGAGACCCTGGCCCATGTGCGCGACATGGCCGGCTATTTCACGCAGGGCCTCAAGGGCCTCCAGGACCGATACCCCGACGTGATCGCCGACGTTCGCGGCAAGGGCCTGCTGATCGGCGTCAAACTCATTTTCAACAACCGCGATTTCATGGCCCTGGCGCGGGAGGAACGCCTGCTGATGGCCGGCGGCGGCGACAATTGCATCCGCCTGCTGCCGCCCCTGACCATTACCGCCGAGGAGGCGCGCGAGGCGATCGAGAAGCTGGAGCGGGCCTGCGCGGCGGCGCGCGCCAAGGCGCCGGCCGCGCCGGACGCGGCGTGACCGCGCCCCGCAACCTCCTCGACCCGCGGCGCCAACTCGGCGGTTCGGCCATCATCGCCACCGCCACGGACATGCGGCTCGGCCGCGGCGAAAGGGCGGAGAAAACGCCATCGACAGGCCGCCTATTGACAGCTATGAGGATAGGCGCGGCGCCGCCGTACGCTCGGTCGGTAGGCGCGACGGCGGCGGAACAGGGACCAAACGCATGGCTCAGGCGCAGTGGAACTCGGCCTCGGGGGGCTTCTTCAACAGCATCCTAAACTGGCTGGGCGGCAAGCTTCCAGGGGCGCGGGACACCGCGGTCCTCGGCGCGCTGGGCGCGCCCTACACGGTCATCTCGCAGGCCGGCGTTCTGGGCCTGCCGCTGGGGGGAACCCAGACCGTCGGCGCGATCCAGACGGCGGCGGGCGCCACCCTTCAGATCCTGGGCGGCATCAACGTCGCCGGCTTGCTCGGCGGCGCGACCAACTTCCTGGTCGCCAACGGCGCCGGCGGCAGCGCCAACCTCGGAGCCATCGACGTCCGCAACGCCCTCTACACCGTGCCCGTCCTCGGAACGCTGTTGGGGGGCAGCGCCAATTTCGAGATCGGCGGTGGCGTCTTCGACAATGCGGGCTCGATCCTGCTGAACGGAACGCCGAACTCCGCCCTGCCCGGCGCGGACCAGATGGCGAAGTTGAGCATTCTCGGGCCGATCACTCTGGACGGCGGCGGCCTGATCACCCTCAGCAACGACGCCTTCAACCTGATTACCGGCGGCGAGGGCGCGGTCCTGACCAACGTCGATAACCTGATCTCGGGCGCCGGCGCGATCACCGGGCTGGGGCTGGTCAACGAGGCCGCCGGGGCGATCAACGCCGATCACGCCCTGCCGCTGATCCTCTCCTCGTTCGGGACCACGGTGAACCAGGGTCTGCTCGAAGCGACGCACGGCGGCACCCTCAGGCTGAGCGGCAATATCGACAACACCGGCGGCCAGATCCTGGCCGACGGCGGCCGGGTGATCCTGGGCGGCGTCATCATCGCCAACGGCGCCCTGGCCGCGGGCCTGCTCAGCGCCGTCGTGTTCCAGGAGGTCGGCAACAGCCTGACCGGCAATGGCCTCGACGGCGTCGATCTTTCGGGCCTGATCACCCTCGCTGGAAACGCCAACCTGACCGTCACGGGCGCGATCAACAACTTCGGCAAGCTGCTGATCCAGACCGGCAAGGGCGCGAGCACCACCGACCTGATCGTCGGAGCGCCGGGCGCCATCCTGTCGGGCGGCGGTCAGATCGTGCTCGCCGCCGCGAGCAGCGTCATCACCGGCGTGACGAGCGGCGCGACCTTGACGAACCTCGATAACCTGATCACGGGCAGCGGCCTTCTGGGCGGCGGCTTCATGACCCTGATCAACGGTCTGGAAGCGACGATCCGTGGCGCCGGGCCCGCCGGACTGACCATCGACACCGGCGCCAACGCCATCCAGAACGCCGGCCTGATCGCCGGTGGCGGGAACAGCCAGACCCTGATCGAAAGCGCGGTCGACAACACCGGCGTCCTGGCGAGCCAAGGCGGTGATCTGACGGTGTTGGGCGCGGTGACCGGGGCCGGCCAAGGCGTGATCCGGGGCGGGATTCTCGCCTTCGGCTCGAGCTTTGGAGAAAACGTCACGTTCCACAAGTCGGGTGTGCTCCAGCTTGCCCAGGCCCAGGGATATGGCGGACTGATCAGCGGTTTCACCAGGACTGGGTCGACCGAGCTGGATCTTCGAGACATCGGTTTCGTCGGTCCCGGCGAGGCGAGCTACAGCGGCGACAAATCCGGCGGCGTCCTGACCGTCAGCGACGGGACGCACACCGCCCAGATCCACATGATCGGCAACTATCTGGGCTCGACCTTCACCGCCGGCGGCGATGGCCACGGCGGCGTCGACATCATCGATCAGGCGGCGCCAAAGCCGTCGGTCACCGGCTTCGCCGCGGCGGCCGCCAGCCTCGCGGGCGGCGCGGGTGCGGCGTCGTCCGCGGCGCCGGCTCGCGAACACGGGGCGGCGACGATGGCGCTCGCCCGGCCCGCGACCGCCATGGCCTAATCGCTCGCGCGGCGGGCGGCGCGCCCCCATATCCGGGCATGACCACGCCCCCCGCCGACGACTTCGTCGCCGCCTTCGCCATCGAGGGCCAGCCGGTGCGTGGGCGCGTCGTGCGCCTGGGCGCGGCGATCGACGAGGTGCTCGGCCGCCACGCCTATCCGGCGCCGGTGGCCAATCTGCTGGGCGAAGCCTGCGCCCTGGCGGCCCTGGTCGGGGCCAGCCTGAAGTTCGAGGGCCGGCTGATCGTCCAGGCCCAGGGCTCGGGGCCGGTGGCCTATGTGGTGGCCGACTACGACACCGCCGGATCGCTGCGCGGCTATTGCCGGTTCGACGCCGAGCGGGTCGCGGCCCTGGCGGCCGAGGTCCCCCGGCCGGGGGCCGGGGCGCTGCTGGGCGAGGGGGCCTTCGTGATGACCATCGACCAGGGGCCGGACACCGAACGCTACCAGGGTGTCACGCCCATCGAGGGCGAGACCCTGGCCCTGTGCGCGGAGGCCTATTTCGCCCAGTCCGAACAGACGCCCACGCGGGTGCGCCTGGCGGTCGGCCAAGCCGACCTGGGCGATGGCCCCCGCTGGCGGGCCGGCGGCCTCTTGATCCAGACCATCGCCGACGACGAGGCGCGCGGCTCGACCGCGGAAGCCTGGACGCGCGCTCAGGCCTTCATCGAAACCGTCGGCGAGGACGAGCTGATCGACCCCACCGTTTCCGCCGAAACCCTGCTCTGGCGGCTGTTCCACGAGGACGGCGTGCGCCTGTTCGCGCCCCTCGCCCTCAGCGGCTTCTGCCGGTGCTCGGGCGAGCGGGTGGCGGCGATGCTGGCCGCCTTCGCCCCGGAGGAGCGCGCCGGCATGGTCGAGGCCGACGGCCGGATCAAGGTCACCTGCGAATACTGCTCGCGGGTCTATGAGGTGGCGCCCGAGGCGTTGGGCGCCGCTCTCTAAGATAGCCGAAACGTTTCGCCGCTTCGCTCACCATCGGCCACAGGCGGTCGGCCTCGTCCTCGCTCAGATTCTCGCGCCAGCGCCCGATCCGCACTTCATGGTCGCGGCGCGAGTAGTTGCGTGACGTGCTCGCTTCCACGAACGCGCCGTTGTTGGTGTTCTGAACCCGCGCGGCCCATTCGCGAATCGCCGCGTTCTCACCATGAACGTCGATGCCGACAAGGGCGCAGATGGATCGTGCGAACGGCATCGGATCGCCAATCATGGTCTCGAAATGAACGACCTCCGCTCGATCCTCGATCTGGGCGAAGCCGGCCCGATTGAGGAACGACCAATGATGCGCGCAGCGCTCCACCAGGGGTCGGCCGAGCCAGGTTCGCCAGTCGGGCGGCCGGGGATGGTGCCCCCAGTTCTTCGAAATCCCGACGCGCAATGAGCAGATTGCATCCAAGGGATGTCTGACGATCCAGAAGATTTTGGTGTCCGGCGCCGCCGCCAGAAGCGCCGTCACGGGAAAGGATAAACCCGGCGCGGCCGGATAGTCGTCGCTCTCACGCGGGACCTTGAACGCCAACGGCCGCGTGAAATCCGCGCCGACCACCTCCGAAAACGGCGGTTCGCTGACATAGGCATAGCCGGCCAGCCCGTCGAACAGCTCGCCGAATATGGAGGTGCCACTGCGCCCGCAGCCGAGGATCAGGACGGGCGGGAGCGTCGCTAACTCCCCACCGCCACATCGACTTCCCCACCCAGTTCCCGGAACTTTTCCGCCATCGCCGCCATCCCTTCGGCCGCCACGTCGTTCTGAGCCCCGGCCGCCTCGCGGATCTCCTGGCTGATCTTCATCGAGCAGAACTTGGGGCCGCACATGGAGCAGAAATGGGCGGTCTTGTGGGCTTCCTTGGGCAGGGACTCGTCGTGGTATTCGCGCGCCGTCTCCGGATCCATACCGAGGTTGAACTGGTCTTCCCAGCGGAACTCGAAACGGGCACGCGACAGGGCGTCGTCCCAGGCGCGGGCTGCGGGATGGCCCTTGGCCAGGTCGGCGGCGTGGGCGGCGATCTTATAGGCGATGACGCCTTGTTTGACGTCCTCGCGGTCGGGCAGGCCCAGATGCTCCTTGGGCGTCACGTAGCAGAGCATGGCGGTGCCGAACCAGCCGATCATGGCCGCGCCGATGGCCGAGGTGATGTGGTCGTAGCCGGGCGCCACGTCGGTGGTGAGGGGCCCCAGGGTGTAGAACGGCGCCTCGTGGCAGGTGGCGAGCTGCTTTTCCATGTTGGCCTTGATCTTGTGCATCGGCACATGGCCGGGGCCTTCGATCATCACCTGTACGCCGTGTTTCCAGGCGACCTTGGTGAGTTCGCCCAAGGTCTCCAGTTCGGCGAACTGGGCGGCGTCGTTGGCGTCGGCGATGCACCCCGGTCGCAGGCCGTCGCCCAGGGAGAAGGAGACGTCGTAGGCCCGCATGATCTGGCAGATGTCCTCGAAATGTTCGTAGAGGAAGCTCTCGCGGTGGTGGGCCAGGCACCATTTGGCCATGATCGAGCCGCCCCGGCTGACGATACCGGTGACCCGCCGGGCGGTGAGGGGCACGTAGGGAAGGCGCACCCCGGCGTGGATGGTGAAATAGTCCACCCCCTGCTGCGCCTGCTCGATGAGCGTGTCGCGGAACACCTCCCAGGTCAGATCCTCGGCGACCCCGCCGACCTTTTCCAGCGCCTGGTAGATCGGCACGGTGCCGAGCGGCGTCGGGCAATTGCGGATGATCCACTCGCGGATGTTGTGGATGTTGCGGCCGGTGGACAGGTCCATGATCGTGTCGGCCCCCCAGCGGATGGCCCACACCATCTTGTCCACCTCGTCCTCGACCGACGAGAGCACCGCCGAATTGCCGATGTTGGCGTTGATCTTGACCAGGAAGTTGCGGCCGATGGCCATGGGTTCCAACTCGCCGTGGTTGATGTTGGCCGGGATGATCGCCCGGCCCCGCGCCACCTCGCCGCGCACGAACTCAGGGGTCACGAAATCGGGGATCGCCGCGCCAAAGTCCTCGCCGTCGCGGATGAAGGGATCGCTCGCCTCGCGCCGCAGGTTCTCGCGAATGGCGACGTATTCCATTTCCGCCGTGATCACGCCCGCGCGGGCGTACTCAAGCTGCGTCACCGCCGCCCCCGCCCTGGCGCGCAGAGGCCGGCGCGCGGACTGGAACCGAGGGGCCAGATGCTTGCCGCGGGCATGGCCGTTGTCCTCGGGCCTGGCGGCCCGCGCCGGAGCCGCCTCCACGTCGCCGCGGGCGAGCACCCAGGCCTCGCGCGGCCGTTCCAGGCCGGCCTCGATATCGATCCTGGCGGCCGGATCGGTGTAGGGGCCGGACGGGTCGTAGAGGGTCACCGGCGGCTCGCCCGCCGAGGGGTGCACGGCCACCTCGCGGAACGGCACCCGCAGGCAGGGATGCAGGGCGCCGGCCTGAAAGACTTTGCGCGATCCGGGGCGTTCACCGGTTGGAATGGCGGGGGCGATGGGCGTGTGAAGATTCATGGCGCTTCCTTGGCCTCGTGGCGAACCAGGCCTGCTCGGAAGCGACGGGCGGGCGCTCGAAAGACGGGCACCCGCATTCCCTCCCTTCGCCGGCATGACCCGGATCAGGTTCGGCGGGTCGCCGCCTCAAGCGGCCTCTCAGTCTCTTAACTAGGAGACACCCCGGAGAATCCGCCGACCCTACGCCGACCCGCCCGCCGGTCAAGCCTCGCCAGGGAGCGGTCAGCGCCGGGTCACCGTGAAACGCAGCAATTCGTGTCGCGGCAGGGTCCAGCCCGGCTTGAGCGCCAAAGCCTGCTGGTAGTCAAAATAGGCCGATTTTTCGTCGTCCAGGCCCTCA
This sequence comes from Caulobacterales bacterium, assembly GCA_038225765.1. GTDB lineage: Bacteria > Pseudomonadota > Alphaproteobacteria > Caulobacterales > Caulobacteraceae > Acaudatibacter. Next base: position 8,165 of record JBBRQW010000061.1, on the reverse strand, counting down.
TAGGCGAGGGCGCGGTTGAAATAGGCCTTCTCCGGCTCCTTGAGGCCGAGCTCTATGGCCCGGGTGAGGTCGTCCAGGGCCGCCTGGTAGCGCCGTTCGCCCACCGACACCGCGCCCAGGTTGACCCACGCCTCGCCGATCCTCGGGGTCAGGGCGATCGAGGCGTCGAAGTCGGCGCGCGCCTCCTCGAAAGCGAGGCTACGCAGCTTCATCACCCCGCGATTGATCAGGGTGCCGGCCCGGTCGATCCGGTTCAGATCCTCGCCGCCGAGGGCCAGGGTGCAAGTCAGGATGGAACTCGGATCGGCTTTTCCGGCGAACGCGGCGCGGGAGCAATCCTGCGCCATCCCGCCGCCCAATACCGTGACCGCCGCGCTCGCCGGGCCGCCGACGGCCAGCGTCGCCAGCGCCGCGATCAGCCACGATCGAAGCCTCATCGCCGGCCTCCCTTGCCTGCCAGGGCCATTATCGCTGGCGCTCAGTTTCGCGCCCGGATGGCCGGCATGTCAATTTTGTTTCAGGCGCGGTGGTTTCAGGCGCGGGCGGGCGCTTCAAATCCATTTGCGCAACCGCGCCACGGCCAGGCCGCCCCCGGCGATCGCGAACAGGGCCCCCACCACGATCCAGAACGGCAGGCCGGACCTGGCGAAGGGGGGCTGATAGTTCATCCCGAACACGCACGCCAGGGCCGCCAGGCCGCCCAGAAGGACACTGAGGAAGGTAAGCCGCCGGATCAGCATGTTGGTGGTTTCGGCGGTGCGGGTGGTGAACAGGTCGAAGGAGCTCTGCATCAGGTCGCGCCCGTGTTCGACGGCGTCGAGGGTGCGCTCGAAGCGCCGTTCCAGCGCCGCGTAGTGCACCGCCGCGTCGGTGCCCGCGATCTGGCTGAAATCGGGCCGCGAGACGCCGTAGAATACCGACCTTTGCGGCCCCAGCATCCGGCGCAGGCTGGAGACGTAGCGGCGGCCGACCATCACCTCGCCGAGCAGGGCCTCGCGCACCCGCGGCCGGGCGAGGATGCGCGCATCCAGGTCATCGACGAAGGCTTCGACATCCTCGAGCGCCCCGAGATAGGCGTCGAGGTGCCAGTCGAGCAGGGACGCGGCCACCTGAGGCCCGGTCAGGGCGCCGATCAGGGTTTCACCCTTATCCTGGTCGCGGAACTGCTGAAGGAAGGCGAGCTCTTCGGCGTGCACCGTGATCAGCCATTGCGAGGCCCCGATGAAATCGACTCGCGCCCGCGCCGCCGTTCTGGGCGGGCTCGCCGCGCCCTTCGGCTGGCGCACGACGGCGGGCACGTCGCAGTGGAAATAGCTTCCATAGTTGTCGAGCGAAAAGCTTGTCGCGGGCCGTCGAAGCCCGGCCATGCACTGACCGCTGAGCGCGAACAACTCCTTCAGCAAGGCGAACTCGGCGTCGTCGGGCGCGGTCGCGTCGATCCACAGAATATGCTGCTCGGCCAGTTCCGCGAGCGCTTCGGCGTTCAGCGCGATCTCGCGATCACGGCCCTCGGCGTCATAGAGAAAGGTTTTGATCACGACGTCCGGCGTGGCCCGGGGTTCAGGCCCAAGGGCGTGGGCGCAAATCCCCAGAGACCAGCGATCGGCCGGGGAACTCTCGAAAGAATCCAAACGCGGCGGCCCTCGGGTAACACCCCGAGGGCCGCGAAAACCAAGCTCAGACCCGGCGGCGAACGATCATATGGTAAATGACCAACACCAGGATCGCCCCAAGAACCGCGATGATCAGCGTGGGGATGCTGAGAATATTGTGACCGGTGCCGATACCGCCAAGGAAATGCGAGGCGATAAAGCCGCCCACGATGGCCCCGATGATTCCCAGGACGATATCCATGACCAGACCTTCGCCGGTCTTGTTGATGATCTTACTGGCGATGAATCCGGCGACGCCGCCCAGAACGAGCCATTCCACGATCTGCCATAAACCCATGGTGTTAACCCTCCAGCCCCGTTGCCTTGGCGATTCGCCTGTAGGGCTTGATGCAAACTAACGTCGCCTGTCTAGAAGCGTTCCGCAACTCTCCGTGAGTGGCCGCTTTGACGCCAACGGGCGAGACGCGACGCCGACGGCGACGGCGACGGCGGCGGGGCGCGGGATGCGCCAAGCTATACTTTAATTTCGGGTGACCCCAATCCTCGCGGGGGAGCATTCATCCCCTTCCGCCAAGAATTAACATATTTTCATATAGGTTTAGCTTGGAACGTCTTCGCCGGTCGGGGGTTGATCGATGATGAATTCGTCCTTGCAGCGCCAGCCGACCGTCCTCGTGGTGGAGGATGAAGGTGTGGTGCGTCTGGATGCCGCGGCAACCCTCCGTGACGCCGGGTTCGCGGTGCTGGAAGCGGCGAACGCCGAGCAGGCGCTCGCGGTGGTCGCCCGCGGAGCGGACTTCGACCTGCTGTTCACCGATATCAACATGCCCGGACGGATGGACGGCCTGGAACTGGCCTGGCGGGTGAATCGCCTCAAGCCCGCCGTCCACCTTCTGCTGACCTCGGGCAAGGTCAGGCCGTCCGGCGGGGAAATACCCCACGCCGGGGCGTTCATTTCCAAGCCCTATTCACCCGACGCCATGACCCGCGCGGTCAGCCGGATGCTCGCCTAGAGCCGGATGGTTTCGTACACGAAGCCTGAATCCGGCTTTATATTTTCAAGCTAGAGCATCCGCGACGGGTTCAAAAGGCGCGACCGAAAGCCCCGAGCCTGAGGCCAACGCTGGCGATCGCCCATCTGGCGATATAGAACGCCGAGCGGTGGGCGATGCGAGACTGACATGGATCAGCAGACGGAGCCGGCGCGGGCCACGCGCCTCTCGGCCGCGCGACCGGACGCCAAGCGCCCGACGCTGCGCCAGCGCGCCTACATAATTCTCGAGGAAGGCCAGACCGAGGGCGGCCCCAGCCGCGTCATCGAAATCGTGCTGATCGTCTTGATCCTCAGCAACGTGGCCATGGTGGTCCTGGAGACGGTTCCGTCGATCTATGGGCCGTACCGAGGCTTCTTCCGCGCCTTCGAACTCTTCACCGTTTGCGCGTTCGCGACCGAATACGCGGTGCGCGTATGGTCGGCGCCGGAAGACCCTCGCATCGGCGCCGGCCATCCGCTGACGGGACGGGTCAGATTCGTCCTGCGGCCGATGATGATCATCGATTTCCTGTCGTTCGCGCCGTATTTCCTGGGCTTCCTGACCGGTGGGGTGGTCGATCTGCGCGCCCTGCGGGTCCTGCGCCTGCTGCGGCTGTTGAAAATCGCGCGCTATTCGCAGGCGATGCCGGCCCTGCTCGGCGTCCTCTATGCGGAGCGGCGGGCGCTGCTGGGTTCGTTCATCCTGCTGCTGTGCACGGTGTGCGCCGCCGGCGAGGTGATGCATCTGGTCGAGGGGCCTGGGCAGCCCAAGGCGTTCGGCACCCTGCCGGGCTCCATGTATTGGGCGATCGCCACGCTTTCGACGGTGGGCTACGGCGACGAGGTGCCGCTCACCCTGCTCGGCAAGCTGGTCGCCGGCCTCACCATGGTGCTGGGGCTGGTTCTCTTCGCCATGCCCATCGGCATCATCGCCAAGGGCTTCGTCGAAGGGCTGCATCGCCGCGAGTTCAACATCACCTGGAGCATGGTGAAGCGCCAGCCGCTGTTCGAGGATTTCGGCGTCGAGGCGGTGGGTCAGATCGTCGATCTGATGGGGGCGAGCGTGGTCCAGGATCACACCCGAATCGCCATCGCCGGCCAGAACGCCGACAGGTTTTATCTGATCGTGTCCGGCCGCGCCCGGGCCGAGGACGAAACCGGCGTATGGGACCTGGAACCTGGCGATGTGATCGGCGAGGAGGCGCTCGGCGATGGGGGGACCTACGGCAAGTCGGTCCTGGCGCGCACCGAGGTGCGGCTGATGGTCCTTCCCAGCGAGGATCTCCGCCGGATCGCCCGCAAGTTTCCCCTTCTCGAGCAGCGCATCAGGCATGAGGTGGCGTGGTGAATCGCAGGGGTTGATCCCCACCCTTCCGCCGCATCGCTTTTCGGCGGTCATGTCCGAAAACCGCGAGACAGACCGCCGCGAGGGGAGGATGATGCGGTCATGGATATGGATCATGACGCCTGCTATCGCGCGCTGACGACCCGCGACGCCCGATTCGACGGGCGGCTTTTCGTGGGGGTCAAGACCACGGGAATCTACTGTCGGCCGATCTGTCCGGCCCGGACGCCAAAACCCCAGAACGTGATCTTCTTCGCCTCGGCGGCGGGCGCCCAGGCGGCGGGATTCCGCGCCTGCCTGCGTTGCCGCCCCGAGACGGCGCCGGACCTGGCCGCCTGGAAGGGAACCAGCAACACCGTCTCGCGCGGCCTTGCCCTGATCGAAACGGGGGCCTTGGACGATGCCGACGTGGAAGGCCTGGCTGGGCGGCTGGGGGTGGGCGAGCGCCAGCTCCGGCGCCTGTTTCGCCAGCATCTGGGCGCCTCGCCGGTGGCGGTGGCGCAGACCCGGCGGGTGCTGCTGGCCAAGCAGCTGATCCACCAGACGCGCCTGCCGATGACCGAGGTCGCCCTGGCGTCCGGATTTGGCAGTGTGCGGCGCTTCAACGAGACCTTCCAGCGGCTCTACGCCCGCCCGCCGGCGAGTCTGCGGCGCGGCAAGGGCGAAGCGGAGCCGCTCGCCGCGGGCGACTGGCTGACCCTCACCCTCCCCTACCGGCCCCCCTACGACTGGGATGGGCTGCTGGCGTTTCTGGCGGCGCGGGCCATCGCGGGGGTGGAAGTCGTCACCGCCGCCGGCTACGCGCGGACCATCGCAGTGGGCGAGGCGGTGGGCGTTCTCAAGGTGGAGGCCCTGGCCGGCCACCGCCTCGCCGTGGCGATCCGCTTCCCACGCCTTGCCGCCTTGCCGACGATCATCGCCAAGGTGCGCCGGGTGTTCGACCTGGCCGCCGATCCCGCCGCCATCGGCGAACACTTGGGTCGTGACCCGCGCCTGGCGCCTTTGGTGGCGGCGCGCCCGGGCCTGCGGGTTCCCGGAGCCTGGGACGGCTTCGAACTGGCGGTGCGGGCGATCCTCGGCCAGCAGATCACCGTCGGGGCGGCGACGGCCCTGGCCGGCCGCCTGGCGCGGAGCTTCGGCGAGGTCTTACCGGAGGCCCTGGCCGGCGCCGTGTCCGGCCTCACCCACACCTTTCCCTCGGCGCGGCGGCTCGCCGCCGCCGACCTTTCCGCCTTGGGGGCGCCGCGCGCGCGAATCGCCGCCCTGTCGTCGCTGGCCGCCGCCGTGGCCGCCGATCCGCTCATCTTCGGGCCCCGGCGAAGCCTCGGCGAGGCGATCTCGAAACTCAAGGCCCTGCCGGGAATCGGCGAGTGGACGGCGCAGTACATCGCCATGCGCGAACTGCGCGAGCCCGACGCCTTCCCCGCCGCCGACGTCGGCCTGGTGCGGGCGCTCGCCGGCCCCGACGGCCGGCGGCCAACCCCGGCCGAACTCCTCGCCCGCGCCGAGGCCTGGCGGCCCTGGCGCGCCTATGCGGCCCTGCACCTTTGGGCCGGCCAAATCCATCCCTCCAGCCAGCATCGCGAGACTCCCCATGACCGACAAGCAGCCTGACCGCCTTTTCCTGGACCGCCTGGCGACGCCCCTCGGCGAGGCCGTTCTGATCACCGACGAGGACGGCGCCCTGCGCGCCTTCGACTGGTCCGATCATGAAGACCGGCTGCGCCGCCTGATGCGGCGGCACTACGGCGCCGTGCCCCTGACGGAAGGTCCCGCGCCGGCCTCGACGATCCGCGCCCTTGAAGCGTATTTCGCCGGCCAGATCGATGCCCTGGCCGGGGTCGCCTGGCGGATCGCCGGCACGCCATTCCAGCGCAGCGTCTGGCGGGCGCTCGCCGACATCCCGGTCGGCGTCACGATGAGCTACGGCGAACTCGCGTCCCGCATCGGCAAGCCCACGGCGGTGCGCGCGGTGGGCTTGGCCAACGGCGCCAATCCGATCGGGGTGGTCATTCCCTGCCACCGGGTGATCGGGGCGGACGGCTCATTGACCGGTTATGGCGGCGGGCTGGAGCGCAAACGGTGGCTGCTCGAGCACGAGGGCGCGGCGTTCCGTGACAAGGCGGCTCCGGCCGTCCTGGCGGCCTGAGAAGGCGCGATCACGCCGCCTCCATGCCGAACTGGAGCTGAGCGAGGCGCGCGTAGAGGCCGCCGCGCGCCGACAGTTCGCCGTGGGTGCCACTGTCCACCACCTTGCCGGCGTCCATGACCACGATCCGGTCGGCCTTGAGTACGGTGGCCAGGCGGTGGGCGATGACCAGGGTGGTGCGCCCGCTCATGGCGTCGTGCAGGGCGCGCTGGACCAGGCGTTCGTTCTCGGCGTCCAGGGCGCTGGTGGCCTCGTCCAGGAGCAGGATCGGGGCGTCGCGCGTCAGGGCGCGGGCGATGGCCAGCCGCTGGCGCTGGCCCCCGGACAGGGTCTTGGCCCGTTCGCCCAGGGCGGTGTCGAAGCCATGGGGCAGGGCGTCGATGAAGGCCTGGGCCTCGGCGGCGCGGGCGGCGGCGACGAGCTCATCGGGCGTCGCCTCCTCGCGCCCGAACCTGAGATTTTCCAGCGCCGAGCCCGAGAACAGCGGCGCGTCCTGGGCCACCAGGGCGATCCGCGAGCGGACCTCGGCCGGATCGGCGTGGCGCACGTCCACGCCGTCGAGGCGCACCGCCCCGCTTTGAGGGTCGTAGAACCGCAGCGCCAGGCGAAACACCGTGCTCTTGCCGGCCCCCGAAGGGCCGACCAGGGCCACCCGCTCGCCGGAGTGGACGGTCAGATCGAACCCGTTCAGGGCCGGCAGGTCGCCGCGCCCCGGATAGGCGAACACCACGCCCTCGAACGCGATCTCGCCGCGAGCGGGGCTGGGCAGGGGCGTGGGCGCGGGCGGCGCGGCGATCGTCGGCTTGGCGGCCAGCAGGTCGGAGATGCGCTCCATGGCCCCCGCCGCCTTCTGCACATCGCCCCACACTTCGCCCAGCGCCCCCACCGACCCGGCGGCGAGAACCGCGAGGATGGCGAACATCAGCAGAGTGCCGCCGCTCATCGCCCCGGCCACCACGGCGTGGGCGCCCAGCCAGAAGATCGTCGCCACGCCGCCAAACACCAGGGTGATCACCAGGCCGGTCATCAGGGCGCGAGCCTTTATCCGGGCCAGGGAGGCGCCGAAAGCCGTTTCCACCGAGCGCCCGAAGCGGTCGCCGGCGCTCGCCTCGCGCCCGAAAGCCTGCAGGGTGTCCAGGGCGTCCAGGGTCTCCCCGGCATAGCCCACCGCCTCGGCGAAGCGCTCCTGGGCGTGTACCGACAGCCTTCTCACCCGCCGCCCGAACAGAAACAGCGGCGCGAGAACCGCCGGCGCGAGCAGCGCCACGTAAAGCGTCAGCCTGGGGCTCACGAAGACGAGCACCGCCAGGGCGCCGACGAGGGTCAGGAGATTGCGCAGGGCCACCGAGGCGGACGCGCCGACCATGCTCTCGACGATTGTCATGTCGGTGGTCAGCCGCGACAGCACCTCGCCGGTGCGGACCTTCAGGAAATAGGCCTGATCGAGGGTGAGAACATGACGGTAGAGGGCGGTGCGCAGATCCGCCACCACCCGCTCGCCCAGCTTGGTGATGAAATAGAAGCGCAGGGCGGTCGCCGCCGCCAGCACGGCGGCCACGGCGATGAGGATCAGGAAGGTCCGGTTGAGGGTGGCGGCGGAGGTCGAGGCGAAGCCCCGATCGACCACCAGCCGCGCCGCCCCGGAAAGCCCCAGGGTGGCGCCGGTGGAAACGAGCAGAAAGGCCACCGACCAGGCGGCGTCGCCCCAGTGAGCGCGCAAAAAGGGCGCCAGATGGGCGAGGGGCCGGATGTCCCGGCGCTTCTGGCGTTCGGCGACCGCCGCCGTGATCGGTCCTCTCATCTCCGCGCCGACCCTTGCCTTCGCGCCTCGCCGTCGTGTATAGGCGCGCCTTCCTTCAAAGCGCCCGCCCTTGGCGGCCCTTCGCGTTTCCGATCAGGTCGGTTTGAGTTCGCCATGAAACAAGACACCCATCCCGACTATCACTTCATCACCGTGACCATGACCGACGGCACGACCTATCAGACCCGCTCGACCTACGGCAAGGAAGGGGCGAGCCTCAATCT
>JBBRQW010000060.1:0-16828 GCA_038225765.1 Caulobacterales bacterium | reverse complement strand
TTGCTGGAGCGCTACGGCGAGCCGTGCCCGCAGGCCATGGTCGAAAGCGCCCTGGGCCACGCCCGCATCCTGCAGGATCACGATTTTCACGAATTCAAGATCAGCGTGAAGGCGTCGGACGTGTTCATGACCGTGGCCGCCTATCAGATGCTCGCCGACGCCATCGACTGCCCCCTGCACCTGGGAGTCACCGAGGCCGGGGCCCTGCGATCGGGCACGATCAAGTCGGCCATCGGCATGGGCGGCCTGCTGTGGGCCGGGATCGGCGACACCATCCGCGTCTCCCTCGCCGCCGACCCGGTGGAGGAAATCAAGGCCGGCTTCGACATTCTCAAATCGCTCGGCCTGCGCCATCGCGGCGTCAACATCATCGCCTGCCCCTCGTGCGCCCGGCAAGGCTTCAACGTCATCGAGACGGTGAACGCGCTGGAAGAGCGCCTCAAGCACATCTCCGCCCCCATGAGCCTGTCCATCATCGGCTGCGTGGTCAATGGCCCGGGCGAGGCGCTGATGACCGATATCGGCTTCACCGGCGGCGGCGCGGGCTCGGGGATGATCTATGTGGCCGGCAAGACCGATCACAAGCTGGCCAACGACGGGATGGTCGATCACATCGTGGAGCTCGTGGAAGCGCGCGCGGCGCAAATCGAAGCGGCCGAAGCCGCGACGGCCGGGGCGAAGGCGTTGGAGGCCGCCGAATAGTCGCGGGCGCGCCCTTGCCCGAGCCCGATTGACGGGCTAGCTCAGAATTCAACCTTCATTGGAGACCCAAAATGTCCGCCGATGGCAATTGGAAGACCACCGTCAATTCACCGATGGGCGTGCAGGAAGGTACGCTCAGCATCGCCACCAGCGGCGCCACCTTCACCGGCAAGATGGAAGGCCGGATGGGCGCCCAGGACATTTCCGGCAAGGTCGATGGAAACAACCTCTCCTGGTCGGCGTCGATCACCTCGCCGTTTCCCATGACCCTGGAATTCACCGTCGCCGTGGACGGTGACGCCATGACCGGCAGCGTCAAGGCCGGCGCCTTCGGCTCCTCGCCGCTCACCGGCGTGCGGGCCTAGGCGCGATTGCCGACCCTCGTCTCCGCCTGGACGCGAGCCAAGGAGCGGCTCGCGGCGGCGGGGGTGGAGAGCCCAGTCATCGACGGGCGGCTGCTTGTCGAGGCGGCGGCCGGGGCCAGCCGCGCCGAGATCATCGCCGACCCCCATCGCGCCCTCACCGCCGACCAGGCGGGCGTTCTGGAGGCCTATCTGGCCCGCCGCGAGCGGCGCGAGCCGATCAGCCATATTCTGGGCGTCAAAGGCTTCTGGAAGATCATGTTGCGGGTGACGCCGGACGTGCTGACGCCCCGGCCCGACACCGAAACCCTTCTCGATGTCGTATTGCCGGACATTTCCGCCGAGCGCCGGATTTCCGTGCTCGATCTGGGGGTCGGGTCGGGGGCGATCCTCCTGGCCATTCTGGCCGAGCGGCCCCATGCCATCGGCCTGGGCGTGGACGTGTCGGAAGAGGCCCTGGCGGTGGCGCGCGAAAACGCCGCCAACCTGGGCTTGGCAAGCCGCGTCGCCCTGCTGCGGGGAGACTGGGCCGGCGGCCTGGCCGCCGACAATTTCGATCTGGTGGTGGCCAATCCTCCCTATGTCGCGACTGGGGACCTGGCGGCCCTGGCGCCGGAGGTTCGCGACCATGAACCGCGGCTGGCGCTCGACGGCGGGGCCGACGGCCTGGCCGCCTATCGCGTTCTCGCTCCCCAAATCCTGCGCGTGCTGCGCCCGGGGGGGGCCTTCGCGGTGGAGATCGGCGCCGGCCAGCGCGCCGGCGTGGAAGACCTGTTCCGACAGGCCGGCGCGCGGAGGCTGAGGGTGACGCCCGACCTGGCCGGCCACGACCGCGTGGTGGCGGGATTCAAGAAAGCCCTTGGAAAAAGTCATCCGAGCGGCTAGAGCAATAACGTCTCCACTCAGATCGCTGGCCAATGGGATTGGGCGCCTGGTCAAGACAGGCCCGGCGCGCGAACTACCGGGGGCGCGGTTTGACGAAACTCTCGCGGATGCGCGCCGTTGGCCTTGAGGCGGAGGCGGGGAACCAAACGTTTCTTGAGAACCTTTACGGGCGATAGGGCCCGCATAACAAAACCGCGACCCGCCTGGGATCTCACGGATCACCGGGGACAGGGCGGCCCGCGACAGGTCACAAAAGCATGAGAGATTTCAAGGGTATGAAGCGTCAGCGCGGACGCAGCCGCAATAGCGGCGGCGGCGCCAGCGGCGGTAAGCCGCAGCACAACACCAATCGGGCCTTCGATTCCAACGGGCCAGAGGGAGTCAAGGTTCGCGGCGCCGCCCAGCATGTGTACGAAAAGTACCAGCAACTGGCTCGTGACGCCCACACCGCTGGCGACCGCGTCCTGGCGGAGAACCATTTGCAGCACGCCGAACACTATTTCCGGGTCATGCGAGTGATGCAGCCTCAACGGCCCCTGACCGAAATCATCGGCCGCGACCAGTTCGTCTCCGGCTACGATATGGACTTCGAGGACGAGAGCGGCGCCGGCGAGGCCACCGAGTCCGAGACGGAGTCCGCCGACGGGGGCGAAGGCGGCGGCGAGCGCCAGGAAAGGACGGAATACCGGCGCGACGAGCGCCCGCGCGAAGACTATCGGCAGGGCGAACAGAGGCCGCGCGACGACCGAGCCCGGGGCGAGGCGCCGCGCAATGAGCGCTGGGCCAATGACCGCGCCCAGAACGATCGGGGAGCGAATGGGCGCGCCCAGAACGAGCGCTCAGGCGGCGAGCGCCCGGGGAACGAGCGCCCGGGGAACGAGCGCCCGGGGAACGATCGATTCAAGAACGACCGATCCGCCCGCCCGGTTCGCGATGAACGCCCCGGGGAACGTCTTGGGCAAGCCCGCGACGATCGCCCGCGCTTCGAGCGCCAGGATCGGGCGGAACGCGATCCCATGACCGTTGTGGAGCCCGAGGCGACGCCGTTGACCGGCCAGCCATCCCCCGAATCATCCCCCGAATCGGCGCAGATGCTGCGCGCCGACGACGGCGAAGTGAATCACGCTCCCGCCTTCCTCCAGGTGCGCCCGGCCGAACCGAGGGACGAGGCGCCCGGCGAAAACCGGCGCCCTCGCCGCCGCCGCGCGCCCACCACGTTTGAAGGCGCCGACGCCGCCCCGGCGCCCGCTTCGGCCGAGGAATAGCGGCGCCCCCGGCTAGGGTCGGCCGGCGTCAGGCGCCTACGGGGACCTGGTTCAGCGCCGGTCGCCCTGACCCGCCGGCGATCCTGGGCCAACTCGGCCAGCGCCGCCGCGGCGCGGGTTCGGCGGCCTGGATGCAGGCCTCGAGGCAGGCCAGCAGAGTATCGACGGGCCCGTCGTTGAGGAAGTGATTGGCCCCGGCCACGCTGTGAAAGCGTACCGGCCGCCGCGTCGTCATCGCGCCGGCGAAGGCGCTGGCCGTCTCGATCGGCGCGAAGTCGTCCATATCGCCATGAATCACATGCACGGGCGCGCGCAGGCGGGCCACGGCCTCGCGCATGTGCGCCATCTGCGGCGGCTGGTGGCTGACCTCCATCACCGCGTTACGCAGGTCGCGGGGGATCACATTGAGGAATCGCGACCCGACGCGGACCAGCCAGCGAGCGGTGGGGCCGGGTTCCCCCAGATAGCTGGAGAGCAGCGCCACCGCGGCGACCCGCCGGGGCCTGGCCCCCGCCATCAGGCTGGCGATGGCCGCCCCGTACGACTGGCCCACCAGAAGAATCTTCTGGCCCCGCGCCGCTTCGAGGAGGGGGGCGAGGGCGCGGGCCTGGTCGCGGATATCCAGCACGCACTCCGCCGGTTCGCTGGCGGCGAAACCGGGGCGATCGACGACGATCATTTCGCGATCCTGAGGCAGGGCGGCAAGGGCGGGCGCCCAGTATTCGGCCCAGGAAGGCGCGCCGGTAACCACCACGATCTTCCACGGCGCCGGCCGGGATCGCGGCGTCGTCAAGGCGGAAAGACGCCAACCGAAACCGCCGCCGGCGGTGAACGCGATCCGGCGCACCACGGTGTCCGGATAGGCGTCCGAGATCGAGCGATGTTCAGTGCGCCCCCTGGCCGCCGACTCCAGGCAGGCCCAGAAGAGCGCCAATATCCCCTGGGGTCTCCTCGCCGCCACGCGCCTATCTCCCGCCGCCCGCATCCGCTTCATGGCTCCAACGCCGAACCGCGGCTTCGGGTTCGCCGGTCACCCTCCCCATTTGGAGGTCAGATTGGGAGCGGCAAGCTGAACCGACCGTGAAGACGGCCGGCGACCGCCCGCTCGTGCGCCGACCCGCCTCTTGTGTTGCATTCGAGACACACCTACATCCGCTGCCAGCCGCCGCCTTCGCAGGGAAATTCATGAACATCGATCTTTATTCGGACCGCGCCAAACAGGCGATCCAGTCGGCCCAGTCCCTGGCCGTGGCCCGCCGCCATCAGCAACTGGGGCCGGAGCATCTGTTGAAGGTGTTGCTGGAAGAAAAGGACGGCCTGAGCCGCGCCCTGATCCACAGCGCCGGCGGCCGGCCGGACGCCGCCGATCAGGCTGTCGAAGCGCTGCTGGCCAAGACGCCCAAGGTCGAGGGGGGGAGCGGCCAACTTTACATGAAGCCGGAGGCGGCCCGCGTATTCGCCGCCGCCGAGGAGGGGGCCAAGGCCGCCGGGGACGCCTTCGTCACCACCGAGCGCCTGCTCATCGCCCTGGCCAAGGACGGCGGCGAGGCGGCCAAGACGCTCCGGGAGGCCGGGGCCACGGCCAAAGGGCTGGAGGAGGCGGCCAAGGTCCTGCGCAAGGGCCGCACCGCCGACAGCGCCTCGGCCGAGGAGGGCTACGACGCCCTGAAGCGCTATGCCCGCGACCTCACCCAATCGGCCCGCGACGAGAAGCTCGATCCGGTGATCGGCCGCGACGAGGAGATCCGCCGCACCATCCAGGTTCTGGCCCGGCGCACCAAGAACAATCCGGTGCTGATCGGAGAGCCGGGTGTCGGCAAGACCGCCATCGTCGAGGGCTTGGCCCAACGCATCGTCAACGGCGATGTGCCCGAGAGTCTCAAGGACAAGAAGCTGCTGGCCCTGGACATGGGCTCGCTGATCGCCGGGGCGAAATACCGCGGGGAATTCGAGGAGCGGCTGAAGGCGGTGCTGAACGAGGTGATTGCCGCCGAAGGCTCGATCATCCTCTTCATCGACGAGATGCACACCCTGGTCGGCGCCGGCAAGTCCGAGGGGGCCATGGACGCCTCCAACCTTCTGAAGCCCGCCCTGGCGCGGGGCGAATTGCACTGCGTGGGGGCCACGACTCTCGACGAATACCGCAAGAATGTGGAAAAGGACGCGGCCCTGGCGCGCCGTTTCCAACCCGTGTTCGTGGGCGAGCCGACGGTGGAGGACACCATCTCCATCCTGCGCGGCCTGAAGGAAAAATACGAGACGCACCACGGCGTGCGCATCTCCGACGCCGCCATTGTCGCCGCCGCCACCTTGTCCAACCGCTACATCGCCGACCGCTTCTTGCCCGACAAGGCCATTGATCTGGTCGACGAGGCGGCGAGCCGGGTGCGCATGGCGGTGGATTCCAAGCCCGAGGAGCTCGACGAGATCGACCGGCGCGCCGTCCAGCTCAAGATCGAGCGCGAGGCCTTGGCCAAGGAGACCGACAAGGCCTCCAAAGCCCGCCTGGAACACCTCACCGAGGAACTGGGCGAACTCGAGGCGGCGTCGGCCGACATGACCGCGCGCTGGAGATCGGAAAAGGAGAAGGTCGGTCAGGCCGCCCAGGCCCGCGAGGCGCTCGAGCGCCTGCGCGCCGAACTGGCCGCCGCCCAGCGCCGCGGCGACCTGCAGCGCGCCTCGGAGATCGCCTATGGCGAAATCCCCCAGCTCGAGAAGCGTCTCGCCGACGAGGATCGGGAAGCCGACAAGGACGCCCTGACGCCCGAAGTGGTGGACGCCGAACAGATCGCCGCCGTGGTGTCACGCTGGACCGGCGTGCCGGTGGAGAGAATGCTGGAAGGCGAACGCGACAAACTGCTGCGCATGGAGGATTCCCTGCGCGGTCGGGTGGTCGGCCAGGAAGAGGCCCTGGAGGCGGTTTCCGATGCGGTCCGCCGGGCCAGGGCCGGGCTGCAGGACGCCGGCCGGCCAATCGGCTCGTTCCTGTTCCTGGGACCCACGGGCGTCGGCAAGACCGAACTCACCAAGGCTCTCGCCGAATTCCTGTTTGACGACGAGGCGGCGATCACCCGCCTGGACATGAGCGAATATATGGAAAAGCACTCGGTCAGTCGGATGATCGGCGCGCCGCCGGGCTACGTCGGCTACGACGAGGGCGGAGCGTTGACCGAGGCGGTGCGCCGGCGCCCCTATCAGGTGGTGCTGTTCGACGAGGTGGAAAAGGCCCATCCGGACGTCTTCAACGTGCTGCTGCAGGTGCTCGACGACGGGCGCCTCACCGACGGCCAGGGGCGCACGGTGGATTTCCGCAACACTCTGATCGTCATGACCTCCAACCTGGGTGGCGAATACCTCTCCGCCCAGGTCCTGTCGCCGGAGGGCGAGGCCGAGAGCGTCGAGGCGGTGCGCCCCCTGGTCATGGACGTAGTGCGCAAGCACTTCCGCCCGGAATTCCTGAACCGCATCGACGAGATCATCCTTTTCCACCGTCTCGGCCGCGAGCAGATGGGGGCCATCGTCAAAATTCAGCTCCAGCGGGTGGAAAAACTTCTGGAGAGTCGCCGCATGGCCATCGCCCTGGACGGCGCCGCCCTGAACTGGCTGGGCGAGCGCGGCTACGACCCAATCTATGGCGCCAGGCCGCTCAAGCGGGTGATCCAGAAGGAACTGATCGACCCGATCGCCAAGAAGCTGCTGGCCGGGGAGCTGGCGGACGGCGCGGTGATCCAGGTTGGGGCGGGCGAGGATGGCCTGGAGATCGGCCGGGCGACTGTGAACTAGGGCAAAAAAAGACCCCGCGCCTTGCCGGAGCGGGGTCTCTTTTTCGATTGTGGCGACCTTAGCCGATTCTAGCGGAAGCGGCGGCCCCAGACCCGGTGCCGGAAGCCCCATCCGCGATAGTAAGGACGACCGTAGCCGTAAACCGGATAGCCATAGGCGGGATAGCCGTAGCCGTAGCCGTAAGCGGGGTAGCCGTAGCCGTAACCGTTGTAGCCGGGGTAACCATAGGCGCCGCCGATCGCGGCTCCCACGGCCAAGCCGGTAAACGCCGCGCCGGCGCCCCAGCCGCCGCCACGCCAGCCGCCCCAGTTACCGCCGCGCCAGTTGCCGCCGCGCCAGTTGCCGCCGCGACCGCCGCCGCTGGGGTTGCGGCCGGCGATCATCCCGCCGTGGCCGCTCGAGCTCCCGCCCGCGCTCATGCCGCCGTGACCGCCGCCACTGGGGTTGCCGCCGCGACCCTGCGCCGCGACCGGGCCAGCCGTCGCCGCGATCGAGCCGGCCAGGGTCAAGGCGACCACGCCGGCGTTCAAAATCTTGTTCATCGGAACCTCCATCCGTCCCATTTTCCAGCCGGCGCTCACCGGAGAGCCAGACGCCTTTCGGCAAGGATTAGCCTCAACCTAATAGGCGCGGCCTGAACCTGACCTGAACGGCGCGCCGCCCTATTGGTTCACATTCACCACGACGCGACCACGCACCTGGCCCTCGACGATCGCCGCCGCCAGAGCCGGGACCTCGCGCAGGGAGGCGGTCGTGGTCATCGAATCGAGTTTGGCCAGATCGAGATCGCGGGCCAGGCGCCCCCAGGCTTCCTGGCGGTCGATCTTGGGGCGCATGACCGAATCGACGCCGGCCAAGGTGACGCCGCGCAGGATGAAGGGCGCCACCGACGCCGGTAGATCCATGCCCTGGGCGAGTCCGCAGGCCGCCACGGCGCCGCCATAGCACGTCTGGGCCAGGACATTGGACAGGGTGTGGCTGCCGACCGAGTCGATGGCCCCGGCCCATCGTTCGCGCCCCAGGGGCCGGCCGGGCGCGGCAAGCTCGGCGCGATCGATCACCTCGGCGGCGCCGAGGCCGGCGAGATACTCCTCTTGGCTATCTTTGCGACCGGTGGAGGCGACCACGCGGTAGCCCAGCCGGGAGAGGAGGGCGATGGCGACGCTCCCCAGACCCCCGGCCGCGCCGGTGACCAGAATCTCGCCCCTCGCCGGCGTCGCGCCCAGTCGCTCCAGCGCCAGGATCGCCAGCATGGCGGTGTAGCCGGCGGTGCCGATGGCCATGGCCCGGGCATTGGAGATGGGCTCCGGGATCTTGACCAGCCAATCGCCCTTGACCCGCGCCTTTTGGGCAAAGCCGCCGTGATGGGTCTCCCCGACCCCCCAGCCGTTCAGCACCACCCGCTCGCCGGGCCTGAAATCGGCATGCTCGGACGTCTCGACCACGCCGGCGAAGTCGATTCCCGGCGTCAGGGGCCAGACGCGCACCACCGGCGCCTTGCCGGTCAAGGCCAGGCCGTCTTTGTAGTTCACCGTCGAATAGTCCACGCGAACGGTGACGTCGCCGGCCATCAGGTCGTCCTTGGTGAGATCGACGAACCGGATCTCCTGGCCGCCCGGCGTCTTGAAGAGGCGGATGGCGCGAAAGGTGTCGGTCATTGTGGGTCCGCCGGCGGGGTGTCCTGAAAATGCATCAAGTCGTCAGCGACCGGCGCGCCCTAGTTCAGGGTCACCGTTCGCCGCTCGCCGCGGGTCTCGACGCGGCGCATCACCGCGATCGGCTCGCCCCGCCCGTCCATCGGCTTGGCCAGGGTGATCACGAACCAGCCGCCATTTGGCAGGCCGTCGAAACCGAAATGGTTGGCCCCGTCGCAAGTGGTCTTCTTGGCGTAGCTCGCATAGTCGCCGATCGGGGCTGAAGGCGTGCGGGCGCGGACGATCTCCAGCGGCACCTCGGCGGCCAGCGACGAGCCGTAGAGGATCACCATCCGCCGCCGGGTCCAGGCGGTTTCCGGGGTAAGAATCACATCGCCGCCCTGGCAAGTATAGCGGGCGCCGCCGGGCCGGTAGGCCAGGGTTCCCAGGATCGAGCCGTCGCCCGGCCTGGCCGACCAGGCGAAATCGCGCGTCCGAAAGATCGCGCCCGAACCTGGCACATAGAGGCCGGGCGGCGGCGAGGGCGGCGGCCCGATTGGGCCCAGGGATTGTTCGGCGCAGGCGGCCAGGCCGAGCGCGCCGAGGGCGATGAGAACGGAACGCTTCATGACCCTCAACCTACGGCGGACCAGCGGCGCGGGCAACGGCGTTTCGACCGCCGACACGTCCTCTTGAATTCCCTTGGCGGGCGGCGCCTTACCGGCGATAACCCGACGGTCGGCCGGCTGGCGGCAAGGCAAAAAGACGATCGCGGGAGACAACAATCCATGAAGGCCGCCGTGTTGCGGGAGGTCAGGACGCCCCTCCAGATCGAGGAGGTCCAGATCGGCAAACCCGGGCCGCGCGAGGTGCTGATCCGCACCGTCGCCGCCGGTGTCTGTCATTCCGATCTGCATTTCATCGAAGGCGCCTATCCCCACCCCCTGCCCGCCGTCCTGGGCCACGAGAGCGCCGGGGTGGTGGAACAGGTGGGCTCGGAAGTGCGCACGGTGAAGGTGGGCGACCACGTGATCACCTGCCTTTCCGCCTACTGCGGCCACTGCGAATTCTGCCTCACCGGCCGCATGAGCCTGTGCGTCAGCCCCGAGACCAAACGCGAAGCGTCCGATCCGCCGCGCCTCAGCCAAGGCGCGGCGCCCATGCAGCAATATCTCAACCTGTCATCCTTCGCCGAGCGGATGCTGGTCCACGACCACGCCTGCGTCGCCATCCGCAAGGACATGCCGCTGGACCGCGCGGCCCTCATCGGCTGCGGCGTCCTCACCGGCGTGTGTTCGGTCTTCCACACCGCCAAGATGCGGCCTGGAGACACGGTGGCGGTGATCGGCTGCGGCGGCGTGGGCTTGGCGGCGATCAACGGCGCGGCCATCGCCGGGGCGAGCCGCATCATCGCGGTCGATGCCTCGCCGGCCAAGGACAATCTGGCCAGGCACTTCGGCGCCACCGACTTCGTCTGCGCCGCCGACGCCGACGCGGTGAAGACGGTGCTGGAAATGACCAAGGGCGGAGTGGATCACAGCTTCGAGGCGGTGGGCCTGAAGAAGACCACCGAACAGGCCTTCGGCATGCTTCGCCGCGGCGGCACGGCCAACATCATCGGCATGATCCCACTGGGCCAGACCATCGAGATTCCCGGCCACGCTTTTTTGGGCGAGAAAAAGCTCCAGGGCTCGTTGATGGGTTCCAACCATTTCCCCGTCGATATGCCGAAGCTGGTGGACATGTATCTGGCCGGCAAGCTGAAGCTCGACGAGATGATCTCGCGGCGGATCAAGCTGGAAGCGGTCAACGACGCGTTTGAAGAGATGAAGCGCGGCGAGATCGCCCGCTCGGTCATCATGTTCGACGCCTGAGGGCGGCGCCTCGCGCAATGGCGGTTGGACATCGCCCGCGACTTGATGGAAGGTGGGCGCGCCATCAACGGAGTCACCCATGCGCCTTGCTCTCCTCATCGTCGCCGCCGCCGCCGGTCTCGCCCTGGTCGCCTGCTCCAAAACCGCCAGCACCGAGGCGGCGGCGGCGGGCGATAACGTCAACGCGGCCGCCGATCACGCCGCCGCCGCCACCGCCACGACCGTCAACGACGCCGGCGCGGCCACCGCGAACGCCGCCGCCAACGCCGACGCGGCGGTCGATAACGCCGCCGACAATACAAAAGCGGCCGCCGCGAAGGCGGGCCGCAAGGCTGACGCCGCCGCCGACGCCGCCGCCAAGACCAATTAACGCCCTTCGGCGACGCGTCGCCATGCCGGGTCAGCCCGGCCGTCGAAAGCGGGACTTCAATGGAGCGGCGCCTCCCCCCGCCGTCGCGCGTGGGCTAGGCTAAAGGGGGTCGGGCCGCCGCCGCCCGCCGTTCATGGGGCGCTGGCGGTCGCGCCGGACGGGGCCGGTTGCTCGATCCCCTCGCCACGCTCCAGCGCCGCCACCATCGCCTCGATGGTGGGATATTGCAGAAAAGCCGCTGGGTCGATCTCGAGGCCGAGTTCGTCTTCCAGGGCGCCGGCCATCAGCACCGCTTCGAGGGAATCCAGCCCATAGGCCTCCAGCGACCGGTCCAGCTCCACCTCCGGAATTTTCAGAACGCCGGCGAGGTATCGTCGAACCCACTGTCGAATTCTGCTTTCAGCCACGCATGCTCTCCGGTCCGGCGTAAGGCGGCGGAACGCGGGGTGGCCCGCCAATCTCCACCGCGCCCGGCATGACCGCCTCCACTCCTCAGGCGGTCTTCGCTACCACGATGGCGTCATTTGGGACAGATCGCCCACCAGCACGGCCTTCCCGTCTCGCGAAACGGGTTGGCTCAGGGCCTCCAGGACTTTCGGCGCGACCTTGCCCTCGGCGACGAAGCTGGAAACCAAGGGGGGAAACAAGCCGCGGGCGAGGATGTCGCCGAAGCATTCACGGTAGACCCCGGGCATCGCCGCGTAGACGACGCCCGGTACCTTCGCCGCCATCTCCCGCGCGAAGCCCGCTTCCGGCTCGGCGCCGGCGCCCGCGACGAGGGTGACCCGGGGCGCCGCCGCGCCCGCGGCCAGATAAAGGCTGGTCAGGTCGAGGCCGGGCCGCGAGGTGTTCTCGAGCAATGCGGTCAGTTTCGCCGCGGTCGCCGGCGATAGGCTCTGGATGGCCTCGCCGCCGACGCGAGGCGACACGCCCAGGACCGCTTCGGCACCCAATTCCAGGCCATATCGAAGCGCGCCCGCGCAACCGATGCAGTTGCCGAACATCAGGAGGCGACGGGCCCCCGACCGCTTCATCAAAGCGCGAAACGCCTCCGCGGTCGCGCCGAAGTCGGCGCCCAGGCCGACGACTCCGCCCAGGTAGTTGGTGCGTTCGAGATCGCGCAGATAGACCAGGCTGGCCCCGCTGTTGCGCAGAAGGCGGTGCAGGATGTCGAGCGACAAGAAGGCGCGGTTGAGGCGCCCAGAAAAGACCAGCATCAGCGCCTCGGCACCCGGCTTCAATCGTTCGACGACGCCGGTCAAGGCGTTGAGTTCCTCGATCTCCGGATCGGCGGCCTGCCCCGGAGGGCGGGACGGCTGGGAAAGCCCCGACCGGTCGAGCTGGCGCGCGACCTGGACGAGCCGGCGCGCCGGCGGGGAGGTCGCTTCCAAGGGCGCGAAAACCTCTTGAACAATGTCGGTCACGCCATATGCCAGAAGCAGTTGGGCGGCCCAGACGCGCTCGCCCGGGGCGCTGTCGGGGTTGCGCAGCACGGCGGTGGCGTCGAGAACCTCCTTGTTCCAATCATGGTCGCCGGCGTCTGCTTCAAGGCGTTTGATTCGCAGGGCGATCTTTCGGTTTTCCGGTTGGCTGGCGGCGGCGGCGCGCAGAAAGGTTGATGTCTCTTCCACATCGCCGCGAATTCCAGCGCATCGGCCAAGTCCCAACAGGGCCGCGACATTGTCCGCCTCGACGGCGATGACGCGCCTGAACGCCGCTTCAGCCTCGTCGATTCGCCACTCGGCGAGCAGGGTGTTGCCAAGCTGTACGTTCGCCTTCGGATCGTCCGGGTCGGCGGCCGTGGCGGCCGTGAAATGGACCAGGGCCTCCGATCGCCGCCCCTGGCGCAAATCGGCTTCGCCGACTTTCGACAACGCCTTGGCGTGAGTGGCGTCCTGTTCGAGGATTCGCCGGTAGACCGTCTCGGCTTCGGCCGGGCGCTCCAGTTTGTCCAGGGCGCGGGCCAGCAACTCCAGGATCGCCACGTCGTCCGGGGTTTCGCTCGCCGCCGCTTGCAGGTGGGCGAGAGCCGCCAAAGCATCGCCCTTCTTCAGCGCCGACCGCCCCGCTCGCGCCTCGCGCTGCCCCTCGGTTTCATCGACCCTCGACAGCGCCTTGGCGTGAGTGGCGTCCTGTTCGAGGATTCGCCGGTAGACCGCCTCGGCTTCGTCCGGGCGCTCGAGCTTGTCCAGGGCGCGCGCCAGCAACTCCAGGATCGCCACGTCGTCCGGGGTTTCGCTCGCCGCCGCTTCCAGGTGGGCGAGAGCGGCCGAAACATCGCCCGTCTTCAGAGCCGACCGCCCCGCCCGCGCCTCGCGGCGCCCCTCGGTTTCATCGAGCTTCGACAATGCCTTGGCGTGGGTCGGGTCCTGCTCGAGGATTCGCCGGTATACCGCTTCGGCGCCCGTCGGGCGCTCGAGCTTGTCCAGGGCGCGGGCGAGCAGTTCCAGAACCACCACGTCGTCCGGGGTTTCGGCCGCCGCCGCTTGCAGGTGGGCGAGAGCCGCTGAAAAATCGCCCGTCTTCAGAGCCGACCGCCCCGCTCGCAACGCCTGACGCGGTTCCTCGTTTTCGCCGAGTTTCGCCAGCGCCTTGGCATGAGTGGGATCCTGTTCGAGGATCCGCCGGTAGATCGCCTCGGCTTCCGCCGGGCGTTCGAGTTTGCTCAAAGCGCGGGCGAGCAGTTCCAGAACCACCACGTCGCCCGGGGTTTCGGCCGCCGCCTCTTCCAGGCGAGCCAGGGCCACGGAAACATCGCCCTTCTTCAGGGCCGTCCGCCCCGCTCGCAACGCCTCGCGCGACCTGCTGGTCTCGAGATCATCGGATCGCCCCGCGGCTTCGCCGACTTTCGCCAGCGCCTTGGCGTGGGTCGGGTCCTGCTCAAGGATTCGCCGGTAGATCGCCTCGGCCTCCGCCGGGCGCTCAAGCTTGCCCAAGGCGCGGGCGAGCAGCACCAGAACCGCCACGTCGTTCGGGGTTTCGGCCGCCGCCGCTTCCAGGTGGGTGAGGGCCGCCGAAAAATCGCCGTTCTTCAGCGCCGTACGCCCTGATCGCAACGACTCGCGCGATCCGCTACTCTCAAGGTTGTCCGCCTCGGCGGGCCCCTTGGCCTTGTCCTCATTCATCGCCCTAACCTGTCCATCGCGGCTTCGCCTGTCAAGCGCGCGCTGGCCAGCCGATTTG
Organism: Caulobacterales bacterium; assembly: GCA_038225765.1. Lineage (GTDB taxonomy): Bacteria > Pseudomonadota > Alphaproteobacteria > Caulobacterales > Caulobacteraceae > Acaudatibacter. The sequence continues at coordinate 2,770 of JBBRQW010000060.1, read as the reverse complement.
ACCGCGACGGGCAAATCGCCAAGGGCGGCAAGGCTAGAGGTTCACGCGCCGGGCGCCCACCGCCACCGTCGAGCCGGCCATGTCCCAGCCCATCACGTCCGCCGGCATCCGCGGCAAGGGCCCGGCGGCGGCCGGCCAAAGATCGAGATATTGCGCCCACCGCATCGTCAGGACCCCCGGCCCGAGCGGTTTGAAGGAAACCGTGACGCCTTCGAGCCCCCCCTGCCAGCGCAGGTGGGCCCAGTGGCCGGGGACCTTCAGGATCGGCGTGGGCTGGCCATTCACGCGCGCGCCGACGACCACGGTGTCGCAGAGGAGGTCCAGGCGCGAGGCGAGGACGCCCTTGGCCCACGGCGCGCGCAGGGTGACGGTCCCGTCGACGGCGCGGGTCACCGCGATCTCCGGCGCGGCGATCGGTACGGGCCTGGCCGGGGCGGCGGCGATGGGGCGGGGAAGGCCGGGCAGGCGAAGGGCGCCGATCGCGCCGCCGTCGGCGGTCAGCACGGCGCGACTCCAGGGCCCCGGCGACACCGCATCGGCGCGCCAGGCCCGGCCGGTCTGGGCATTGACCACATAGAGGGGCTCGGCGGCCTGGGGATGGCGGGGCGACCACGGGCTGGTCGCCCGCATGAAAAGGGCGATGGCCACGCCGGCGATCAGGGCCGTCGCGCCGGGCGCGTAGCGCCAGCGGCTCGCCGCCGCCGGCCACGCCAACGGCCACAGCGCCAGAGCGGCCAGCCAGACGATGGCGGCGGGGGCTTCGGGGATATCCAGGCCCTGCAGGACGCCGTGGAACAGGCCACCCAGCCAGCCGAGCGCGACGGCGACGATGACGACGGCGAGGGCGCCCCCGATCGGCCATCGGGGGGCGCTCGCCCCGGCGAGGGCGCTCAGCAAGCCGGCGGCGATCAGCGGCCAGGCGATGACGAAGGCCACGGTCGGGGCGGCGATCTGCAGCGCGAGGGCCGCCGCCAGGGCGGTGAGCATGAGGCCCGTCCACACCCCCGCCAGTTGCGCCCGTCCCCGCGCCATCACGGCGGCGGTGAGCAGCACGACGCCCAGCGAACTTGCCGCCATGGCCACCTCGAACAGGGGAAAGCGGGCGAGGATCGGCCTCTGCTCGGTGAAGCCGAACCCGGCGCCGGTGAGGTGACGAGTCAGGGCCAGGGCCAGGGCAACGGCGATGAGCAACAGCGCCGTCGCCGCCACCCCCTTGAAGACGTCGCGCCAGAAAAAAACGCCGGCGCGGCGGGCCCGCCAGGCGCCCAGGCCGATGAGGGCGGCGGCGATGGCCAGGGCCAGCCAGCCGCCGGCGGCCGGGTAGCCGATCACGAAGAGGCCGAACACATCGGCATAGACCTTGTCGGGCGCCTTGGCGGGCAGGGCGCGGGAAAAGGCCAGGGCCCTGGCGGTTCCCAGCACCTCATCGCCCATGTGCTGCACCGAGCCTCGGTCGAGGGCGGCGACGGTGGAGCTGGGCGAATGATAGTCGAACTGCCGGCCGATGAAGGCGTAGTTGAGGCCGGCGTAGCCCCTCGCCTTGGCGATGGAGAAATCGGTGTCGTTGGGCAGGAGGCGGTAGACGAACACCGAGAGCGATGTGCTGGCGGGCCGCGCGGCGGTGCGGGCGAAAAGGTCGATGGCGCCGGCGTTCATCGCCCCGGTCTCGAACATATTGGCCCGGCCGCCGCCACCCCGCGTCTCCAGGTTGAGGATGAAGCCGGCATGGCGCGCCAGCGGATTGGCGGCGAAGAAGGCGTTGGCGCCCAAGAGGCCCGCCTCCTCGCCATCGGTGATGACCACCATCACGTCGCGGGCCGGAACGCCGGCCGCCTCGATCGCCCGCACGATCTCCAGGATCGCCGACACGCTGGCGATGTCGTCGGCCGCGCCGGGGGAGCCGGCCACGCTGTCGTAATGGGCCATCAGGGCCAGGGCGGGGAGGGAGCGGTCGGCGCCGGGCAGGACGCCGACGATGTTCTCCACATCGGCGCCCCCCACATAGGTTTCGCCGCCGAACTCCCTGGCGCGGTGGCTCTCGGCCCGCTGGACCTGAGGCGAAAGGCCGAGCGCGGTCATCCGGCCGATCAGATAGTCGCGCACCCGGCCGTTGGCGGCCGAGCCGACCGGATGGGGAACCGGGGCCATGGCCGCGTCGTCGATCATCGCCCGCCCGGCGGAGAACACCGCGGCGGTCGCATTGGCCGGCAAGGGCGTGGGGGTGCGGGCCGCCAGATAGAACAAGGCGAAACCCACCAACAGGCAGGCGAGAAGCGCGGTCAGCCTACTCAAGGGCGGCCCCCTCAAAACGAGTTTCGCCCATACTACCCTTCTCCCGCAGGGGGAGAAGGACTTGGTCTTAAGCCGCGGCCTTGTCCTCGCGCGGGTCGCGCAGAACGTAGCCGCGGCCCCAGACGGTCTCGATGTAGTGGTCGCGGGCGGCGGCTTTGAGTTTCTTTCGCAGCTTGCAGATGAAGACGTCGATGATCTTCAGTTCCGGCTCGTCCATGCCGCCGTAAAGATGGTTAAGGAACATCTCCTTGGTCAGGGTGGTGCCCTTGCGCAGGGAGAGCAACTCCAGCATCTGGTATTCCTTGCCGGTGAGGTGCACCCGCATGCCGTTCGCTTCCACCGTCTTGCCGTCGAGGTTGACGGCGATCTCGCCGGTGTGGATCACCGACTGGGCGTGGCCCTTGGAGCGCCGCACCACGGCGTGGATGCGGGCCACCAGTTCGGCCTTGTTGAACGGCTTGGTCATGTAATCATCCGC
>JBBRQW010000059.1:0-17073 GCA_038225765.1 Caulobacterales bacterium | reverse complement strand
TTGGCGGCGCGGGCGGCGCGCTTGGCTTCGCCGCCCGGCCGGGCCCCGAGGTCCACGTCGATGGCGACCAGGGCGCGGGTCGGCTCGATGGCCAGCGACCCGCCGCCCGGCAGGGCGAACACGCCGGCCAGGGCTTCGTCCTGGGCGCCGTCGGCCATGGAGCGGGCGACCTTGCCGCCGCGGATCTCGCCGCCGGGCGCGAAGCCTCCCAGCCACTCTTCCAGGGACGGCCCCGCCGCGAGCAGGCGCGGCGGCCCCTCGGCGGGCGCCAGGAAGCGAACCGAAGCTCCTTTGTCCCCGCGCGCCTGGGTGCGGATCTCCACCTCCACCGCCGCCCCCTCCGCCAGGCGCGCGACCTCGGGCGTGAGGTTGAGGATCGCGGGCGGCCCCTCCCCCAGATCGAGAAAGGCCAGACCCTGTCCCCGTTCGATGCGGACGATCCGGGCGACCGAGCGGGCGCCCAGGGCCTGGGCGGCGAGATCGCCATCCCTGGCGATCAGCAGGCGTTCCGGCCGCCCGTCCAGGCTGACCACGCCCCGCGTTTCGCCCATCCCCACATCGAGATACAGCCGCCGTTCGCTCATGGCGCCACGAACCCCAGTCCGGCCAGAAGACTCAGGGTCTCATGGAGAGGCAGGCCGACGACGGCGCTGTATGAGCCGATGAGGTTGGTGACAAGGCCGCCGGCGCGGCCCTGGATGCGATAGGCGCCGGCCGCGCCACGCCATTCCCCGCCGGCGAGCAGGGCGGCGGTTTCGGCCTTGGCGAGGCGTTTGAACTTCACCCGCGCCTCGGCCAGCCGCGCCGCCGCCTGGCCGCCTGGCGCGATGACCGCGACCGCGGTCAGCACCCGGTGGGTTCGGCCGGAAATCAGGGCGAGCATGGCGCGGGCCTCATCGAGCGTCTCCGGTTTGCCCAGCATCCGCCGGCCCACCGCGACGATGGTGTCGGCGGCCAGGACGAACGCGCCGGGGTTGCGAAGCGCGCCCGCTCGGGCCTTGGCGGCGGCCAGGCGCGAGGCCGCGCGGCGCGGGGTCTCGCCCTTCAGGAGCGCCTCGTCGATATCCACCGGATCGACCTTGTCCGGAGTCAGCCCCACCTGAGCCAACAGGTCGAGCCGCCGCGGGCTGGCGCTGGCCAGCACCAAGGGGGCGCGAGGGGTTGCGGCGGAGGGCTTCACCGCTCCCTCATAGCCGGGCCGCTCGTCCTTGTCTGCCGGGCTTGTCCGCCGGGGAACGGATGGAGAGGCGGGGGGTTTGACTGACTTGAGCCTCGAAAGGGATAGGGTGACCATGGCCTACGACCGCGACGAGGGCGCCGACGCCCAGGACCAGGCGGAAGTCTTCGACGAGACCAACATCACCCGCGACGGCGACGACATCGCCCATCCGGACATGGCGCGCGACGTCTTCGACGTCACCGCCGAGGACGAGGATTCCGATACGGCCGAGATCGGCGAGGGCGACTTCGATCCCGACCTGGCCGACGAGGCCGAACTGGAGGCCGAGCTGGACCTGGACGACGGCGTGGACGAGGCGCGCGCCCTGAGCGACGACGCCGACCTCGTCGCCACCGACGACGCGACGCCCGCCGACTACGAGGTGAACGATCTCTCGGACGAGGACATTCTCGCTCTGGGCGACGAAGAGGAATCGCAAATCGAACGCCGGCTCGACGAGGGCCTGGGCGAGACCTTCCCCGCCAGCGATCCGGTGTCGATCAATCCCGGCGCGGACTAGGCGACGCCGCGGCCGCCCGGCAAATCACCGACCGCGGTGTGTTCGCGGATGAAGGCGCCGGCGTGAGCCAGCGCCGCGCGGCCCTCGGCGAGCTGGGCGTTCCACAGGGGCCAGCCGTGGATCATGCCCGGCCAGATTTCCAGGGTCACGCGAACGTCGGCGGCGCCGGCCGCGGCGGCGAACCGCGTCGCGTCGGCGAGCAGGGTTTCGGCTGATCCCACCTGGATCAGGGTCGGCGGAAATCCCGCCAGATCGGCGCCCAGAACCGACACCCGCGGATCGGCCCGGTCGACGCCGGCGGGCGCATAGGCGGAGGCGAGCTCCTCGAGATAGGGCCTGTGAATGAGCGGATCGACGCCGTCCTTGCTGGCGAGGGTGAGGCCCGACAGGGTCAGATCGGCCCACGGCGACAACAGCCAGGCGCCGGCGGGCCCCGGCCGCCCTTCGCCGCGAAGATGATTGATCAGGGCCACGGTCAGCGCGCCGCCGGCGCTGTCGCCGCCCACCACGATGCGATCGGGGCGCGCACCCTCCCGCGTGAGGGCGCCCCAGGCGGTCACGGCGTCATCCAGGGCGGCGGGAAAAGGGTGTTCCGGGGCCAGGCGGTAGCCCACCGCCAGGGTCCGCGCCCCCGCCGCCCGTCCCGCTTCGGTGACCAGCCGCCGGTGGCTGGCGATCGACCCGGAGCAGAACCCGCCGCCATGAAAATAGAGCAGCACCCGATCCGCATCGGCGTCGGGCGCGATCGACCGTTCCCCCGGCAGGCCATCGACATCGACGGCCGTCAGGGCGATGTCCGGCGCCGGCGGAGAGACCGTACCGACCTCATCGAGGCGGCGGCGGCGCTCCGCCCAGCCCACCGGCCTCGGCTTCGAGGCGAGGAGCCGTCGGATGGCGTCGATTTCGCGCTCGGCCATGGTCATCGCCCCCTTTTTCATCCACGAACTTCACGAACTTCACGAACTTCACGAACAGAGCGATGCTCTTAGCGCGAAACGCGGGCGATCTTTGTCGATTCGCGCGTTCGTGTAGTTCGTGCCGTTCGTGGTCTGATCTTTTTTGGCCTTCGGCGCTCGCTCACGTCTCCACGAAGGCCCGTTCCAGCACGAAATCGCCGGGGCTGGCCACCGATCCCTCTTCGTAGCCGCGGGCCAGCAGCAGGGCCTTGAGGTCGGCCAGGACCGAGGGGCCGCCGCACAACATCAGGCGGTCGCGCGCCGCATCGAGGGGTGGCAGGCCGATGTCGGAAAACAGCCTCCCCGAGGCGATCAGGTCGGTGATCCGCCCTTGCGTGACGAAGGGCTGGCGGGTGACGGTGGGATAGTAGATCAGCTTGGGGCAGACCAGTTCGCCCAGGTCGGGGTCGTTCGGCAGATCGTGGGCCAGCAGGTCGCGGTAGTTGAGGTCGGCCACCTCGCGCACCGTGTGGGTGACGATCACCTTGTCGAACCGCTCATAGGTCTCGGGGTCGCGCACCAGGCTGAGAAAGGGCGCCAGGCCCGTGCCCGTGCCCAGCAGATAGAGGTTGCGGCCGGGCCGCAGGCCGTCGAGCACCAGGGTGCCGGTGGGCTTCTTGCCGATCAGGATGTCGTCGCCCTCGCGGATGTCGCGCAGGCGCGAGGTGAGCGGGCCATCGGCAACCTTGATGGAATAGAATTCCAGGTCGTCGGCCCAGGGCGCGCTGACGATGGAATAGGCGCGCAGCAGCGGTTTTCCCTCCACCTCCAGGCCCAGCATGACGAACTGGCCGCTGGAAAAGCGCAGGCCCGGATCGCGGGTGGTCTTCAGGGAAAACAACGAGTCCGTCCAATGGCGCAGCCAGGTCACCCGCTCGGTGTAGAAGGCGCCCCGGGCCTTGGGGGGCGGGGCAAGCGTGACGGCGGTTTGCATGGCTTGGCGATCAGTCTCTTGGCCGGTCAGATGTCGCCGCCGACGAAGGTCGGGACGCCGGGGCTTCTGGCGGTATGTATGCCGCATTCGGTCTTTTGCGAACCCGCCCAGCGGCCGGCGCGCGACTCCACCCCCGCATCGACCGCCTCGGTGCACGGCCAGCAGCCGATGGAGGGAAAGCCGGCGGCCACCAGCGGATGGGCCGGAAGATGGTGACGTTCGGCGTAGGCGTCGAGGTCGCCCTTGGCCCAGTTGGCCAGTGGATTGAACTTCACTCGGCCATCGACCTGCTCGACCACCGGCAGGCGGATGCGGTCGCCGCCATGGAAGCGCTTGCGGCCGGTGATCCAGGCGTCGAACGGCCCCAGGGCGGCGTCGAGCGGCAGAACCTTGCGGATATGGCAGCAGGCGTCGGTGTCGCGCCGCCACAGGTCGGCGTGGGGGTCGGTGACGGCCAGATCCTCGAAGCGCGGGCGCAGATCGCGCACATTGGTCAATCCCAGGCGCGCGGCGAGCTGGCGGCGATAGTCGAGGGTCTGGCCGAACAGCATGCCGGTGTCCAGAAAAAGGACCGGAATGTCGCGATCGACCTGGGCGGCCATGTGCAGCAGCACCGCAGACTCGGCGCCGAAGGACGAGACCACCGCCAGACGCGCCCCGAACGCCTCGCGGGCGGCGGCGATCACCGCGCCGGGATGGGCGTCCCTGAGGTCGGCGCCCCAAGGCTCGGCGCCTGGGCGGGGGGCAAGGCCACGCGGGCGCTCGATGACATCGAAAGCCACGGCTAGCCGCCTCCGCGGCCGGCGAACGCCGGTTCCCGGTCATCGGCGGCGCGCTGATAGACATGGCGGAAGCGCGAGGCGGCGCGCGTCCATTGCTCCGCCGTCGCGCCGTCGGCCGGCGCGAAGGCGTCGAAGCCGCAGCGGACCATGAACCCGGCCTGTTCGCGCAGGACATCGCCCACCGCCCTCACCTCCCGCGAAAAGCCCAGGCGCTCGCGCAGCAGGCGGGCGGCGGAAAAGGGTCGGCCGTCGCGGAACCTGGGGAATTCCAGGGCCACCGCGGCGATGCGCGGCAGATCGTAGGCCAGAGCCTCCACCGCCTCCTCGGCCAGGACCCGCACCCCCACCCGCCGGCCTTCGCCGAGCAGGCGCTCGCCGTCGGCCTGGAACCGGTCGATGGAAACGATCACGTCGCCGGCCGGAACCGGCGCGTCGTCTTCCAGGGTGGTGAAAGGGTCGGGGCCGGCCACCGCGGCCCCGTTCCGCCACCTAATGAGCATCGGCATAGATCGCCTCCTTGAAGGGGGTCAGGCCGGTTCGCCGGAAGGTGTCCAGGAAACGCTCGCCAACCTCGCGCTGGCGCAGATAGACGCCGACCAGCTGGTCCACCGCCGGGGCGACCTCGCCGGCCGGGAGGGCGGGGCCGAGGATCTGGCCGAGCGAGGCCTCGCCCTCGTCTCCGCCGCCCGAGCCGCCGAGGGTGAGTTGGTAGAATTCCTCGCCCTTCTTATCGACGCCCAGGATGCCGATGTGGCCGACATGGTGGTGGCCGCAGGCGTTGATGCAGCCCGATATCTTGATCTTCAGCGGCCCCACCGCGTCGGCCAGATCGGGATCGGCGAAGGTGCGGGCGATGGCCTGGGCGATGGGGATGGCGCGGGCGTTGGCCAGGGCGCAGTAGTCGAGGCCCGGGCAGGCGATGATGTCGCTGATCAGGCCGATGTTGGGGCTGGCCAGGCCGGCCGCCGCCAGGGCCGCGTAGACCGCCGGCACATCGTCCAGCTTCACATGCGGCAGGATCAGGTTCTGTTCGTAGGAGACGCGCGCCTCGTCCAGGGAATAATGGGCCGCCAGGTCGGCGACCACGTCCATCTGGTCGCTCGAACAGTCGCCGGGCGTCTCGCCGGGCGTCTTCAAGGCGATGTTGACGATGGCGTAGCCGGCCTTCTTGTGCGCCATGACGTTGTTGCGCGCGAAGCGGGCGAAGGCGCGATCCTCGCTCTTGGCGGCCTCGAAGAGGGCGGAGACCGGCGGCAGGGTCTCGAAGCCGACCGGGGCGAAGGCGGCACGGATGCGGGCCAGTTCGATGTCGGGCAGATCGACGGGCGCGGTGTCGGTCCTGGCCCATTCCTCCTCGACCTGGCGGGCGAATTCCTCGGCCCCCAGGGACGCGACCAGCACCTTGATGCGCGCTTTCCAGGCGTTGTCCCGGCGGCCATGCCGGTTGTAGACGCGCAGGATGGCCTGCAGATAGGACAGCAGATGGCGCGCCGGCAGGCCCTGGCGGATCGTCGATCCCAGATAGGGCGTGCGGCCAAGGCCGCCGCCGACCAGAACCTCGAAGGCAAGTTCGCCCGCCTCGCCCCGATGCAGGCGAAGGCCGATGTCGTAGATGCGGGTGGCGGCGCGGTCGGTGGGCGCGGCGATCACCGCGATCTTGAACTTGCGCGGCAGAAAGGAGAACTCGGGGTGGAAGGTGGACCACTGGCGGATCGCCTCGGCCCAGATGCGCGGGTCGTCCACCTCGTCGGCGTCGGCCCCGGCGTGGGGATCGGCGGTGAGGTTGCGGATGCAGTTGCCAGAAGTCTGGATGGCGTGCAGGCCGACGCTCGCCAGGTCGTCCAGGATATCGGGGGCGTCGGCCAGCTTGATCCAATGCAGCTGCAGGTTGGTGCGGGTGGTGAAGTGGCCGTAGCCGCGATCGTAGCGCCGCGCCACATGGGCCAGCTTGCGCAGCTGCTCGCTGGACAGTGTGCCGTAAGGGATGGCGATGCGCAGCATATAGGCGTGGAGCTGCAGATAGAGGCCGTTCATCAGCCGGATCGGCTTGAACTGGTCCTCGTCGATCTCGCCGGCCAGGCGCCGCGCGCACTGCTCGCGAAATTCGGCGGCGCGGTCGGCCAGCATGGCCTTGTCGATGTCGTCGTAGCGGTACATGGCGCCCTCGCCCTTACTTGCGCTTGATCAGGTTGACCCGGCCGCTGGAGCGGGCGGCGCCGTGGGCGCGGAAAAGGCGCTCGATGGCCGCGCCCCCGTCGGCCTGTTTGCCGTGCTGGAGCTTGTTCGTGGGGCCCAGGGCTCGCAGGCGTTCGCGATAGCTGACCGGGGCCAGCCCCCCCTCCACCGGCTCGACCTCGATCAGATAGGGATCGACAGCCATGGTGATCTCGCCCCTGGCGCGCGCCTCGGCGGCCAGCGCCGGCGCGTCATCGGCGAACACCTGGGCGTCGGCGAACCGCTCCGCCCAGCCGGCGGCGTTCCAGAACACGACTTCGCCGTCGGCGAGCCGGTTGGCGGTGAGAGCCTTCATCGGCGCGCCTCTCGGGTTTGGACCGCGTCGCCCGAGCGGGCGTCGGCCAGCGGCATGGCCAGCGCCATCGCCTCGCCGACCATCAACAGGGCCGGGCCGGTGAGGCCGGCCGCCGCCGCGCCAAGTTCGCCCAGAGTGGTGACGATCCGCCGTTCGCCTTCCAGGCTGGCGTTCTCGACGATGAGGGCCGGTGTCGAGGGCGCGCGCCCGGCTTCGATCAGGCGGGCGGCGATTGTCGCGGCGGTGGAAAGGCCCATGTAGACGACCACGGTCTGATTGGCTCTGGCGAGACTGGCCCAGTCGAGATCGGGCTCGCCCCCATCGGCGGCGTGGCCGGTGACAAAGGTGACGGCCTGAGCGGCCCCTCGGTGGGTGAGCGGCGCGCCGGCGCCGGCGGCGGCGGCCAGGGCCGCGGTGACGCCCGGAACCACATGGTGCTCGACGCCGGCGGCGCGGCAGGCGGCCAACTCCTCGCCGCCGCGCCCGAACATGAAGGGATCGCCGCCCTTGAGGCGAACCACGGTCAGCCCCTGGAGGGCGAGGGCGACCAGCAGGCGGTTGATGTCGTCTTGCGCGTAGGAATGGCGGGACTTGCGCTTGGCGACGCAGATTCGCCGCGCCCCCGCCGGGGCCAGATCGACGATGGCCGCCGAGACCAGCCCGTCGTGGACCACCACGTCGGCGCGCGCCAAGGCCCGCGCCGCCTTGACGGTGAGCAGGTCCGGATCGCCCGGGCCCGCGCCCACCAGCCACACGGCCCCGCCGTCCTGGGGTTCGCCCAGGGCGACCAGCCGCCGGGCGGCCTTGGAATTTCGGGAGTTGAGGGCCATAGTTTTCAACGTTTCGCTTGCAGAAACTCTAAAGGCGGGTATATCAAGGCAAGGCGGGGCGAACCCGAGCGGTCCGCCCCGCCAGCGTCCATCGGCGAAAGGGCCATAACGCCGCCGGACAGTTGGAAACCTAGGGCGCAAAGCCCATGTCGCAACCCAAGGACTTCTGCCGGGGGTATCAGCAAAACTATGGAGAACCGGCGGCGACTTCCTCCCCTGAACGCCCTGCGCGCCTTCGAGGCGGCGGCGCGGCACCTCAATTTCAGCCGCGCGGCCGACGAACTGTCGGTGACGCCGGGCGCGGTGTCGCAGCAGATCCAGAACCTGGAGGACTATGTCGGCGCCTCGCTCTTTCGCCGCACCCCCAGGGGCCTGCTGCTCACCGACGCCGCCCAGGCGGCCCTGCCCGCCCTGCGCGAGGCCTTCGACCGCCTGGCCGAGGCCGCCTCCCTGCTCACCGCCGCCGTGGACGGGCGGCGCCTGACCCTCACCGCCGCCCCCTCCTTCGCCGCCAAGTGGCTGGTGCCCCGCCTCGGCCGGTTCGAGGAGGCTCACCCGCTGGTGGACGTGTGGCTGTCGGCCGACATGGACCTGGTGGATTTCGCCGCCGGCGAGGTGGATTTGGCGATCCGCTACGGGGCCGGCCCCTATCCGGGGCTGGAGGCGGTGCGGCTGATGAAGGAGACGGTGATTCCGGTGATGGCCCCGGACCTGATGGCCGCCAACCCGATCGCCGGGCCGGCCGATCTGGCCCGCCACGTCCTCCTGCACGACGGCTCGCCCGACGCCGACGACAGCTGCCCCGACTGGCTGATGTGGCTGGCGGCGCGGGGCGTCAAGGGCGTCGACGGCAACCGCGGCCCGCGCTTCAACCAGTCCAGCCTGGTCATCGAGGCGGCGGTCGGCGGCCGCGGCGTGGCCCTGGCCAAGCGCACCCTGGCCCAGGACGACCTGGACGCCGGGCGCCTCGTCCTGCCCATGCCGATCGCCACCTCGGTGGACTTCGCCTATTACGTCGTCCACCCCAAGGCCAAGGGCCGCCTGCCCCAGGTCAAGGCCTTCGTCGCCTGGATCGCCGCCGAAGCCGCCGCCCACGACGCCGCCCTGGCGACCATGGACAACGGGGCGGGGATTTGAAGCCTTCGGAGCGCGGCGCGCGCTCGCCGCCATTGCGACAATCCTGGTAGCCGACGGGCTGTTTCCCGGCCGCTCCTTGGCAGTCCCCAGGCAGGTCTTTGGCCGGTTTTTGGCCGGTTTTGGTAAGTTTTGGTAAGTTTTGGTCCTCGAAAGGCCACCGCGATTTGTTTTGAGCCTTTGATTCCATTACCAAAACCAGTCAGAGGCGGTTCGATCGTCGCCGGCCCGCTGAACACGGACCCCCAACAGGGGGCAAGGGCGCTCAGCGCCTGTAACATGGCGCATTCTCGCGGAAATTGCAATATGCAATTTCCAACCGGCGATTTCGAGGCGACGCCTTCGCTCGATCTCCGCCTCATGAGCTGACAAACCCTCCGCTCCACCGCCTTGCCATCGGCGCCGTTTGAAGTATGGTCCGCGCCCCCGCGTGGGAGACCTGTCGCGGTCCCCGACGTCGGCGGGCGCATAGCTCAGTTGGTAGAGCAGCTGACTCTTAATCAGCGGGTCGTAGGTTCGAGCCCTACTGCGCCCACCAAAATTCCCCGGTGGTTTCAACAAGTTAGAGCTTTAGCGGTCGCGGTGGCTGCCGGAACGACAACGAAGAAAACGAACCCAGTAAGCCAATAGTAAGCCAAGCGGCACGCGCCTTTGGAACGGGGGCGGCTGACCATTGTGTCGATCAAGCACGCCGGCTTCCACGCAGCGCCTAAGGGCCAAAATCAGGCGCCTATCACCCGAGAGGCTATCTGGGGAGCGGGGGCCTTCCGCCACTTCCCGGAAGTTCGCGAGGGCCGCATCCGGGGGACGAGAGAGTAGCGGCAATCGACCCAAACTGGGGTGCGGTGCACCGATGTTCAGTTACATTGCCATTGACAGGCCAGCTCGAAGAACCCGCGCAGCGAGAAGACGCGATGACACAGCCGAAGACCCCCCAATCGCCTCGCAGATGACCGTGGAGCAGATACGGACGGCGCTGGGCAAGCCGACGACGGCTCTGGGCGATCGGGAGGTTGATCTATATCGCGCTCGCGCCGCTCAGCTTCGCGATGGCCTGAGTTCGGCGGCGGCAATAGGAAACGGGCAGCAATTGTCGCGCTTGCCGGCAACATCGGCAATGTCAACTCGCCCGACACGGCTCTCGCAGCGCTCACCTGACCCCTTTCCGTTTTCAGCGTGGGACTGGCTTCGAGCCTTGCGTCCCTGTTGGCCGGCGGAAAACTCCGTTTGGCTATATGCCCGGTGCTCAACGGCGTGGCCGTTGGCACGGTCGCCCTCGGATTTGCGGTTTTGATGATTGGTCATGCAATGGGTGCGCCGCGCCTGGAACGCACCCCGCCCATCGTCTAGAGCGCGCCGCGCCGGCGGCCCGGCCGAGAATGACTGATCGTCGTCTGACCCCGTCCAGGCTTAGCCTCGAAAGTTGATCCAGGCCTACTCACCCCTGGAGGCTGTGACGGAGCGGGGAGGAAAAAAGTGGCGAAATGGATAAAAGGGCGTCATATGTGTAGTTTATGAGCTACAATTGCCAATTGAACCTTTTCATCGACTTAGAATGAACCAACCAAGCCTGCTTTTCCCACTTTGTATCAATAATTTCCCCCATTAGAGCTTGCCTATAGTGGCGCATTAGCCCGCCCGCCGAAGGCGTACTGGCTGTTTCGCCCGTTGGAGTAGGCGACACCCCGAACATGACGCCGGCGTTGTGGAGCGGAAGCCTGCGTCCATTTGGAGGTTGAGTTCGCGCATCTGGACCGGCGGAAGCGGAACAAGGGCGAGTGCTCAGGCGTCGGCACAGAAGCCGCCATCGGGACACCGCCGCGCGACTAAGGTGGTCGCTGCAAGCAGCCGCAACGTTCTAGGCGGCGGCGGCGCCGGAAAGCGTCTCACCGGCCTTGGGATCCGCCCCGGAGCCCAAGGTATCCATCATGTGCCTAGGTAGGTCGATGCCCCATCGGAAGGTCAGATCATAGATTGTCCTGTCGAACTGATATCGCCCCAGTTCGAGGTCCTCGCCTTTGGTCAGTTCCGCAGTTCGCACGTTCGGCCGGCTAGTCAGATTATTGACGAACGGGAGCCGACGGGTGCCAACCCCCTTGTTGATGTAAGACGCCCATCCCATCGGGGTGTAGATGTCCACGCCGACCACGGGGCGGTTGCCGACTTCCCGGAATTCGACCAAGAGCGCCTCCTTGACCTTGAAGGCGTCGGGACCGGCGATGGTCAGGTGGAGGTGCGGTTCCCAAATTCTGGCCGCTTCGTTGGGAACGAGGATGCTGAACTCGATGCGCCCGAACACGCTCACCCGGCCGGCGCACTGGTTTAACACGTCGCGGACTTGCTTTTTCGCTGCCTCGAGATCGAACCTGAGCATTCCGGCGGGCCTGCGCCACTTGAGACGACTGATGGTCACCGCGACCCGGGGTTCGGCCAGAAGCCGCGGTTCGCTGGCCATCCACGACGCGAGGCGCAGTTGAGCTTCGAGTTGACAATAGGCGCAAGCAGCACTCTCGCCGATCAGGCAGTCGAACGGCTTGGTCTTGAGGTGAGATTTGCGGCGGGCGGCCCTCACACACGGCTCCCAGACCGCGGCCAGGTTGGAGGCGCTGGAGCGGCTCAGGCGGCGCAAGAGCGCGTCGGCGCGGAGATGAGCCTGGTCGGCGCCCTGGAGGCCGACGCTGACCCGCTCGACCACCTGGAGCGCCCTGGCACGCGCCGACCCTTCTAACGGCAGGATCACCCGCCGTGGGCCTGGGAGGGGGCGCACCCGCCCCGGCCTGGGCAAGTTCCACGATTTGCGCGCAGATAGGGTCTCGAGACGCTGCCGCTGCTTCAAGGCGCGTTCTCGAAGCCTGGAAGTTTGCCGGTCGGAAATTGTCATGATGGTGCTCCTAGGGGATGCTGTCGACCCCGCGTTGGTGCCTCTGCGCGCCGTGTCGGACGTAATTGACTGAGGATCGGGATCTGACGCAGGTGCCGTTCCTCGCCGGCCTAGCCGACGCGGGCCGGCTTGAGCCCCTTCCAGTGCTTGTTCTCCTTGCGGATTTCTAGAGCCCCGATCGCCTCGCGTTGGGCAGCCCGCGCATTCAACCATTGGCGCCGCACGACGTCGCTCATCGGGGTGTAGGACCGGAAATCAACAAGCCCGTTTGCGCTGAATTTGGCTGGAACAACGCCAATTACCACCACTTCCCCCTTGTCGTTGACGGTGCCCAGAAAGTGAAAGCCCGCGCCCTCGCCAGGGACGACAGGCGCGACCACGGCCGACGTGCGACCTCCGATCTCAAGATGGAGCGTGGCCGTAATTGCCGCCGGCCGCGGCGGAGCCGATTGGGCCACTGCAACGGGCTGGGGGGGACCCGGCTTGGTCTCTACTTCGCGCTTGCGCGGAGCCTGCTCGGCCTCTCCATCGACCTGCGGCGATGCAGGCTTGTTCTCTACATCGCGCTCGGGCGGAGCCGGCTCGGTTTGTCTCTCAGGGCTAGCTCCCGATGTCGCGGTCGTCATGCCCGCTCTCGAGGATGCCAGCTTCAAGTTTGAATATGCACGGCTCATCGCCTCAGCGCCGCTATCGAATTGGCGCGCGAATTCAAGAAAACCGTCGAATTGAACGCCCTTTGCCCACCCGAGACGGAGCACGTTGGCATCTCGGTGCAGTGCCTGCCGCGCGCTGTGCGTGGTGCCGTAGACCTTTCCGTAGTCGATCATACCTCGCAGCAGGACATGGACAGGCTCGGCCATTGAATTGGAGCGGCTTCCGCAAGCGTTCGGGACCCTCCTGGCCGTACGGCGCGCCAATTCTTCCAGCAGATCGTCGCGCCTTTCCGCCGGAAGGGCCTGGACCTTCGCATAGAAGCCATAGAGGAAAGCGAGGCCGGCGAGGACGTGCTTCTTCCCGCCCCGATACAGGCCGCCAGCGGGACCGCCGGCATCATGCAGCGCCGCAACGAACTCGGCAGGTTCTTGCTCTTCGAGGTCGTCGAGGAAGTCGAATTGGGACCCTTTGAAGGACACCGCATAGAGCGATTTCGCCAACTTCCGCCGTGCCTTCTCTTTGCGTGTGGACATGGCCTTCTCCGATGTATGCTCGTCAGGTCACCTGACAATTGAGGCCAGTGTTATCCGCTTCCCGCGAGATAGGCAAGGGTCAATCACCAAGGCGCAAAAAAACATGCCCGGCTAGCCGGCGGTCACCTTGCCGATAAGGGCCACCGCGCGGTCGGCGGGATGGATCGCCAAACGAGGTCACCGAAAGGGTCTGCGGCTTCGTCGATGGAGGGGGGATCATCTGGGGCGCCGGCGGTGATAAGACCCCGGCAGGTCAAGATGGGTGGCAGCGGGTGCGGCTTTACCGAATTCGCGTGTCGTTCTCGCGCCGGAAAGGGAAGCGGGCGAAGTTCAGGGCCAAGCTTGTTGGGGGCCGACGCGAAGGCCCGCGACACGGGAAGGGCCAATCCCACCGCCGTACCTCCAACAAGGCCTGCGCGGGCCGCACAGGGGGGTGGCGTTCGCGCGCCCCCCAAGGCCACCCAGGGGTCGAATGGCCTACAGCGCGCTCCCTGAGGCTCGGCGCCCCCGTTCAGACGTCAAGCTCGATCCAGGCCGGCGCGTGGTCGCTGGGGTTGTCTTGGCCGCGCACCCAGCGGTCAACGCCGCCGCCTGTGAGGTGATCGGCCAGGTCGGGCGAGAGCAGCAGATGATCAAGGCGCATCCCCTTATCGGCCGGCCACCGCTGGCGCAGATAGCTCCAGAAGGTCCACAGCGGGCCTTCCGGCTGCAGCGTTCGCAGACCGTCGGTCCAGCCGTGGTCCACAAGGCGCGCGAACGCCGCGCGGCTCTCGGGCAGGATAAGGGCGTTCCCATCGAGCGACCGCGTCGGATAGATGTCCTGGGGCGTTGGAACGACATTGTAGTCACCGGCCAGGACCACCGGAACGTCCGCCGCCAGAAGTTCACCGGCGCGGGCGATGAGCCGGTCGAACCAGGCGAGCTTATAGGTGAACTTCGGCCCAGGCGCGGGATTGCCATTGGGCAGGTAGATGCAGCCGATAATGACGCCTCGCACCGCCGCCTCGATGTAGCGCGCCTGGCGGTCCGCTGGGTAGCCCAGCAGGGTCGAGCGGGTGAGGACAGGTTCCGCGCCCCGCGCCAGGATGGCGACGCCATTCCAGGACCGTTCGCCTATCCAGACGGCGCCGTAGCCCAGGTCGCCCAGCAAGTCGGCTGGAAAGCTCCCTTGCTCGGCTTTCAGCTCCTGCAGACAGACAACGTCCGGCTCGGTCTCGGCCAGCCAGGCAATCAGGTTGTCGAGCCGCTTGTTGATGCCGTTTATGTTGAAGGTCGCGATGCGCAATGTCAGATCAGCCTCGGCGTCAGATCGCTGCCCATGACGATGGTCGAACGGCGTGACAATTTAAGGTAAAGGCGGATCGGCGAATGGACGCTCAACAAACCGCCTCGGGCAGAGCGGAGGCGTTCTGCGCCCGATTTGGCCTGCGCCTTCCCATACTACAAGCGCCCATGGCCGGAGCGTGTCCGCCGGCCCTTGCCAACGCGGTCGTCGAAGCCGGAGGCATGGGCGCGATGGGGGCGCTGCGTGCCTAGGGGCCCCCTGCCTTGGGTTGCACGCCCCAAACACTCATGCCTTGGCTGTCTGACATCGCCTGAGCTGAGAAAGAAGGGTTCATACGGACGTCGAGAACGGGTCAGAGTGAGGCGTCCTAAGTGGCTTGCAAACGCGCCGGCGGGCTCAAACGGGTAGCAGGAACGTTTCTCTGCCCGGCTCCGACCCGCCCAGCCATTCGTCCAGCTTCGACCATCTTCGGCGCCCAGACACGTTGCGCGCCGCGATCGCTACCGCCTTTTTCTGGCCGACCAACACCACCAGTTTCGTGCCACGGGTAATGCCGGTGTAGAGCAGGTTGCGCTGGAGCATGGTGTAGTGCTGCGTCATTACCGGGATAACGACGGCGGGGTATTCCGAGCCCTGGCTCTTATGGATCGTTGCCGCATAGGCTGGGACCAGCCTGTCGAGTTCGCCGAAGCCGTAGGTGACGGGTCGGCCGTCGAAGCTGGCGGTCAGTTCGCCTTCGTCGGGGTCCACATCATCGACGTAGCCGATGTCGCCGTTGTAGACCTCCTTGTCGTAATCGTTCTCGATCTGCATGACCTTGTCGCCCGGCCCAAAGGTCCAGCCAAACCGTTCGACCTTGCGCTCGGCCGCCGGGTTGAGGGCGGCCTGGAGTTCGATGTTAAGCGAGCGGGCGCCGACGCCGCCACGGTTCATCGGGCACAGGACCTGAATGTCGCGGATAGGATCGAGACCGAACCGCTGGGGGATGCGGGTCTTCACCAACTCGATGATCCGCGCCACCGCGGTCTCAGGATCGTCCGCCTGCACGAAGTAGAAATCGCTGGCGCCGTCCGGCGCGGAAAGCTCGGGCATCAAGCCCTGATTGATCCGGTGAGCGTTGGTGATGATCCGGCTCTGCGCCGCCTGACGGAACACCTTGGTCAGGCGCACGACCGGGACCGAGCCCGAGGCGATGATGTCGGCCAGGACCTGACCCGGCCCCACCGAAGGAAGCTGGTCGATGTCGCCGACGATCAGCAGCGCGGCATTGTCAGGCGCCGCTTTGACCAACGCCTGCATAAGCATGACATCGACCATTGAGGTCTCGTCCACAACGAGCAGGTCGCAGTCCAGTGGATTGTCGCCGCCGCGCTTGAAGCCTCCGCTTTTGGGATCGACCTCAAGCAGCCGGTGGATGGTCTTGGCCTCGAAGCCGGTCGCCTCTTTCATCCGCTTGGCGGCGCGGCCGGTCGGCGCACAGAGGAGAATGTTCACGCCCTTGGCGGCGAGGATGCGCAGGATGGAGTTGACGAGGGTCGTCTTGCCCACGCCCGGCCCACCGGTGATCACCATCACCTTGGAGACCAGCGCCAATCGGACGGCCGCGACTTGGCTTTCGGCCAAAGACAGGCGCGTCTTCTGCTCGACCCAGGGAAGCGCCTTGGAGGGATCGATCCAAAGCCAAGGCAGCGTCCCGTTGATCAGCCGGCGCAGTCGTTCGGCGATGGTCCTTTCGGCATGGTACAGCCCGCCCAGAAACACGCACGGGGTCTCGCCAACTGTATCGGCAATCACGGTTCCCTCGGCGAGTTCGAGTTCCAGGGCGGCCTGAACCAGCTCCGTCGGGACCTCCAGCAGTGCGATAGCGAGCGGCCCCAGTTCCTCGGTTGGCAGTCCGCAGTGCCCCGCATCCATCGCTTCGGTCAGGGCGTAGGAAATGCCGGCCCGGACGCGGATCATCGCGGTCTTCTCGATGCCCAGCTTCATGGCGATGGCGTCGGCGGTCTTGAAGCCGATCCCCCGGATGTCGCGCGCCAGCCTATAGGGGTTCTCGGTCATGACCTGAACGGCGTCGGCGCCATAGGTCTTGTAGATCCGCACTGCTCTGGCCGTGCCGACCCCGTGGCTGTGAAGGAAGACCATGATCTCTCGCACGGCCTTCTGCTCGGCCCATGCCGCCGTGATGCGCTTTGCCCGCACCGGGCCTATGCCAGCGACCTCGCGAAGTCGGCCTGGCTCGGCCTCGATGATGTCGAACACCTTCGCGCCAAAGGCTTTGACCATCTTCTTGGCATAGACCGGCCCGATGCCACGGATCATGCCGGACCCCAGATACTTCTCGATGCCGTCGATTGACGTGGGCGCCGAGGTGCGGATGAAGTGGGCCTTGAACTGCTGGCCGTGGGTTCGGTCGTTGATCCATTCGCCCGACGCCGTGATCCACTCACCTGGCGAGATGATCGCTGCGTGCCCCACCACGGTCACCAGATCGCGGTGCCCGCGCGCCTTGGCGCGGAGTACGCAGAAGCCGTTGTCAGTGTTGTGGAACGTCACCCGTTCGACCAGACCGGCGAGGACTTCAAGGTCCGATGATGGGGCTTGGGCCTTCATGGGACTCTATCTAAGCCACATATCGGCTGATCTCCGATGCGGGCACTGTCAAACCAAACGCTTCTCTAGGCTCCAGACTCATTCACAGCCAGTAAGTGAGGAGCGAGGCGAGGGCGACGGCGGATAGGAAGTTGGCGGCGAGCTTGTCGTATCGGGTGGCGACGCGGCGGAAGTCTTTGATGCGGCAGAAGGCGTTTTCGACCCG
>JBBRQW010000058.1:0-17503 GCA_038225765.1 Caulobacterales bacterium | reverse complement strand
GGCAAGCATGGCGACCTGATCGCCTTCCTGCAGGAGACCGAGCGGCTCTCGTTCGTCGAAGCGGTGGAGCGACTGGCCGGGGAGGCGGGGGTGGCCCTGCCGGCCCCCGATCCGGACGCCGCGGCGCGGGATGAGGCGCGGGCCGGTCTCGCGGGGTGGCTGGAAACCGCCGCCGCCTGGTTCGACGGCGAGCTTCGCCGGCCGGGCGGCAAGGCGGCGCGGGACTATCTCGTCGGCCGGGGCATCCCCGAGAGCGAATGGGCCCGCTTCCGCCTGGGCTACGCGCCGCCCGGCCGCATGGCGCTCAAGGACTATCTGATCGCCAAGGGGGCGCGAGGCGGCGAACTGGCCGACGCCGGCCTCCTCATCACGCCGGAGGACGGCTCGGCGTCTTATGACCGCTTCCGCGACCGGATCCTCTTTCCGATCGCCGACGGCCGCGGTCGCGCGGTCTCCTTCGGCGGCCGGGCCATGGATCCCCAGGCGCGGGCCAAATATCTGAACGGCCCGGATACCGGCCTGTTCGACAAGGGACGGATTCTCTACGGCTTGCCGGAGGCCCGCCGCCTGCTGCACGCCGGGGGGGAGGATGTCGCCCTGGTGGTGGTCGAGGGCTATTTCGATGTCATCGCCTGCCAGCGCGCCGGCGTCGCCGCCGTGGCCTCCATGGGGACCGCCCTCACCGAGGCCCAGATGGAAATCCTCTGGCGCCTGCACCCCGAACCGACCCTCTGTTTCGACGCCGACCGCGCCGGCGCTCAGGCCGCCTCCCGCGCCATCGACCGCGCCCTGCCCCTGCTCGCCGCCGCCAGGAGTTTCCGCTTCGCCCTCCTCGAAGGCGGCAAGGATCCCGACGATGTGCTGCGCGAACAGGGGGCCGCCGCGCTCAAGGCCCAGCTCGCCGCCGCCAAACCTCTCATCGACGCCCTGTTCGCCCGCGAGCGGGACGCCCAGGCCCTCGACACCCCCGAGCGGCGCTCGGGCCTCAAGCAGCGCCTGCGCGCCGCCGCCCGCCAGATCGCCGACGGCGACCTCGCCCTCGCCTACCGCGACGCCCTGCTGGCCAGATTCGATCATTTGTTCACCCCGCCCGCCGGCCGCGCGGACGCTCGCGGGGCGTTTCGAGGGCGGGCTTCCTGGCGCCGGCCGGGCGAGGATATCCTCGCCTTCCCGACGCCCGAGGGGCGCGCCGCGGCCAAATACCTCGCCCGCGCCGTCGATCCCATCCCCGCCGCCCTGGCCAAACAGGCCCTCGTCGATCCGCCGGTGTTGGACGAGCATCTGGAGGGCCTGCAGACCCACGGCTTCGGCGATCCGGCCCTCCTCGAATTGGCCAAGGAAATCATCCGTCTGCGCATCGAGGCCGATGTGCTTGACAGCGAGGCCCTGCGACGCCATCTGGCGGCTAGCGGATTTAGCGCGCTGCTGACTGACATCGACCGGGCCGCCACGCACGCGGGCGCGCCCTTCCTCAAAGAGGATGTCACCCTCGCCGCCGCCAGGTCCCAGTGGTCGCGCGCCTTCGAGGCTCTGAATCGCATGGCCGCGCTGGAAAACGCCCTCGCCGGCGCCAAGCAGGACTTGGCGGGGGGTTCCGGCGCGTCGGCGTTCCTGGCGTTGAAGGCCGAGCGCGACGCGCTGCGACGGGCGATCAAGACGGGACAAATTTGGAACGCCGACGAGCCGGCCTGAGGGAAAGCCTCGGAAACGGGATCGTCCAATCACTATATACGGGGTGGCGCTTAGGACGGGCGCCGCCGCCGACGCCGGAGAAGTTGATGACCGCAGTGACCGCCGCCGAGGCCCCCGAAGCCGAAGCCCCCCCCGTCAGCGACGGGCCCCTGCTCGATCTCACCGACGCCGGGGTCAAGAAGTTCCTCAAGCAGGCCAAGGCGCGCGGCTACGTCACCATGGACGAGCTGAACAAGGTCCTGCCCTCCGAGGAGGTCACCTCCGAGGCCATCGAGGACACCCTGGCCATGCTCTCGGAAATGGGGGTCAATGTGGTCGAGGCCGAGGAGGAGGTCGCCGAGGCCACCGAGGTGGTGGTCCGCGAAGAGACCGCCGTCGCCGAGGCGGCCGACAAGCAGAGCGCCTTCGACCGCACCGACGATCCGGTTCGCATGTATCTGCGCGAAATGGGCTCGGTGGAGCTCTTGTCGCGCGAAGGCGAGATCGCCATCGCCAAGCGCATCGAGGCCGGCCGCGACACCATGATCCGCGGCCTGTGCGAAAGCGCCCTCACCTTTGAGGCCATCATGGTGTGGCGCGAGGAGCTCTCCGGCGGCCGCATCCTGCTGCGCGAGGTGATCGATCTCGAACAGACCTACGGCGGTCAGGTCGCCCAGGCTTTGTCGGACGCGGCGGTGGCCGGGGAGGCGGAAGACGCCAAGGTCGCCGCCGAGCCGCCGCCCGCCGACCAGAGCCCCGAGGAGGCCGACGCCGCCCGCATCGCCGCCGCCCAGGCCGACGAGGACGATTTCGACGACGGGGCCGGCCCTACCATCAGCGCCATGGAAGGCGAGCTGCGCGAGGGGGTGATGGCCACCCTTGACGCCATCGCCGCCGAGTTCGAGGCCTTCCGCCGCCTGCAGGAGCGGCTGGTGGACCACCGCCTCAAGGGCGGCGACCTCTCGGCGGCCGACCGCAAGGCCTATGAGGCGGCCAACACCACCATCGTCCATCACCTCAAGACCCTGAAGCTCAACAACAACCGCATCGAGGCCCTGGTCGAGCAGCTCTACGCCATCAACAACCGCCTGATGGGCCTGGAGGGCCGCTTGCTGCGCGCCGCCGACAGCTACGGCATTTCGCGGCCCGAGTTCCTCAAGGCCTATTTCGGCTCGGAAATGAATCCGGCCTGGTGCGAGACGGTCGCCGCCCTGGGGGTGCGCTGGACCAAGTTCACCGAGAACGACGCCGTCCAGATCGGCGCCATCCGCCGGGAGATCGCCGCCCTGGCCTCCGAGTCGGGGGTGCCGATCGACGACTACCGCCGCATCGTCCACACCGTGCAGAAGGGCGAGCGCGAGGCGCGCCAGGCCAAGAAGGAGATGGTCGAGGCCAACCTGCGGCTGGTGATCTCGATCGCCAAGAAATACACCAACCGCGGCCTGCAGTTCCTGGACCTGATCCAGGAAGGCAACATCGGCCTGATGAAGGCGGTGGACAAGTTCGAGTACCGGCGCGGCTACAAGTTTTCCACCTACGCCACCTGGTGGATCCGCCAGGCCATCACCCGCTCGATCGCCGACCAGGCGCGCACCATCCGCATCCCGGTGCACATGATCGAGACCATCAACAAGATCGTCCGCACCTCCCGCCAGATGCTGCACGAGATCGGCCGCGAGCCCACCCCCGAGGAGCTGGCCGAGAAGCTGGCCATGCCGCTGGAGAAGGTGCGCAAGGTGCTCAAGATCGCCAAGGAGCCGATCAGCCTGGAGACTCCGATCGGCGACGAGGAGGACAGCCACCTGGGCGACTTCATTGAGGACAAGAACGCCATCCTGCCCATCGACGCGGCCATCCAGTCCAACCTGCGCGAGACCACCACCCGGGTGCTGGCCTCCCTCACCCCCCGCGAGGAGCGGGTGCTGCGCATGCGCTTCGGCATCGGCATGAACACCGACCACACCCTGGAGGAAGTCGGCCAGCAGTTCAGTGTCACCCGCGAGCGCATCCGCCAGATCGAGGCCAAGGCCCTGCGCAAGCTCAAGCACCCCAGCCGTAGCCGGAAGTTGCGGAGCTTTCTGGATAGCTGAGAGCGAACATCCCCTTCTCAGGCTTTGAGCGTCAGCGAATCGCCCCGTGGGCGGAGAGAGGAAATTCTTCCAGATAAAGCCCCACCGCCTCGCGCAGGTTGGCGACGGCGTCTTCGAGCGTCTCGCCTTCGCTGACCGTGCCGAGCCGCAGGCGCCGAGGCGTCGAGACCGCTTGACCGCGACCGCGCGCTTGCCGCAGGAGGCGTGGCATGACCAACCCTCCCGTCCTCGACGGCCCTCGCGTTCCCCCGGCCTCGGGCGGCGCGGCGACATCCCTGGTCATCCTGCTGCACGGCTACGGCTCCAACGGGGCCGACCTGATTGGGCTGGTTCCCTATTGGCGGGGCGCCCTGCCCAGCACCGCGTTCGTCTCGCCCAACGCCCCCGAGCCGTGCCCCGGCGCGCCGGGCGGGTATCAGTGGTGGGGACTTTCCAGCCTGGACGCCCAGGCGCGGGCGGCGGGGGCGCGGCGGGCGGCCCCGGTCCTGAATGACTTCATCGACGCCGAGCTGGCCCGTCACGGGCTCGGCGAGGCCCGCGTGGCCCTGGTCGGCTTCAGCCAGGGGACGATGATGGCCCTGCATGTGGGGGTCAGGCGCGAACCGGCCTTGGCGGGCGTCGTCGGCTATTCCGGCATGCTGGCCGACGGGGCGGAGCTGGCGGGCGAGACGCGGACCCGGCCGCCCATTCTCCTGGTCCACGGCGACGCCGACCCGATGATCCCGATCGCCGCCTTCCATCACGCCAGGGCTGCCCTGACGCGGCTCGGTTTCGCGGTGGAGAGACACGTCTCGCCGGGCCTCGGCCACAGCATCGACGAGGTGGGCCTGCGGCTCGGCGGGGCCTTCCTCGCCAGGGTGCTGAAGTGACGGTGCGCTGACCCTACTTTCCCAGCGCCGCGTAGACCTGCTTCTGCCACAGCGGCAGAGCCAGGCGGGCGCCCATCCGCTGGGTTTCGCCCAGGTTGGCGACCGCTTCGGGGCCGAGCGGCATGGAGTTCTGGATCAGATAGATCGCCACCATGTCCTCGGTCGGATCGGCCTGCCACCAGGTGCCGAAGGCGCCGGGCCAGCCGAACGATCCAGTCGATCCCGCGCCCATCCAGGCGTGCGCCGCCGCGTCGGTGATCGTGGACAGGCCCAGGCCGAATCCCTGGCCGGTCCAGAACGGCAGGCCCAGAAACTCGATCTCGCGCTGCGCCTGGGTCAGGCGATTGGCGGTCATCAGCTTCACCGTGTCGGTCTTAAGCAACCGCGTCCCATCCGCCTCGCCGCCGTTCAAGAGAGGGCGGGCGAACTTCAGGTAATCGTCGGCGGTGGAGACGAGGCCCCCGCCGCCGCCGCAGAAGGCCGGCGGCGTGTCGTGGCGGGTGAATTCGACCGGTTCCAGGGCGCCGGATTTCTCGTCCTGGCTATAGACCACGGCGGCGCGCCCACGCTTGTCCGGCGGAATGTAGAAGTCGGTGTCGCTCATGCCGAGCGGCTGGAAGATCCGCTCCATCAGGAACCGGCGGAAATTCATGCCGGCGATCCGCCCGACCAGGAAACCCAGCACGTCGGTGGCGTGGCTGTAGTGGAAGCGCTGGCCCGGCGGATAGGAAAGCGGCAGGCTCGCCAGGGCCTTCATCCAGTCGTCCGGCGCGGTGTTTATGTTCAGCACATCGCCCAATTCCGCTTGGTGGGCATGGGCGATCGGCCCAATCGCGGTGAAGCCGTAGGCGAGGCCGGCGCGGTGGGTCATCAGATCCTCGACCGTGATCGGCCGGGGCGAAGGATAGGTGTCGCCGAGCGGCCCGGTGGCATTCTTCAGCACCCGCATGTCGGCGAACTCCGGGGCCCAGCGCTCGATCGGATCGCCGAGGGCCAGCTTGCCTTCCTCCATCAGCATCAAGGCGGCGACCGAGGTGACCGGCTTGGTCATCGAGGCGATGCGGAACAGGGTGTTCCGCGTCATCGGACGGTTTTCCGCGATGTCCGCCAGCCCCTGGGCGGTGACCTGGACGATTTCCCCGGCCCGCCAGATCAGGGTCACCGCGCCGGAAAGATCGCCGGCCTCGATCGTCGCCTTCAGGATATTGGGGGCCTGGGCCAGAAGGGCGGGGTCGAAGGGGGTTCGGGGGGGGCCGGCGCCGTCCATGATCGTCTCCAAAGCAGTGGTCGGGCGCCACCGATAGCCAACAATAGCGCCGCCGCCTATGGCGCCGCCGCTTAAACGGGGCGAAAGACCATCCACCGCGATCCGACTCGATTTTGAGATGGAGGCCCCTTGTTCGACGCCGTGATCTTCGACTGCGACGGCTGCCTGGTCGACAGCGAGGTGCTGGCCCTCGAGGTGGAGCTGGCGGCCCTGGCCGATGTCGGCATGACCTACGAGCGCGAGGAATTCTGCCGCCGATTCATGGGCCTGCCCAACGACGCCTTTTTCGCCGCCCTGGACGCCGATCGCCTCGCCGCCCTGGGCGCGCCGCTGCCCGCCGATTTTCGCCGGCTGCACGGCGAGGCCCTCGGCCGCGCGGTGGACGAGCGCCTTGCCGAGGTGGCCGGCGCGGCGGCGGCGGTGGCCGCCCTTGGCCGACCCAAGGCGGTGGCCAGCTCCAGCCATTCGGTCTTTCTGGAACGCAAGCTGCGGCGGGTGGGTTTGTGGGAGGCTTTCGCCCCGCATGTCTATGCGGGCGACCAGGTGGCGCGGGGCAAGCCGGAACCCGACCTTTTTCTCCTCGCCGCCGCCGGCCTGGGCGTCGCGCCCGCCCGCTGCCTGGCCATCGAGGACAGCGTCAACGGCGTCGCGGCCGCCCGCGCCGCCGGCATGAGCGTCTGGGCCCTGACCGCCGGTGGCCACATCTCGCCCGGCGACATCCCCCGTCTGCGCGAGGCCGGCGCCCACGCCATCGTCGGCGCGTGGAGCGAGGCGGCGCGGGATTTCACCGCCTGGGGCTAAAGCGGTGCCTGGGGCTAAAGCGGTTTCCCGTGGCCATTGGCCGTCGATGGCGCCATGATGCGAAGGTGAAGGCTTCAGGGGGGAGACCATGGCCCGCATCGCGTTCGTAGGCCCCGCGCTGGCGCTGGGCGTCGCCCTTAACCCCGCCGCCCCGGTCGCCGCCGCTCCCACCCAGGTCTCGGCGGCCGATCCGGCCGTGCAATCGGCCATCGCCAAAGCGGTGGAGAAGGAGCGCCGCGCCTTTGGCGGCGTGACCCCGGTTCCGGGCGTGCTCATCGGCGTCTGGGACGGCAAGGGCGGCGCCTATGTGCGCGCCTTCGGCAAGGCGGATCTGGCCACCGGCCGGCCGCTCACGCGCGACGACCATTTCCGCATCGGCAGCAACACCAAGACCTTCGTGATCAGCGTGCTTCTGCAGCTGGTGGACGAGGGC
Source organism: Caulobacterales bacterium (assembly GCA_038225765.1). GTDB lineage: Bacteria > Pseudomonadota > Alphaproteobacteria > Caulobacterales > Caulobacteraceae > Acaudatibacter. Next base: position 10,372 of record JBBRQW010000058.1, on the reverse strand, counting down.
AAGCTGAGTCTCGACGACCCAATCAGCCGCCTCTCGCTCGGCGTGACCATTCCGGGCGCCCAGCACATCACCGTTCGGGAGCTGTGCCAGATGCGCAGCGGCCTCTTCGAGGGCTACGACACGCCGGAGTTCAAGCGCATGGCCATGAAGCCGGACATGACCGTCAATCCGCGCACCATCATCGGCTGGGCGGTGAAGCAGAAGCCCTATTTCGCGCCGGGCGCCGCCTTCAACTACAGCAATACCAATTACCTGCTTCTTGGCCTCATCGTCGCCAGCGTGACCGGGGACACCGTCGCCGACCAGATCGACAAGCGCCTGCTGGGGCCGTTCAAACTGACGCAGACCAGCTATCCGGCGACCCAGGCGATGCCCGAGCCGTGGGCGCATGGCTATGAACTCGACAAACGAGGCGGCTGGACGGATGTCAGCGGCACGATCCCGGTCTCACTGATGGGCTCGGCGGGTGAGATGATCTCCGATCTCACCGACATGAAGCGCTGGGTGGCTCTCTATGTCACGGGAAAGACCAGCGGGGCGGCGACGCAGCGGGCGCGCCTCGACTGCATTTCCACCGGCCAGGGCAATCGGGCCTTCGGGCTGGGGATCGGCTGCAGCGCCGGCTGGTTTGGCTATACCGGCGGCCTTCCCGGCTACAATACCTCCAACTACTATTTTCCGGCCACCGGGGCGACGATCGTCGCCTGGGTGACCCTGCAGCGCGACACGCCCGAGCCGGGCGTGTCGGTTTCGATTTTCAGGGACATCGCGAAGATCATGACGCCGGCCCACGCGCCCTTTGTCCTCAAGGCAAGTTCGACGGCCAAGGGGCTTTAATTCCCCTACGGCGCGGCGAAGGTTCCCGCGAGCTCGCCCCTGGCGACGACATGGCCGTTCATGGCCGTTGACAGAGCGCTTCGCCCCGCTCCGGCCGGCAGGTTCAACGGCGCATCCAAGGCGAAGACCTGGAAGCGGTAGCGATGGACGCCGCTGGGCGGCTTGGGCCCAAAATAACCGGTTCCTCCGGCGTCGTTGGCGCCTTGCATGGCGCCGGTCGGGACTTGCAAACGGACGCCCGGCGGCAGGCCCTCGGGGAGGGCCGTCAAGTCGCCGGGAATGTTCCAGATCGTCCAATGAACGAACGGGCGCGGTCCTGGCGCGTCGGGATCTTCGAGAATGACGGCGTAGGTTCTGGCGCCGGCCACGCGCGCCCACGCCAGCGGCGGCGAAAGGTTTTGCCCGTAGGCGCTCTGGCGCGCCGCGATCGCCCCGTCCGCGCCGACGGCGGTCGAAGTCAGGCGCATGGCGGCGCCGTTTTGCGCCCGGCCACACCCGGCGAGGCAAAAGGCTACGATCAGGGACAGGGCGATGCGCATGACGCTTCTCCTTCCGATAAGCCGGCGGTGGACAGCCGGAGCTCATATAACAAAAGCCTTATATCCCTTCCGCGAGTTTCATGCTACGCGCCGCGCCGCGCCAGACCAGAAGACCCAGGCAAACGAGTTTCCATGAATCCTTCCCGCGCCAGTTATCTGTTCACCAGCGAGAGCGTATCGGAAGGGCACCCGGACAAGGTGGCCGACCGCATCTCCGACACCGTGGTCGATGCTTTCCTGGCCGCCGACCCGGTCGCCCGAGTCGCCTGCGAGACCCTGGTCACCACCAACCGCATCGTCCTGGCCGGCGAGGTGCGCGGACCGGAGGCGGTGATCGCCACCCTGGAGGAGAAGGTCCGCGCGGCGGTCAGGGACATCGGCTATGAGCAGGAAGGCTTCCACTGGAAGACCGCCGACTACGCCTGCTACCTGCACGACCAGTCCGCCAACATCGCCGTCGGCGTCGATGCGGCGGGCAACAAGGACGAGGGGGCGGGCGATCAGGGGATCATGTTCGGCTACGCCACCGCCGAGACGCCGCAGCTGATGCCGGCCACCCTGCAGTATTCCCACGACATCCTGCGCGCCCTGGCCGCCGCCCGCCACGCCGACCCCGGCCTCGGCCTGGAGCCGGACGCCAAGAGCCAGGTGACCCTGGTCTATGAAAACGGCAAGCCGGTTCGCGCCGCTTCCATCGTCCTTTCCACCCAGCACCGGAAAACCCTTTCCACCGCCGACGTGGACGCCATCGTGCGGCCCTACATCCTGGGCGTTCTGCCAGACGGGTTCGTCACTAACGAGACCGCCTGGCACCTCAATCCCACCGGCGTCTTCGAGATCGGCGGGCCGGACGGCGACTGCGGCCTCACCGGGCGCAAGATCATCGTCGATACCTACGGCGGGGCGGCCCCGCACGGCGGCGGCGCCTTTTCGGGCAAGGACCCCACCAAGGTTGACCGCTCGGGCGCCTACGCCTGCCGCTACCTGGCCAAGAATGTGGTCGCCGCCGGCCTGGCCGAGAAATGCACCATCCAGATCGGCTACGCCATCGGCGTCTCCCATCCCTTGAGCTTCTATGTCGATCTGCACCGGGGCGGCGAGGTCGATCCGGCCCGCCTCGAAGCCATTCTGCCGCAGCTCATCGGCGGCGCGACCCCCCGCGCCATCCGAGAGCACCTGAAACTCAACCGCCCCATCTACGCCCGCACCGCCGCCTACGGCCACTTCGGCCGCGCGCCGGAGGCGGACGGCGGCTTTTCCTGGGAGCGGACGGATCTGGCGGAGGAGTTGAAGCGGGCGTTTTAGACGGGGGTCAGTCCGGCGGGCGCCCGGTCTTCAGCCAGTGGGCGCAGTCGGCGGTCAGACGCCGCGCCGCCACTTCGTCGCAGCGGGCGATCTCGGCCGGGCTGAGCACGTCGCGCCAGCGGCCGTTGGTTCCCCGGTTGAAGAAGGTGGCGGAGCCGTCCTTCCACGTCGTGGCCATCCGCCCGGTCGCCGCGCCTTTGCGCATGTAGTCGATATCGCAATGGGCGAGGATCGCCGGCAGCATTGCCTCGCTGAGCGTGACGCCGATAAAGTCGGCGATTCGGCGGACCTCGCCGGCGAGATCGGCCTTGAGATTGGCGAAATGGACCAGCAGCAGGTTGGGCAGATGGCGCGCGTCCCACCAGCCTTGGGTGTGGGCCCAGAACGGATTGCCGCCAAATCCCGGCCACTCGTCGTGCTCGAGGAAATCGAGATAGTATTGGCGGACATCGCCGGTGGGCCGCGCCGCCGGCGGACCGACCCGCCCCGGCGTCTCGTTCAGCATGGCCATCGCGGCGTCGGTGTAGCCAGCCTGGTGGTTGTAGGCGCTCCAGGCCACGTCCCGGGCGTCTCGGCCGACAAAGATGTATTTCGCCATCGGGCTGTAGACGAGCGCGTCGATGGGCAGGTGGGTCTTGAGGCAGCGCCGGCCGGTCTGGGCCTTCACCGCCGCGATCATCTGGGCGTAATCCGGCGGGCGCATATCGACCCACGGGCACTGGCCTGTGTCGAAAGTCCCCTCGGGCGCGCCGTTCAGCAGTTGCCAGACGATCTGCTGGGTCCAGGTCGTCCCGGTCTTGGCCCAGGTGGCGACCACGACGTCGCCGTCGCGAAACTCAAAGCCGTTCCAGCGGGTGGAATCCTGGTAGGCGTTGCGCACTTCGCGCGTCTTCGCCGGCCAGGCGACGGTTTCGGCGGTCATGGCCCCTCCCATCCTCTCGTCGCCGTTCATGGGGGCGCGAATGATCTTGCCGTCAAGACGAATGTCGCTGGCCATCTCCATCCCACCAAAGCGCCAGGGCCTCGCACGCGCAGCCTGACGCCCCCTTGGCGCGCCAGCCCAACGGCGTTATACATGTATAGCCACGGGAGTTCGCCATGCTCGCTATCCGACTTTCTCCGGAAATCGAGAATCGCCTGACCGCTCTGGCCGCCGCCACCGGGCGAACCAAGACTTTCTACGCCCGCGAAGCCATCCTGGAACATCTCGGCGACCTGGAGGACCTCTATCTGGCCGAACAGCGGCTGGCGGACCTGCGCGCCGGCCGCGTCAAGGCGATTCCGCTGGAAGAGGTGATCGAGACCCTTGGCCTGGAGGATTGAGTTCGATCCCGCCGCCGCCAAGGAGTTAGGCAAACTTGATCGGCGGATCGCGCGGCCCATCCTGAATTTCCTCACCGAGCGGGTGGCCAGACTGGACGATCCGCGGAGCCTCGGCGAAGCGCTCAGGGGCGCGAAGCTGGGAGGCCTGTGGAAATACCGCGTCGGCGACTATCGTGTTATCGCCGATATTCAGGACGGCGCGGTGTGCATCCTGGTTGTGCGGATCGGCAATCGCCGGGAGGTCTACCGGTAATGACGCCGACGCCAGGCGATGCTCAACGCGCTCAAATGTATGGGGAACTTGGGGGGTTCGTGGCGGGCATGGGCCTGACCAGCCCTCATCAACGCTGGACGCCCCTCGCCGGCGGCGTGTCCTGCGACGTTTGGCGGGTGGACGTGGGCGGCCGGTCGATCTGCGTCAAGCGGGCCTTGCCCAAACTGAACGTGGCCGACGATTGGCGCGCGCCGGTGGGCCGGGCCCTCTACGAATATCGTTGGTTCGAGACCGCGCGCGCCCTCGTTCCGGGCAGTGCTCCCGAACCCCTGGCGGTGGACGCCGAGCGCGGCTTTCTGGCCATGGAATTCCTACCGGAGGCCGACCACCCCTTGTGGAAACGCCAGCTCCTGGCAGGCGAGGTCAACGTCGCCGCCGCCCGCGCCGTGGGCGAGCGGCTGGGGCGCATCCACGCCGGCGCGGCCGGGCGCGCCGACATCGCCGAGCGCTTTCGAAGCGACGCCATCTTTTTCGCCCTGCGCCTGGACGCCTATCTGCTAGCGACGGCGAAGCGGCGGCCCAGGGTCGCGGTCGCCCTGCGCGCGCTGGTGGAACGCACCGCCGCCACCCGCCTGACCCTGGTCCATGGCGACGTCAGCCCCAAGAACATCCTCGTCGGCCCTGCCGGCCCGGTCTTCCTCGACGCCGAGACCGCCGGGTGGGGCGACCCGGCCTTCGACCTGGCCTTCTGCCTCAACCATCTGCTGCTCAAGACCCTGGCGGTTCCGGCCGCGCGCGCCGGGCTGGCGGCCAGTTTCACCGCCCTGGCCGAGGCCTACCTCCAACGGGTGGACTGGGAGCCGCGCCTGGCGCTGGAGGCGCGCGCCGCCTCCCTCCTTCCCGGCCTTCTCCTGGCCCGCGTCGATGGCAAGTCGCCGGTGGAATACCTGACGGCCGAGAGCCAAAAGGATTTCGTGCGCGTCTTGGCCGAACCCCTGCTGCTTGAACCGCCGACGACCCTCGCCAAGGTGCTCGGTGCTTGGCGGGCCGGCCTCGAAAAGGTTACAGCGGAGCGCTGAAATCCAGGAGCCTCTCGCCATGCAGACCCGCGCCGCCGTCGCCTGGAAGGCGGGCCAGCCGCTCTCCATCGAGACCGTCGATCTGGAGGGTCCCCGCGCCGGCGAGGTGCTGGTGGAGATCAAGGCGACCGGAATCTGCCACACCGACGAATTCACCCTCTCCGGCGGCGATCCGGAGGGCCTCTTCCCCGCCATCCTCGGCCACGAGGGCGCGGGCGTGGTGTTGGAGGTCGGCCAAGGGGTGACCACGGTCAAGGCCGGCGACCACGTCATCCCGCTCTACACCCCCGAATGCCGCCAGTGTAAGTCGTGCCTGTCGCGGCGCACCAACCTGTGCACCGCCATCCGCGCCACCCAGGGCCAGGGCGTCATGCCCGACGGGACGAGCCGGTTCTCGTGTCGCGGCGAGACGCTCTTCCACTACATGGGCTGTTCGACCTTCGCCAACCACACGGTGCTGCCGGAGATCGCCCTGGCCAGGGTCCGCCCCGACGCCCCGTTCGACAAGATCTGCTACATCGGCTGTGGGGTCACCACCGGGGTGGGGGCGGCCATCTGGACCGCCAAGGTGTGGCCGGGGGCCAATGTCGTGGTGTTCGGCCTGGGCGGCATCGGCCTCAACGTGCTGCAGGGCGCGCGGATGGCCGGGGCCGACAGGATCGTCGGGGTCGATCTCAATCCCGCCCGCGAGGCGATGGCGCGCGCCTTCGGCCTGACCCACTTCATCAATCCGGACGCGGTGGGGCGCGACAAGGTGGTGGAGGCAATCGTTGACCTCACCGGCGGCGGGGCCGATTTCTCCTTCGAGTGCATCGGCAACGTGGCGACCATGCGCCAGGCCCTGGAGTGCTGCCATCGCGGCTGGGGCGAGAGCGTGATCATCGGCGTCGCCGCGGCGGGTGAGGAGATCGCCACCCGCCCCTTCCAGCTGGTCACCGGCCGGGTGTGGCGCGGCACGGCCTTCGGCGGGGCCCGGGGCCGCACCGACGTGCCCCGCGTCGTCGACTGGTACATGGAAGGCAAGATCGTCATCGACCCCCTCATCACCCACACCTTGGCTCTGGAGGATATCAACAAGGGCTTCGAGTTGATGCGGGCGGGGGAGAGCATCAGGTCGGTGGTGGTGTTTTGAGGCGGGGCCGCCGCCGCGCCCCTGTCAATCCCGATCCGGCGCCCCAAGCGGGAAGTAGGCGCGGTAGGGGCGGGCTTCGTCGATGGCGCGGGCGAAGGCGGGGCGGGCGAGCAGGCGGCGGCGATAGGCGTGGACTTGCGTGAACGCCGGATCGATAGGGTGGGTCCAGTCGGCGTAGAAGAGGGCCGGGGCGGCGGCGCAGTCGGCCAGGGAGAAGGCCTCGCCGGCCGCCCATTCCCGGCCGCCCATCGCCTCGTCCAGCCACTGGTAGGCGGCCTCCAGCGCGCGGCGCGCCTCGGCCACGCCGTAAGGGTCGCGGTCGGCCTCCGCTCGCAGGCGGTCGCCCACGGTCTTCTGCATCGGCGTCATGACATAGTTGTCGAAGAACCGGTCCATCAGGCGGACGGGAAGGGCGGCGCGGGCGTCCTCGGGCACCAGTCTGACGGCGCCGGGATGATGGAGGTCGAGATGCTCGACGATGATGCTGGCCTCCATGACCGGGCGGCCGTCATCGACCAACAGGGGAAAGCGCTTCAGAGGCCACAGCGCCGCCAGTTCCGCCGCCGCGCCCTTGTCCTCCAGCGTCCGGTATTCGAACGCCGTGCCGTTCTCATAGAGGGCGATCAGCACCTTCTGGCAGTAGGACGAGAAGGGGTGGGCGTAGAGTTTCAGTGACATGGGGGTTCTCGTTTGAGGTTATGGTGTTTCGAGTGGATTCTGGACGAGCGCCGCCGCCAGCCGCGCCAGATCCTCCGGCCGGTTGATGTTGGCGAAGGGATGGGGGTCTTCGAACGGGACGGCGCGGGCGCCGACCTTGGCCAGAAGATCCCACACCGGCGGATGAGCGCCGCCGGCCAGGGCCGCCGCCAGATCGCCGGCGAGGCGAGTCCGCCAGATGGCGCACAGGCCCTGCGGCCCCTCCGGGCTCACCGCATAGGCGGCGGGCGCGGCGCCCAGGGCGGCGATCAGGGCCTCGATCTCGGCCGGCCCGACCAGGGGGGTGTCGCAGGGCAGGGTGACGAGGGCCCCCAGGCCGCCCGCCGCCGCCCAGGCGAGCCCCGCCGTGACTCCCGCCAGGGGGCCCTGGGCGTGGGCCGGATGGTCGGTGAGCACCGCCATCCCGCGCGAGCGGGCCAGCGCCGCCGCCTCGCTTCGCGCCGCCGCGCTCACCGCGACCGGCGCGCACCAGGCGTCCAGGGCCGCAAGGCTCCAGGCCAGAAGGGGTTTTCCAGCCAGTCGCGCCACGGCTTTTTCGCCGCCGAACCGGCTGGAGCGGCCGCCGGCGAGCACCAGGCCGGCGAGGCGCGCGCCGTCCTTGCCCTGTCTCCCGCCCTCGGCCATCGCACCTTCGACTTGAATCGAACTTTCGGCTGGAGTAGCCCGGTTCGGGGTCGGGCGCACCTATTCACCTTGGGTTCACCCGTTCTCTGCAACACTCCTGGCCGACGGACGTTACCCTCCAGCCAGATTCCGTCGGCGGGACTCTCCGCGCGACGACAAAGGAGATACGATGACACCCAGAAACCTCAGCAAAGCCACCGGATTGGGGCTCGCCGCGATCTCGGCGGCGGCCATGATCGGGGACGCCACCCTAGCCTCGGCCCAACCGGCCCAAGGCTACGACAATTCCGGCCAGTACGACAACCAGGGCCAATACAACGACGCCGGGCCGCCTCAGGGACAGTACGCCCCGCCGCCGCCCGGCTATGACGATCAGGGCGGCGCCACCTATGACGACCGCTCGCAACAGACCGACCAGGAATACGCTCAGCGCTATGACGCCTGGGCGGCGCAGAACTGCATCGACCGGCGCAACAACAACACCGCCGCCGGGGCCATTATCGGCGGCGTCCTGGGCGCGGTGGTCGGATCCAGCATCGCCGGCCGCGGCAGCCACGCCGGCGGGGCGATCGTCGGCGGCGCCCTGGGCGCCGGGACCGGCGCTGCCATAGGCTCAAGCTCCAGCGGCGGCGGCGGGGGTTGCCCGCCGGGCTACCTGGTCCGCGGCGGCGCGCCCGCTTTCGCCTACGGCGGCTACGGGCCGGGCGTCGTCTACGCCGGCCCCTCCTGGTACAACCCGTGGGTGTGGGTCGGGGGCCGCTGGGCCTATCGGCCCTACCGGTCCTGGTACTGGAATCATCGGAACTATTGGCGTCCAGGCTGGCGCGCCCGGCCGTGGCGTCGCCGCTGGTAGGCAAGCCGCCAACCTCTGACAACAAGGGCCGCTCCGGCATCGGAGCGGCCCTTTCTTCTTGCCTTCGTGAACGGACCGGGCGACCGTAGGCCCGATCGCGGGCCGCCCGCGGCGCGGGGAGGGGGATTTAAGCGTTGATCGCCAGCGTCGTGACGGCGTTTCCAAGAGCCGACCGCGCCACCAGGATCGTGGTCGGCCTGCTCGCGGTCGCGGTCTTCATCAACTATGTCGATCGCGGGGCCATCGCCACCGCGGCGCCGCTGATCAAGGACGCGCTGCGGCTTACCAATTCGCAGGTGGGCGTCCTGCTGTCGGCCTTCTTCTGGACCTACACACCCTGCCAGCTCCTGGCTGGCTGGATGGCCGAGCGGACCGGCGCCGCCCGCGTCCTCGCCCTGGGGCTGGCGGTCTGGGCTTCGGCCACCGTGCTGACGAGCCTCGCCGGCGGCTTCGCCGTGCTGCTTGGCCTGCGCCTGCTGCTGGGCTTGGGCGAGAGCGCCTTCTTTCCCTGCAGTTCGAAGCTGCTCGCCCAGGCCCTGCCGCCGCACCGGCTGGGGGCGGCCAACGGCGCGATCGGGGCCGGAGTGGCGCTCGGTCCCGCCTTCGGGACTCTGGCCGGCGGGCTGCTCATGGCTCATTTCGGCTGGCGCGCGGTGTTCATTCTATTCGGCTTGGCCTCGCTCGTCTGGCTTTGGCCGTGGCTGGCGACCGCGCGGCGCGCCCAGGGCGACCCGGCGCCGCGATCGCCGACCGGGCCGGCGCCCTCCTTCGCCGCCATCGCGCGCCGCCGCGCCGCCTGGGGCGCCGCCCTGGGCCATTTCTGTTCCAACTACGCCTTGTATCTGGTGGTGTTCTGGCTGCCCCTCTACCTGGTCAAGGGGCGCGGCTTTTCCCTGGTGAACATGGCCGAGATCGGCGGCCTGATCTACGTGGTCTATGCCGCCGCCGCGATGGCGGTGGGCTGGGCGTCGGATCGCTGGATGGCCACCGGGGCCAGCGCCAACCGCGTGCGCAAAACCACCATGGTCGCCGGAAACCTGGGTGTCGCCGTCTGCCTTCTGGCCTGCGCCGTCGGCGGACCGATGTTGGCGGTGGGAAGCCTCCTCGCCGTCGCCGTCTTCATGGGCTTTCAGTCGCCTATGGTCTTTTCCATCGGTCAGACCCTGGCCGGACCGGGCGCGGCCGGCAAGTGGGTCGGGTTCCAGAACTGTCTCGGCAATGCCGCCGGCATCGTCGGCCCGCTGGTCACCGGCTGGCTGATCGATCGCACCGGTGACTATGTCTGGGCCCTGGCGGTCGCGGCGGGCGTCTCCCTGCTGGGCGCGCTCGCCTGGGGCGTTCTCCTGCCCAAGGTCGCGGCCATCGACTGGCCGGCGGCGAGCCTCGCCGAGTAGCGCGCGCCCTCGGATTGACCGCTCCAAATGAACGGGCCATTGTGGCGGAGGCGCGCGGGGTCGGGGTCGGATCGGGGGCGGCGAATGAATGCGCTGATGCGGCGGCCGATCGGCGGGGCGGGGGCGACCGCGCCGGGGTTGGCGATACTGGCGCTTTGCGCGGCGTGCTCCACGATGAGCCGGCAAGGCCCGCCCCCGCCGCCTCCGCCCTCCCCCCCGCCGCCGCCGGTCGCCGCCGAGGCGATGGCGCCCGCTCCCGAGGCGTTTGGGGGCGAGAGGTCCGCGGTCTCCGCGGCCCCGGCCAGTCCGATCGAAATCGTGCGCTATATCGGGGTGGACCGCTCGCGCTGGCCCG
>JBBRQW010000057.1:0-17553 GCA_038225765.1 Caulobacterales bacterium | reverse complement strand
GGAACCGCGGCCTTGGATGCGCTGCTGGAGGCCATGCTGGCTTCCGGCGCCCCGGTCGGGCTGGAAGCCCTGAACGCGACCTTCGCGCCGGCCCGCACGCCGTTCGACTGGCTCAGCCGCGACGAGGCGCATGTCGACGCCTATATCGCCGACCCCCTGTGCGGCTTCGCGGTGGGTGAGGCGTCCACCGCCTCGATGTTCGCCCTGGCGGCCGGGGCGAGGCGCGATCCCCGTCTGGCCCAGGTCCGCCCCGACCTGCCGATTCTCGTCCTCTCGGGCGGCCGCGATCCGGTGACCGGCCCCGGTCAGGCCGTCGCCCGCGCCTTGATCGCCGGCTGGGAGGCCGCCGGCCTCACCGGGATCGACCACCGCGTCTGGCCCGGCGCCCGCCACGAACTCTTCAACGAGACCTGTCGCGAAGCGGTGGAGGGCGACCTGATCGCGTGGCTGAACGTGGCCCTGGGGCGAGGAGGCGGGCCCGCGTCGTTGCGAGGCCCCTCGCCCCTCGCTAGAAAGGAGTCCTGACGCTGGCGGGGGTGCGCATGAACCAGACTCTCATCTTCGGGCCCATGGGCGCCATGGCCGCTCTGACCTTCGCGGTTCTGCTGCTGGTCCCCATCCGCCGCTTTCGCGCCGCCTTCGCCGGCCAGGTGACGGCCGAGGATTTCAAGCTCGGCGAGTCGGCCGCCGTGCCGCCGCAAGTCTCGATCCCCAATCGCAACTACATGAACCTGCTCGAACTGCCGACCCTGTTCTTTCCGGTCTGCCTGATGTTCTATGTGACCGGCCGCGTGGACGGCGCCGTCCTGGGGCTGGCCTGGGCCTTCGTCGCCCTTCGCGTCGCGCACAGTCTCATCCACCTGACCTACAACAACGTCTTCCACCGCCTGACCGCCTTCGCCGCCGCCAATGTGGCCCTGGCCGTCTTGTGGGTCATGTTCTTCGTTCGCGCCGCCTCCTGAGGCGCCGGCTGCGCCGCCGGTCGATCCGACGCCGAGGTCAGGCGCCAGGCGCCATCGCCGACGTCAGACCCAGATGTTCGACGAACGGATCGAAGTCCCGATCGCTGTAGAGCAGCGCATACCCGCTTTCGATGCAGCGGGTGGCGATCAGGGTGTCGATGGTCTTGCGGGGCGTGACGCCCAGGCGGCGCAGGGTCCGATAGTTGCGGGCGGCGGCCAGGGCGATCGCCTCGCCGCCGATATCGACGATCGTCAGCGCGGTCATCGCCCGCATCGCTCGATTGAACTCGGTATCGCGTAAGAAGCCTTGAAGAACCTCGGCCAACATCACATCCCCCGTGGCGATGAGTTCGCCGCCGAGCAGTGCGTCGAGCCGCTCGCATTGGGGTGTGGCGAGGCCTCGGAAATAATCGATCCAGACGCTGGAATCGACCAGGATCACAGGTCGGTCCGCATGGCGTCCAGATCGCCCTGCCAATCGAGTTTGCCGCGAAGCGGCCGGATTTCTTCCTGCCGCCGCAAGCGCAAAAGTGTCTTGAGGCCAAGCGCGACCGCCTCCCGCTTGGTTCGAAGCCCTGTGGCGGCGAGGGTCGCGGCCATGAGGGTGTCATCGATGTCGATATTGGTGCGCATGGATGTGTATGATTTCGTCTCTCCCTACACAATTGCGAGGTTCGACCGACGAAATCAACCCCACCGCCGTTTGAACCTGCCGCGCCCATGGTCTAGAAGACCGCCGCACGACTCCCCACCTTTGGGCCTTCCATGAACACCTTTCTGCTCCAGTACCTGCCGATCGTGTTCTTCTTCGCCATCGCCGGCGCCTTGGGCGTGGCCTTCATCCTCGCCGCCGCGCTCGTCGCGCCCGGCGCGCCCGACGCGGAAAAGACATCGTCCTACGAGTGCGGCTTCAACGCCTTCGACGACGCGCGGATGAAGTTCGACGTGCGCTTCTACCTGGTCTCCATCCTGTTCATCATCTTCGACCTTGAAGTGGCCTTCCTCTTCCCCTGGGCGGTGGCCCTGATGAAGCTGCCCCACGCCACCGGGCAGTTCGCCTTCTGGAGCATGATGGGCTTCCTGTTCGTCCTCACCGTCGGCTTCGTCTACGAATGGAAGAAGGGGGCGCTTGAATGGGAGTGATCGTTCCGGCCACGCCCGACACCCTGATTGCCGCTGGAAGCGCCGGCCGGGTCGCCGTCGAGGGCTACGACCCGCGGGCCCACGACCCCTATTTCGACGGCATTGGCGCGCCCCTGGCCGACAAGGGCTTCATCGTCGCCGCCGCCGACGACCTCATCACCTGGGCGCGCACCGGCTCGCTGATGTGGATGACCTTCGGCCTGGCCTGCTGCGCCATCGAGATGATGCAGGCCTCCATGCCGCGCTACGACATGGAGCGGTTCGGCTTCGCGCCGCGCGGCAGCCCCCGCCAGAGCGACGTGATGATCGTCGCCGGCACCTTGACCAACAAGATGGCCCCGGCCCTGCGCAAGGTCTACGACCAGATGCCCGAGCCGCGCTACGTCATCTCCATGGGCAGCTGCGCCAACGGCGGCGGCTACTATTATTTCAGCTATTCGGTGGTGCGCGGCTGCGACCGCATCGTGCCGGTGGACATCTACGTCCCCGGCTGCCCGCCCACCGCCGAGGCCCTGGTCTACGGCGTGCTGCAGCTCCAGAAGAAGATCCGCCGCACCGGGACCATCGAGCGATGAGCTGGCGGGTGTCCGACGAGGACCTGACCGCCCTCGGCGAGCGGGTCGTGGCCGACAGCGCCGGCGCGATCGGCGGCTACGCGGTGGCTTTCGGCGAGCTCACCGTCACAGCCCCCGCCCACCGGATCGTCGATGTCCTGACCTTCCTGCGCGATCACGCCGAGCTGAAGTTTTCCCAGCTCATCGATCTGTGCGGCGCCGACTATCCCCAGCGGCCGGCGCGCTTCGACGTGGTCTATCACCTGCTGTCGATGACCCGTAACCGCCGTATCCGGGTCAAGGTGGAGACCGACGAGGACACCGCCGTTCCCTCGGTCACCGGCGTCTTCCCGGTCGCCGACTGGTTCGAGCGCGAGGCCTTCGACCTCTACGGCGTCTTCTTCTCCGGCCACCCGGACCTGCGCCGCCTGCTCACCGACTATGGCTTCCACGGCCATCCGATGCGCAAGGACTTCCCGATGACCGGCTATGTGGAGGTCCGCTACGACGACGAATGGAAGCGGGTGGTCTATGAGCCGGTGAAATCGGTGGAGTTCCGCGACTGGGACTTCCTCTCGCCCTGGGAAGGCGCCCCCTACGCCAAGCCGGGGCAGGGCTATCCCTACGAGCTGGCGGACAAGGAAAAGGAAGGCGGCGCGCCATGACCGGCGACAACGCCCCGGCCGGCGACACCCTCTACATTCCCGAGACCGGCCCGACGCCGGAAACGCCGGTGCGCAAATTCAACATCAACTTCGGCCCGCAACATCCGGCCGCCCATGGCGTTCTTCGCCTGGTGCTGGAGCTGGACGGCGAGTTGGTGGAGCGCGTCGATCCGCACATCGGCCTCTTGCACCGGGGCACCGAAAAGCTGATCGAGGCGCGGCCCTACACCCAGAATACCCCCTATTTCGACCGCCTGGACTATGTCGCGCCGATGAACCAGGAGCACGCCTTCGTCCTCGCCATCGAGCGCCTGATGGGGCTTGAGGTTCCCCGCCGCGCCCAGCTCATCCGCGTCCTCTACGACGAAATCGGCCGCCTCCTCAGCCACCTGCTGAACGTGACCACCCAGGCCATGGATGTCGGCGCCCTCACCCCGCCGCTGTGGGGGTTCGAGGAACGCGAGAAACTCATGGTCTTCTACGAGCGGGCCTCGGGGGCGCGGATGCACGCCAACTATTACCGCCCCGGCGGGGTGCGCCAGGATCTCCCCGCCGCCCTGATCGAGGACATCGACGCCTGGGCCGTGGCCTTTCCCCAGAAGCTCGACGACATCGAAGTGCTGATCACCGGCAACCGCATCTTCAAGCAGCGCAACGTCGATATCGGGGTGGTCAGCCGCGATCAGGCCCTGGCCTGGGCCTTTACCGGGGTGATGCTGCGCGGCTCCGGGGTCGCCTGGGACCTGCGGCGCAACCAACCCTACGCCTGCTACGACGAGTTCGACTTCGACATCCCCCTGGGCGTCCACGGCGACTGCTATGACCGTTACCTGTGCCGGGTCGAGGAGATGCGCCAGTCCGTGAAGATCATGCGCCAGTGCATTGAAGTCTTGCGTAAAACGCCCGGCCTTGTGCTGGCCGACGACCATAAGGCGACGCCGCCGCGCCGGGCCGAGATGAAGCAGTCCATGGAAGCGCTCATCCACCACTTCAAGCTCTACAGCGAGGGCTATCATGTGCCGGCCGGCGAGGTCTACGCCTGCGTCGAGGCGCCCAAGGGAGAGTTCGGCGTCTATCTGATCGCCGACGGGACCAACAAGCCCTACCGCTGCAAGATCCGCGCCCCCGGCTTCCCCCACTTGGCCGCCATGGACTGGATGAACCGCGGCCACATGCTCGCCGACGTCGCCGCCATCCTGGGCTCCCTCGACATCGTGTTCGGCGAGATCGACCGGTGAGCGTCCGCCGTCTCGCCAAGGATCAGCCGGCCGCCTTCGCCTTCACGCCCGAGAGGCTGGAGGAGGCGCGTGGCTGGATGGCCCGGTTTCCGCAAGGGCGCCAGCAATCGGCGGTGATCCCCTTGTTGTGGCTGGTCCAGAAACAGGAGGGCTGGGTGCCCGAACCGGCCCTGCGGGTGGTCGCCGACCTGCTCTCCATGCCGGTGATCCGGGTGTTCGAGAATGTCACCTTCTACACCATGTTCCAGCTCGAGCCGGTCGGATCGGTCGCCCACGTCCAGGTCTGCGGCACCACGCCCTGCATGTTGCGCGGGGCCGGCGCGCTCAAATCCGTGCTGGAGGCCAGGATCGGCCCGCGCGACCGCTGCTCCGCCGACGGCCGCTTTTCCTGGGAGGAGGTGGAATGCATGGGCGCCTGCGCCAACGCCCCCATGGTCGCCATCCACGACTATTATTACGAGGACCTGACGGTCGAGACTCTCGGCGCCATCCTGGACGATCTCGCCGCCGGCAAGCATCCCGAGCCCGGCTCCTCTATCGGCCGTCAAGGCTCCGCCCCCGAAGGCGGCCCGCTCACCCTCACCGAGCCCGCCCTCTACGATGGGTCGCGGGCGGAGAAGATGACGTTGCCCGGGGTGGCGGCGTGACGGCGGCGTCGGACAACGGTGAGCCTGGAGCGCGGGCTTCCAGCCCGCATGTCTCGGCGCCCCAAAAGGAACAGCGGGCTGGAAGCCCGCGCTCCCCGTCGCGCACCGCCGGCTTCGTCGCCTGCCTCATCGGCGCGCTGGTGATGATCACCGCTCGCTTCACCGCCATCCTACCCCACGCGGCGATCTGGGCCGGCCTGGCGATCGTCGCCCTGGGCTGGGCGCTCTTCGCCCTTTCCATCGTCCGCCGCGCCCGCGGCTTCAAAGGCTGAGGCGCGCATGGTCGGCATTCTCCAGGACAAGGACCGCATCTTCACCAACCTCTACGGCCTGCACGACTGGCGCCTGGAGGGGGCCAAGGCGCGCGGCGTGTGGAACGCCACCGCCGAAATGATCGCCCAGGGCCCCGAGTGGCTGTGCGACCAGATCAAGGCCTCGGGCCTGCGCGGTCGCGGCGGGGCCGGTTTTTCAACCGGCCTCAAATGGACCTTCATGCCCAAGCAGGAGGGCGAGCGGCCGCATTACCTGGTCCTCAACGCCGACGAATCGGAGCCCGGCACCTGCAAGGACCGCGAGATCATGCGCTTCGATCCGCATCGCCTGATCGAGGGCTGCCTGGTCGCCTGCCGCGCCATCCGCGCTCACGACTGCTTCATCTACATCCGCGGCGAATATGTCCGCGAGCGCGAACACATGGAGATCGCCCTCGCCGAGGCGCGCGCCGCCCGCCTGATCGGCAAGGACAACCTCAACGGCTGGGACTGCGACATCCGCCTCACCCACGGCGGCGGGGCCTATATCTGCGGCGACGAGATGGCCCTGCTGGAGAGCCTGGAAGGCAAGAAGGGCCAACCGCGCCTCAAGCCGCCGTTCCCGGCCGGATCGGGCGTCTACGGCTGCCCGACCACGGTCAACAATGTCGAGAGCATCGCCGTGGTGCCGGAGATTCTGCGCCGCGGAGCCGACTGGTTCGCCAGCTTCGGCCGGCCCAAGAACACCGGCACCAAGCTGATGAGCGCGTCCGGCCACGTCAACAAGCCGGCGGTGGTGGAGGAGGCCATGTCCATCCCCATGCGCCAGCTCATCGACGACCATTTCGGCGGGGTGCGCGGCGGCTGGGGCAATCTCAAGGCGGTCATTCCCGGCGGCGCCTCGGTGCGCCTGATCCCGGCCGAGGAGGCCGCCGAAGCCCTGATGGATTTCGACGACCTGGCGGCGCGCAAGTCGGGCCTGGGCACCGGCGGCATGATCGTCATGGACAAGGAGTGCGACATCGTCGCCGCCATCGCCCGCCTCTCCTATTTCTACAAGCACGAGAGCTGCGGCCAGTGCACCCCATGCCGTGAAGGCACCGGCTGGATGTGGCGGATCATGGAGCGCATGGTCACCGGCGAGGCCGAGCCCAAGGAGATCGACATGCTCCTCGACGTCGCCAGCCAGGTGGAGGGCCACACCATCTGCGGCCTGGGCGACGCCGCCGCCTGGCCGATCCAGGGCCTCTTTCGCCATTTCCGCCCCGAGATCGAGGCCCGCATCGCCAATTACCGCTCCCGCCGCGCCAACGTGCCGGGCGCGACGCTGATCGCGGCGGAATAGGGCGCACGCCACGATCCTGACGCGGGGGCCTGATCCTGTGATGGGAATCAGGTCAGCGTGGAATTGCGATGAGCCGGCGACCGCGGGAACGGGAATGGGGCGACCGGGCGGGGCGACCGCGCCCGTCGGCGACGCGACGTCGATGGCTCGGCGCAACGGCGCTGAGCGCGGCTAGTCATGTGGCGATCCTCCTCGCCCTGCTCTCGGCGCGTACAAGTTCACCCAAGGCGCTCGAACGCGAGCCCGTGAGCGTGGAGTTGGTCGATGCGCCTCGCCCGGCCCCCGCCGCGGCGGCGCCCGTCGCCTCGGCGCGGCCTTCTCCCGCCAAGCCTTTCTCGGCGCCGGACATCGCCCGGCCGGCGCCGCCCGCGCCGCCCGACATCGATCCCCTACCGACCGGCGAGGGCGGGGAGGCGGGGCCAGGGCCGGAGCTGAGCGGCGCCCAGCTAGCCGGGGCGGCGAGCGCCGACTCCGGCCCCAAAGGCCGCGCCTGCGACATGGCGCGAAGGGTGCAGGGGGCGCTGCGCAAAGACCCGCTGGTCCAGGCCGCCGTCGCCGGGTTTGCCGGCAGGGCGATCATGGTCTGGAACGGCGATTGGGTCAGGAGCGGCGGCGAAGACGGCAAGGGGCTTGCCGCGGTTCGCGAGGCGATCATGTGGGAGATCGCCTTCGCGCCCGAGGCCTGTCGCTCAGAGCCCGTGCGTGGCCTGGTCCTGATCTCCATGAGTGCGGCGCCAGGGCCTGCCCGGCTCGCCGTCGGGTCGAGCCAATGGCGGTGGTCGGACCTGTTGACTTCGCGCCCGATCGGCCCCGGCTAAAGGCGCCCGCCCTCTGGCGCGAGGTGACGGGGACCGCGCGGCGCGCGGCCCCCCATCGGTCAGGCCATCACGATCACCACCACGCGCCGGTTCTGCGCCCGGCCCGCGCGGGTGGCGTTGGAGGCGACGGGCGAGTTATCGCCGTAGGAGATGGTCGCCACCCGATTCAGGGGTACGCCCTGCTGGTTCATGAACAATCGCACCGCCTCGGCCCGCGCTTCGCCCAGCCTCACGTTGGCGGCCTTGGAGCCGGTGGAGTCGGTGTGTCCCTGGATCTCCAGATAGACATTCTTGTTGTCGGCCTTCAGCTTCTGCACGAAGTCCATCAGCCGCGTCTGGGCCTCGGGCGAAAGTTGCGAGCCATCGACCGGGAACTTCACCGAATCGTCCGACAGCACCATCGAATAGAGGAACTTGCCTTCGGCCAGCTTGCCCGCCGCCTGGGCGCGCTCGAGCGCCTCGCGGGAGGTGCGGTCGAGATCGGCCAGGTGGGTGTCGTCCTGGTCGAGCCGGGCATGGTTGGCGTCGACCTTCTGATCGACGACGGCGACGTTCTCACGAACGAATTTCCTGGTGGCGCAGCCGCCCATGCCGACGGCGATCAGAACCGCGCCCAGGACCCAGGTTGTGTGTTTGACCTTCATGAAGACCTCGTGACCTTGTTTGCCCAAGCGGAAGGTGCGAGGCCGCCGACGGCGCCGCGCCCCCCCAAGGCTTCCGCGGGCGCAATGTGATCTGGCCAAAACGGCCATTTCGTGGCGCGGCGCCCGGGAGCGCGGGATCCGGAGCGCGGGCTTCCAGCCCGCTCTTTGGTTTTTGGGTGCGGGCTGGAAGGCCGCGCTCCGCCGCTTCGCAGGCGCGCAGCTCTCCCACACTCTTGATGGTCGCGGTTGAAGGCGCTATCGCCTCGCCATGGCCGACGAACCCGACGATCTCGTCCTCCAATACCTGCGCCGCATCGACGCCAAGCTCGACCGCGTTATCGAGGACGTTCAGGATTTGAAGGTGCGGCGCGTTGACCTCGTCGATGCGGCGCGCTGAGGCGATAGAGTGCCAACCGCCAAGGTAAACGGCGTCGAGGTCGCGTTCGAGCCCGGCATGACGGTGCTCCAGGTCGCCGAACTGGCGGGCGAGGAGATTCCGCGCTTCTGCTACCATGAGCGCCTGTCCATCGCCGGCAACTGTCGCATGTGCCTGGTGGAGGTGAAGCCTGGGCCGCCCAAGCCCCAGGCCTCCTGCGCCCTGCCGGCCGCCGAGGGCCAGGAGATCGTCACCAATTCGCCGATGGTCGAAAAGGCCCGCAAGGGGGTGATGGAATTCCTGCTGATCAACCATCCCCTGGACTGCCCGATCTGCGACCAGGGCGGCGAGTGCGACCTGCAGGATCAGTCCATGGGCTATGGCCGCGACGCCAGCCGCTACGCCGAGAACAAGCGGGCCGTCGAAGAGAAATACATGGGGCCCCTGATCAAGACGGTGATGACCCGCTGCATCCAGTGCACCCGCTGCGTGCGCTTCATCACCGAGGTGGCGGGGGCCTCCGAGATCGGCCTGATTTCGCGCGGCGAGGACGTCGAGATCACCACCTATCTCGACCAGGCGGTGACCAGCGAACTGTCGGCCAACGTCATCGACCTCTGCCCGGTGGGCGCCCTGACCTCCCGGCCCTACGCCTTCAACGCCCGTCCGTGGGAGCTCACCAAGACCCAGAGCGTGGATGTCATGGACGCCCTCGGCAGCGCCATCCGGGTGGACGCGCGCGGGCCGGCCGTTCTGCGCGTTCTCCCGCGCGTCAACGACGAGATCAATGAGGAGTGGATTTCGGACAAGACCCGCTACGCCTGCGACGGCCTCTCACGCCAGCGGCTGGATACGCCGATGATCCGCGCCGGCGACCGCCTCCAGCCGGTCTCCTGGGCGGACGCCCTGGCCGCCGTGGCCGCCAAGATCAAGGCGGCGCCCGTGGAACGAGTCGGCGTCATCGCCGGCGATCTGCAGGACGCCGAATCCATGAAGGCGGCCCTCGACCTCTTCGTCGCCCTGGGCGTGAAGAATCTGGATTGCCGCCAGGACGGCGGCCCGCTCGGTTACGGCCCCCGCGAAAGCTGGCTCTTCAACACCACCATCGCCGGCCTGGAGCGGGCCGACGCCGTCCTGTTGATCGGAACCAACCCGCGCCTCGAGGCGCCGGTGCTGAACGCCCGCCTGCGCAAGCTGTGGCTGGCGGAAAAGACCCGCATCGGCCTGATCGGCGAGGCCGCCGACCTGACCTACGGCTACGACCATCTGGGCGTCGGCGGCGCCGCGCTGACCGGCCTGGCCGATGGCGGCTCTGACTTCGCCAAGGCGCTGAAGGCCGCCGAGCGCCCCGCGCTTATCCTCGGCCAAGGCGCCCTGAACCGGCCCGACGGCGCGGCGGTGCTCGCGGCGGCGGCCTCGCTGGCGGAGTCGTTCGGGTTTGTCCGCGACGGCTGGAACGGCTGGAACGTGCTGCATACGGCGGCGGCGCGGGCCGGCGGCCTGGATCTCGGCTTCGTACCGGCCAAAGGCGGCATGGAAGCTGTCCAGATGCCGGCCAGGGGCGCGCTGGATGTCCTCTTCCTACTGGCCGCCGACGAGGCGGATGTCGGCCAAACGGACGCCTTTGTCGTCTATCTGGGAACCCACGGCGACGCCGGCGCGCAACGGGCCGACATTGTCCTTCCCGCCGCCGCCTACACCGAGAAGGCCGGCCTCTACGTCAACACCGAAGGCCGCGTCCAACGCGGCGAGCGCGCCGTCTTTCCCAAGGGCGAGGCCAAGGAAGACTGGTCTATACTGCGCGCCCTTTCCGAACACCTTGACGCCAAGCTGCCCTACGACACTCTAGACCAGCTGCGGGCGAAACTGTTCGCCGATCGGCCCACCTTCGGCCAGATCGGCTATGCGCCGGGCGCGAGGTCAAGCCGCTTCGACCTCTCGGGCCTGGGCACCGCCGGCGACATCGCCGACGCGCCTTTCGTCAGCCCGATCAAGGCCTTCCACCTCACCAACCCGATCGCCCGCGCCAGCGTCACCATGGCCGAATGCGCCGCCCTGGCCGCCGGCGTGAAGTTGGCGGCGGAATAGGCAATGGAACACTTGGGCTTCTGGACATCTCCATTCGGCTGGACCGTACTGACCGTCCTGCAAATCCTTGCCGTTCTGGTGTGGATACTGCTGTCCTTGGCTTTTCTGCTGCTGGCCGATCGCAAGATCTGGGCAAGCGTGCAGATGCGCAAAGGCCCCAACGTGGTCGGCCCGTTCGGTCTGCTTCAGTCGTTCGCCGACTTCCTGAAATTCGTCCTCAAGGAGATCGTGGTGCCGGCCGGGGCGGACAAGGTCGTTTTCCTCCTCGCCCCCCTGGTCAGTTTCACCCTGGCCTTCGGCGCCTGGGCGGTGATGCCGCTGGCCCCCGGCTGGGTGGTGTCGAACATAAACGTCGGGGTTCTCTACCTTTTCGCCATCTCGTCGCTGGGCGTCTACGGCATCATCATGGGCGGCTGGGCGTCCAATTCGAAATACCCCTTTCTGGGCGCCCTGCGTTCGGCGGCCCAGATGGTGAGCTACGAGGTCTCCATCGGTTTCGTGATCGTCACCGTCATCCTGCTTTCCGGCTCGCTCAATCTTCAGGTCATCGTCGAAAAACAGGCCGGCGGGTTCTGGAACTGGAACGTCCTGGGGGGAGGGGGGTGGCGCAATCTGCCCGCCGCCCTGGTGATGATCCCCATGGCGGTGATATTCTTCGTCTCCGCCCTGGCCGAGACCAACCGCCCGCCCTTCGACCTGCCCGAGGCCGAATCCGAACTCGTGGCCGGCTATCAGGTGGAATATTCCTCCACCCCCTATCTGCTGTTCATGATCGGCGAATACGCCAACATCGTTTTGATGTGCGCCCTGATCAGCGTCCTCTTTTTCGGCGGCTGGCAGGCCCCGTTCCCGACCCCGTTCACCGCCTCGTGGAATCCGACCGCCGCCAGCTTCTTCGGCTTCATGTGGTTCTTCGCCAAGACCATCTTCTTCTTCTTCCTGGTCGCCATGGCCAAGGCCATCGTGCCCCGCTATCGCTACGATCAGCTCATGCGCCTGGGCTGGAAGGTGTTCCTGCCGATCTCGATCGGCGCGGTGGTGCTGATCGCCGGCTGGCGCGAATTCGGGCTGGGCGGATGAAGGCGACCCTCACCATCGCCGCCGTGGCCCTGGCGCTTTGCGCCTGCGCATCGACCGCCCCGGATTCCTATGGGCTCGGCCCGGGCGACGCCAACTACGACGCCATCAAGGCGGCGACCCAGGCCTGCCAGGCGCAGGGTGGCCAGATTCATCTCAAGAACGGCTACGACGGCCGCGAACTCGCCAGCTACCAGTGCAAGATCGGCAAGGCGAGGTAGGATAAGATCATGTTCCAGCGCATTACCCAGGCGATCAAGGGCGCCGCCCTGATGGACTTCGCCCAGGCCTTCGGCCTTGGCCTGAAGTATATGATCCGGCCCAAGGCGACCGTACTCTATCCCAATGAGCGCGGACCCCAGTCGCCACGTTTCCGCGGCGAGCACGCCCTGCGCCGCTATCCCAGCGGCGAGGAGCGCTGCATCGCCTGCAAGCTGTGCGAAGCGATTTGCCCAGCGCAGGCGATCACCATCGAGGCCGAGGCGCGCGACGACGGGGCCCGCCGCGCCACCCGCTACGACATCGATATGGTCAAATGCATCTATTGCGGCCTGTGCCAGGAGGCCTGCCCGGTGGACGCCATCGTCCAGGGCCCCAACAGCGAGTTCGCCGTCGAGACCCGCGAGGAACTTTACTACGACAAGGCCCGCCTGCTCGAAAACGGCGATCGCTGGGAGCGGGAGATCGCGAAGAATCTGGAACTGGACGCCCCCTATCGCTAAGAGACGGGCGCGAGACGAAAAGGGCCTGTCGGCGCGCCGCCAAAGCGCCGCCCTTGGCAAGGATGAGGACGGAGTTTCGACGGCGCGATGATCCCGCAGGCGATCGCTTTCTACCTGCTCGCCGCCACCACCGTGGCGGCGGGGCTCGCCGTGATCTCGGCGAGGAATCCGGTGCATTCGGTGTTGTTTCTGATCACCGCCTTCTTCTCGGCGGCTGGCCTCTTCGTCCTGCTCGGGGCCGAGTTCCTGGCCATGATCCTGGTCGTGGTCTACGTCGGCGCGGTCGCGGTCCTGTTCCTGTTCGTGGTGATGATGCTGGACGTCGATTTCACCGCCCTGCGGCAAGGCTTCGCGCGCTATCTGCCCATCGGCGGCATCGTGGCCGGCGTTCTCACCGTGGAGATGGTGATCGTCGCCGTCAGCGTGGCCACGGGCGGGGCGGCGGCCCACTCCACCGGCCCGATGTCGCGGACCGGCGGCGTCACCAACGCCCAGGCCATCGGGCGGGTTCTCTACACCGACTACGTCTATGTCTTTCAGGCCGCCGGCTTGGTGCTGCTGGTGGCGATGATCGGGGCCATCGTCCTCACGCTCAAGCACCGCCCGGGCATCAAGCGCCAGACCATCGCCGCCCAGGTGGCGCGCACGCCGGCCAAGGGCATGCGCACCGTCCAGATCAAGCCCGGCGAAGGGCTCGACCCATGACCGTCGGCCTTGGGCACTATCTCACCGTGGCGGCGATCCTGTTCACGATCGGCGTTCTGGGCATCTTCGTGAACCGCAAGAACGTCATCGTCATCCTGATGTCGATCGAGTTGATTCTTCTGGCGGTGAACATCAATCTGGTGGCCTTTTCGGTCTTCCTCCACGATGTCGTGGGTCAGATCTACGCCCTCATCGTGCTCACCGTCGCCGCCGCCGAAGCGGCCGTGGGCCTCGCCATCCTTGTCACCTTCTTCCGCAACCGCGGCGATATCGCCGTGGACGACGCCTCGATGATGAAGGGCTGAGCGGCGCGGATGCCTTCGCACGCGATCGTCGCCGCCCTGGTTTTCCTGCCCCTTCTGGGCGCGGCGATCGCCGGCCTCGTCGGCCGGCGGATCGGCGATGTCGCCTCGATGGCCGTGACCACCGGCCTGTTGTTCATCTCCGCCGCTTTGAGCTGGCTCACGTTCACCCAGGTGATCTGGGGAAGTTGGCCGGCCCATTTCATTGTTCATCTGGCGCCCTTCATCGACGTGGGCGCCTTCCGTTCGGAATGGTCGGTGCGGGTGGATTCCCTGTCGGCGGTGATGTTGGTGGTGGTGACCACCGTCTCGGCCCTCGTCCACCTCTACAGCTGGGGCTATATGGCGGCGGACGGGCACAAGCCGCGCTTCTTCGCCTACCTGTCCTTCTTCACCTTCGCCATGCTGGCCCTGGTGACCGCCGCCGACTTCATGCAGCTCTTCTTCGGCTGGGAAGGGGTGGGGCTGGCCAGCTATCTGCTGATCGGCTTCTGGTACCACAAGCCCACGGCCAACGCCGCCGCCATCAAGGCCTTCGTGGTCAACCGGATCGGCGATGTGGGCTTCGCGCTCGGCATCATGACCGTCTTCTGGTCGTTCGGCACCATCCGCTTCGCCGAAATCTTCCCGCAAGTTCCCGCCCACGCCCACCTGGCCTGGAGTTTCGCCGGCCAGTCCTGGCGATTGATGGATCTGGCCTGTGTGCTGCTGTTCATCGGGGCCATGGGCAAGTCGGCGCAGTTTCTGCTGCACACCTGGCTGCCCGACGCCATGGAGGGCCCGACCCCGGTCTCCGCCCTGATCCACGCCGCCACCATGGTTACCGCCGGCGTCTACATGGTCTGCCTGCTCTCGCCGATGTTCGAATACGCCCCGATCGCCAAGGATCTGGTCACCCTGATCGGCGCCATCACCTGCCTGTTCGCCGCCACGGTCGGGCTGGCGCAGAACGACATCAAACGGGTGATCGCCTATTCGACCTGTTCGCAGCTCGGCTACATGTTCTTCGCCGCCGGCGTGGGGGCCTATCCGGCCGCCATGTTCCACCTTTTCACCCACGCCTTCTTCAAGGCCCTGCTGTTTCTGGGGGCCGGCGCGGTGATCGAGGCCATGCACCACGAGCAGGACATGCGCAAAATGGGCGCCCTGTGGAAGCTGCTGCCGGTGACCTACGCGGTGATGCTGATCGGCACCCTGTCGATCACCGGGGTCGGCCTGCCGCGCCTCGACCTGGGTTTTTCCGGCTTCTATTCCAAGGACGCCATCATCAACGCCGCCTTCGCCGCCGGCCAGGCCAACCCGATCGCCTATTTCGCCTTCGTCGCCGGCCTTCTCGGGGCGGGGCTCACATCCTTCTATTCCTGGCGGCTGATCTTCATGACCTTCCACGGCCGCGCCAAGTGGGGCGAGCGGGCCCACGGCGAGGGCCATGCGAGCGGCGCCCAGATCGAGACCCACGACGAGCCCCTCGCCGACGGCGGCGCGCACGGTCATGGCCACGATCTCGAGCCTCACGAGAGCCCGTGGGTGATGCTCGTTCCCCTGCTGCTGCTGTCGGTGGGGGCGGTGGCGGCGGGCGGCGTCTTCGCCGACCTCTTCATCGGCGGCGAACACGGCGACTTCTGGCGCGGCGCCCTTTTCAGCCTGGCCGGCCGCGCCGCCGCGGGCGAGGGGGCCGGCGTGCCGCCATGGGTGCTCTGGGGCCCGTTGACGGTGACCGCCATCGGCCTCTTCGCCGCCTGGTACGCCTATGTGCGCCATGAGGGCATGGGCGCGCGGATCGCCGCCCAGGGCGGCCTGTTGTGGCGCTTCCTCTACAACAAATGGTATTTCGACGAGATCTACGAGGCGCTTTTGGTGCGACCGGCCAAGTGGCTGGGCGATCTTTTCTGGAAGGGCGGCGACAAGGCGCTCATCGACGGCCTCGGCCCCGACGGGGTGTCGGCGGTCTCGTATCTGATCGGCAAAGGAGCCGGGCGGCTGCAGACGGGCTATGTCTATCACTACGCCTTCGTCATGCTGCTCGGCATCGCCGGCCTGTTGTCCTACGCCCTGTGGGCCTTCTCCTAGATGACCGGCATCCTTTCCATCACCGTCTTTTCGCCGCTGATCGGCATAGCGGCGATCCTGCTGTTGCGCGCTTTCGCGGCGCCGGGCGACCCGCGCACCGCCGCCGCCGCCCGCTGGATCGCCCTGGCGACGACCCTGGCGACCCTGGCGCTTTCGGTCCTCATGGTCGCCCGGTTCGATCCGGGCCGCGCCGGCTTTCAATTCAACGAAAACGCGGTCTGGTTCTCGGGCCTCCACTATCGCCTGGGCGTGGACGGCGTCTCGATCCTGTTCGTGCTTCTGACCGCCTTCCTCCTGCCGCTGTGCATTGTCGCGAGCTGGAAGGCGATCACCACGCGGGTGCTCGAATACATGGTCGCCTTCCTGGTGTTGGAGTGCCTGGTGATCGGCGTCTTCTGCGCCTTGGATTTGATGGTCTTCTATCTGTTCTTCGAGTTCCAGCTGTTCCCGATGTTCATGATCATCGGTATCTGGGGCGGCAAGAACCGCGTTTACGCGGCGTTCAAGTTCTTTCTCTACACTTTGCTGGGCTCGGTGTTGATGCTGGCGGCGATCCTGGCCATGATCGTCATCGCCCATACCACCAGCATTCCCGCCTTGATGGCCTACCACTTCGCGCCGGGCGTTCAGACTTGGCTGTGGCTGGCTTTCTTCTCATCCTTCGCGGTGAAGATGCCCATGTGGCCGTTCCACACCTGGCTTCCCGACGCCCATGTCGAAGCGCCGACGGCCGGTTCGGTGATCCTGGCCGGCATCCTTTTGAAGATGGGCGGCTACGGCTTCATGCGGTTTTCGTTGCCGATCTTCCCCGACGCCAGCCTGCAATTCACGCCCCTGATCTTCGCCCTTTCGGTGATCGCCATTGTCTACACGTCCCTGGTGGCGTTTCGGCAGACCGACTTCAAAAGGCTGATCGCCTATACGTCGGTGGCTCACATGGGCCTCGTGACCCTGGGCATTTTCTCGGGGACCCTGCTCGGCGAACAGGGCGCGCTCTTTCAGATGCTAAGCCACGGGGTGATCTCCGGGGCCCTCTTCCTGTGCGTCGGCGTCGTCTACGACCGCATGCACACCCGCGAGATCGCCTTCTACGGTGGCTTGGTGAACCGCATGCCCTTCTACGCCGCCGTGTTCATGGTGTTCACCCTGGGCAATCTGGGCCTGCCCGGCACCAGCGGTTTCGTGGGCGAGATTCTCGCCCTGACCGGAACCTATGGCGCCGCCACCTGGCCGGCCATCGTCGCGGCCACCGGGGTGGTTCTTTCGGCCATGTATGCGCTGACCGTCTACCGGCGGGTGGTGTTTGGAACGATGACCAACCCGGCTCTGGGCGCCATCGGCGACCTGGACCGGCGGGAACTGCTCGTCTTCATTCCCCTGATCGTCGCCACCCTGTGGCTCGGCCTGCAGCCGGGCCTGGTGTTTCATATGACCGGCGCCTCGGTGGCCCATCTCACCGACGCCTACCGCGCCGCCACGGGCCGATGAGCGCGGCCATGACTCTCCATGCCGCCGCCTTGGCCTTGCCCGAATTGATCCTGGCCGGGTCGGCGCTGGCCTTGCTCGTCTGGGGCGCCTTTCGCGGCCGGCCCGGCGGCCTTTTCACCGTCGCCGCCGTGGCGGCCCTGGGAGCCGCGGCCGTCGCCGCCTGCGTGGGGCCTCTCGGGCGGGCCTTCGCCGACGGCCTGATCGCCGACCAGGGGTCGGTGTTCGCCAAGGTCATCATCTACGCGGCCAGCGCGGTGGCCATCGTCCTGGGCGATCGCTGGTTCGCGCGCCGCGGCGCCGCCAAATTCGAATACCCGGTCCTGGTTATCCTGGCCGCCCTCGGCATGGGAATGATGGTCTCGGCCGGCGACCTGATTTCGCTCTACGTGTCCATCGAGCTGCAATCCCTGGCGCTTTATATTCTGGCGGCCTTCCTCCGCCACGACGCCAAATCCTCG
>JBBRQW010000056.1:0-17965 GCA_038225765.1 Caulobacterales bacterium | reverse complement strand
GCCACGGCGGCGGCGTGGATGTTGGCCGACAGGCCCTGGCCGTAGCCAAGCTCGAGATAGCGCATGGACGAGCGGTTGGGCGGTTCGTGGCCGCTGAGCAGCAGGGCCAGATCGATCAGCCCCGGCGCCAGCTCACGGTAGTAGCCGTGGGTGTAGTCGATCTCGGCGACGTAGCCGCTGGTCCAATCCATTCAGGGCCCCCCAGGTTTTCGCCGCCCGCACTCGGAGCCGACGCCGAGGCGGATGTCAACGGCGGCGCGCCGGTTTGGCGTGTCCGCCCCCTCCACCCCTTCGGGGTCCCCCCCCATTTCATGGGGGAGGATCACACCGCTCAAATCCTCCCCCGCGCCTCTTCGCGGGGGAGGGGGACCGCGAAGCGGTGGAGGGGGCGGGGGAAAGAGCGCCGGCGCCTCGGTCGCCGGGCCCGTTCGCCTAGAGCTTCACCAGCATCTTCCCCAGGTTTTCACCCTTGAACAGCTTCAGAAACGCCGTCGGGGCGTTCTCGATGCCCTCCTCCACCGTCTCGCGCCATTTGACCTTGCCCTCGCCGATCCAGCCGGACATGTCCTTGATGAAGGTCGGCAGCAGGTCGTAGTGGCTGGAGACGATGAAGCCCTCCAGGCGAAGCTGCTTGCCGACCACCATGATCAGCCCACGCGTCCCGGCCCCCAGGTCGGTGTCGTTGTATTGAGAGATCATGCCGCACAGGGCGAAGCGGCCGAACGGGCGCGCCGCCATCAGGGCCGCCTCCATATGGGCGCCGCCGACGTTGTCGAAATAGACATCGATCCCGTCGGGCGCGGCGCGCATCAGAGCGGCGGTGAGGTCCGGCTCGGCCTTGTAGTCGATGACGTGATCGACGCCGATCTCCTTCAGCCACGCGGCCTTTTCCGGCCCGCCGGCCGAGCCGATCACCGTATGGCCCTTCAGCTTGGCGATCTGACACACCACTTGGCCCACCGCCCCGGCGGCGGCGGAGACGAACACCACGTCGCCGTCCTTCAGGGACGCGATCTTCAACAGGCCGACATAGGCGGTCATGCCGGGCATGCCGGCGACGCCCAGGAAGGCCTGCGGCGGCAGGCCGTGGGTGTCGAGCTTCTGCACCGCCGCCGCCGGGGCGTTGAACGCCTCGCGCCAGCCGAGGAAACTCTGCACCGCGTCGCCGGCCTTGAAGGCCGGGTCGTTGGAGGCGACCACCTCGCCCACCGCGCCGCCCTGCATGGCCTCGCCGAGCTGGAACGGCGGCGCGTAACTTTTCACGTCGTTCATCCGCCCGCGCATGTAGGGATCGACGGTCATCCAGGTGTTGCGCACCTGAACCTCGCCCGGCCCGGGGTCGGCCAGGGTGACGGTGGCCAATTCGAAATTGTCGGCGGTGGGCGTGCCGCTGGGGCGGCTCTTGAGGCGCATTTCGCGCGAGGTGGTCATGGCGTCCTTCTCCGGAGGTCGAATATGAGGGTTCAAACGATTGTTTAGCGCGAAGGCGGCCCGGGCTCCAGGGTGCAAGCGCGGGCCGGCCATGATAGGCGCTGGCCATGGCTTCAACCCTGAGGGCCGGCGTGGTCGGCGCGGGTGTGTTCGGCGGCTATCACGCCGGCCACTACGCGCGGCGGGCCGACACCGAGCTTGTCGCCATTCTCGATCCCCACCCCGAGCGCGCCCAGGCCCTGGCCGACCGCTTCGGGGCCAAGGCCGCCGCGAACCTCGCCGCCCTGCTGCGGGACGTTGACGTGGTGTCGATCGCCTCGCCGGCCCACACCCACGCCGCCCTCGCCCTGGCCGCCCTGGCGGCCGGCAAACACGTCTATGTGGAAAAACCGATCGCCACATCGCTGGAGGACGCCGACGCCATCGTCGCCCAGGCGCGGGCCGGCGGCCTCACCGTCGCCTGCGGGTTTCTCGAGCGGGCGGCCTTCCAGGCCATGAACATCTTCGATGTTCCTCGGGCGCCCCTGCGACTGGAGGCGGTGCGCCGCGGTCCCCCCTCGCCCAGGAGCCTCGACGTCTCGGTGGTCATCGACCTGATGATCCATGACCTCGACCTGGCCCTCGCCCTTTCGGGCGCGCCGCCGTTGGCGGTGGAAGCGGAAGGGGCCCGCCTGGTCAATCGGCTGTTTGACGAGGTGCGCGCGGAGATAGTCTTCGAGGATGGCTTCACCGCCTCGCTGTCGGCCTCGCGCGTGGCGCAAGCCCGCCAGCGCACCATGCGGCTGGTCTATCCCAGCGGCGAGGTGGCGATCGATTTTCTGGCCCACCGCTTCGCGAACACCACCCCGTTCGCGCTCAATTCCGCCTTCGAGGAAACCGCCGCCGGCCGCGATCGCCTGGGGGCCAGCATCGGCGCCTTCCTCGCCGCGGCGCGCGGCGAAGCGCCGACGCCCCTGGCGGGCGCCGAGGATGGAGCCAGGGCGCTCGACCTCGCCCTGGCCGTGGAACAGGCGGCGGCGGAGCCGGCGTAGCCGCCGACCGACAGCCTATCGCGTCGCCAAATCAATTCGCCGCCGGAGCGCGGGCTTCCAGCCCGCTCCTGACCGCACGCCATCGACAAAATGTCGATCGCCTTTGCCGCTCGAAAAATGAAGGCGGGCTGGAAGCCCGCGCTCCGCCGATAATTCTCCGCTACCCGGTCGGCAGGGCGGAGACGCCGAAAACGTGCGGGTGGGCGCCCAGGAGGATCGCCCAGGCGATCAGGCCCCCCACCAGCCGCGCCCAGCCGATCTCGCCGATACTGAGCGTCTGATGGCCCGCCGCGATGGCCGCGAACGGAACATTGGAGGTCTTGGCGGCGAAGGCCTTCCAGGCCTCGCCCGCCGCCCGCGCGCGTTTGGCGTCGATGCTCACCGTGCCGAACAGGGCCAAAATCAGCATCGTGCCGAAAAGGACGATGCCCGCCAGATCGCCGTTCACCAGCAGATGGCCGGCCGCCCAGATGGCCACGCCCCACAGAAACGGATGGCGGGTGATCCGCAGCACGCCCTGGACCACGTCGGGTTTATCGAGCGTTCCTTCCTGGCGGACGGCGGTCGGGTTGCGCGTGGTCAGGCCCGTCACCACGAACAGCAAGGCGATCAGTTGCACAAACAACTGAATCCACCGGGTGGCGAGCGTCGCGCCCCAATAGGCCTTGTCGTCTTGACCGCGCCAGACTCCGCCATAGGCGATGATGAGCCACGCCAGCATGGCCACCGAGGCTAGGGAGAACAGGCCCATGTAGAAGCCCGGGCCGATCGCCCCGATCGCCGCCTCCCGCACCCGGGTTCCGGAAACCACCAGGTGCAGCAGCAGAAACGCCGCGGCGGCGACGATCAGATTGGTCATGAGCCCAAACCCCTCGTTTGCGCGACCCGACGATGAAAGGCGCGGCGCGCCCTGTCAAATCGTCCGGCGCGAACCGCGCCCTTTTGTCAAATATTCAACGCCGCCACCACCGGCACATGGTCGGAGGGCTTGCCCTGGCCGCGCACGTCGCGGTGAATGGTCACGCTCTCGAGCCGATCGGCCGCTTGCGGCGAGAGCAGCAGGTGATCGATGCGGATGCCGTGGTTTCGCGGCCACGCCCCGGCCTGGTAGTCCCAGAAGGTGTAGCCGCCCGGCGCGCCGTCGGCGGCCATGTAGGCGTCGGTCAGGCCCAGCCATTTGAGGGCGCGGAAGGCGCCGCGGCTCTCCGGCCGAAAGAGCGCGTCGCCCATCCAGGCGGCGGGATTGTCGGCGTCCTCGGGTTCGGGGATGACATTGTAGTCGCCAGCCAGGACGAGCGGCTCCTCCAGCGCCAGCAGATCGCGGGCGTGGCCGTTCAGCCGCTCCAGCCAGCGAAGCTTGTAGGCGAACTTCTCGCTCTCCACCGGGTTGCCGTTGGGAAGGTAGATCGCCGCCACCCGCACCGGCGTGGGCCCCGACACCACCGCTTCCAGGTAGCGCGCGTGATCCTCGATCCCATCGGCGTGGCCGTCGCCGCCGGGCAGGCCCTTGCGAACGTCCTCGAGGGGGCTCTTCGACAGCAGGGCGACGCCGTTGTAGGTCTTCTGGCCGTGCACGGCGACATTGTAGCCCAGCCGCTCGAAGGGCTCGGCGGGGAACTTCTCATCGACGCATTTGATCTCCTGCAGGCAGGCGACATCGGGCGACGCCGCCTCGAACCAGCTCAGCACGGTCTCCAGGCGGGCGTTGATCGAATTGACGTTCCAGGTGGCGATGCGCACGGGCCCGGGACCGCCTTCAGATCGAAAAGCTGACGCCGCAGCCGCAGCTGCTCTTGGCGTTGGGGTTGACGACGCGGAACTCCGCCGCCGCCAGCTCGTCGGCGAAATCGATTTCCGAACCCCTGAGCAGGGCCAGGGAGATCACGTCCACCAGCGCCGCCGCGCCGTCGCGCTCCACCCTCACATCGTCGGGTTCGGCCGCCTCGACCAGATCGAAGCGATACTGGAATCCGGAGCAGCCGCCCCCGTCCACCGCTACGCGGAGCATGACCGGCCGGCCCTCGGCGGCGGCGATCACGTTGAGCCGGCGGGCGGCGGCGGGCGAGAGGGTGATGTCGGGCGCTGTCATGGTTTGGCGATTCCGCTGCGGCCTCTATATGAGGGCGTCCCCGCGTCTTCGCAAAGGGGCGACCGATCCGAGCCGTCCCCCGAGCCGTTTTCTGGGAGCCCTCCATGGCCTTCGCGCGACCGGCGCTGGCGCGCGCGCCCTACGCCGAAGACCCGGCCCAGTCCCGCGGCCGGCGACGCCCCGAGGCGGGCAGCGCCACCCGCACGCCCTTCGCCCGCGACCGCGACCGCATCATCCACACCTCCGCCTTTCGGCGGCTGAAGGAAAAGACCCAGGTGTTCGTCGCCCACGAGGGCGATCATTTCCGCACGCGCCTTACCCATTCGCTGGAGGTGGCCCAGATCGCCCGCTCCATCGCCACCGCCCTGGGCCTGGACGCCGATCTGGCCGAAACCATCGCCCTTGGCCACGACCTCGGCCATCCGCCGTTCGGTCATGCCGGGGAGGAGGAGCTGGAGCGCTGCATGTCGGCCTTCGGCGGCTTCGACCATAACGTCCAGACCTTTCGCGTCCTCACCGATCTGGAGCGCCGCTACCCCGATTTCGACGGCCTCAACCTCACCTGGGAGACCCTCGAGGGCGTGGTCAAACACAACGGCCCGGTGACCGACCGGCTGGAGCGTCCGGCGTGGCGGGCCGTGGCGGCGTTCGACCGGGATTTTCCTCTTGGCCTCGGCGGCTGGGCGTCGGCCGAGGCCCAGGTGGCGGCCCTGTCGGACGACATCGCCTACAATAATCACGACGTGGACGACGGGCTGGACGCGGGACTGTTCCGCCTCGAGGAACTGGCGGACGTGCCGATGATCGGCCCGATTCTGGCGAGCGTCCGGTGCGATCACCCCGACCTCGACCCGAGATTGACCCGCCTCGAGGCGGTGCGGCGGATGATCGGCGCCATGGTCGCCGACGTGATGGCCGAGACCGACGGCGCGGCGGGAGCGTCTGGGGTCGCCTCGGCGGACGACGTGCGCGCCCTGGGCCGGGCCCTGGTGGCGTTTTCCCCGCCCATGGCCGCCGATCTCGCCCGCCTGCGCGCCTTCCTGCACGAGCGCATGTACCGTCACTGGCGAGTCAACCGCAGCCGCAGCCAGGCCCGGCGCATCGTCGCCGAGATGTTCGCCCTGTTCATCGCCGAACCCGACGTCCTGCCGGCCGAATGGTTCGAACGCCTGAGGGACCTGGACCCGGCCGCCCGCGCCCGCGTCGTCTGCGACTACATCGCCGGCATGACCGACCGCTACGTTATCGAGGAGCACCGGCGCCTGTTCCACCTCGACGCCTGGGGTTGAGGCGGGCGGGCGTTCTATCGCGGCTTCACCTTCGATAAACTGTTCGGGGTGATTCGTTTGGCCCGTGACTCGTTTGGTCCGGGGGCGGGCGAAGCGAAGCCTCGGGAGTTTCCATGTCCGACTACGATCGCGGCCGATATCAACCCGGCGCCGAGCCGCCGCTGGCGTTCGACGGCCGGCGGCCGCCGAGGCGGGCGGGCCCGGCGCCGGTGACCCTGATCCTCAGCCTGATGCTGCTGGCGGCCGTCGGCGGCGGGGTCTTCTACGCCTATCGGGGCGGGGTTCGCGGCGCCGGCGATGCGCCCAGGCCCGTCGGGGCGCCGGTCGGCGAGGTGAGGAGCGCCGCGCCGCCCCAGGCCCAGACCCCCGATCCGGCCGCCGGCCTGTCGATTTACAAGGACAATCCCAACGGTTCGGCCGGCGCGCCGGCCTTCGTGCCGCCACCCGAACAGCCGACCCCCCGGCCGACGCCGGCGCTCGCCGCCTCGGCGCCCACGCCGCCGCCCCTTGCGGCGGTTCGGGCGGCGGCCCCGGCGGCGGCCCCGGCCGCGCCCACGGCGCCCGCCAAGCCGACCGAGGCGGCCAAGCCGCCCAAGCCGCCCGTCGCCGCCAAGGGCGCCGTCAAGACGCCGCCGCCGGCCAAACCCGCCTCCATCGGCGCCCTGTTGGCCGACGACGACGCCTCGCCGGCCAAGGCCGACGTGGCCAAACCCGACCTGGCCAAATCCGGCCCCGTCAAATCAGGCCCGGCGGCGGTGCAGATCGGCGCCTATTCGTCGAAGGACCTCGCCGACGCCGGCTGGAACGACGCCGCCGGTCTGGCCCCCGGCGACATGGCCGGCAAAAGCAAGCGGGTTACGCCGCTGACCAAGGGCGACGGGACCACTCTCTACCGCGCCGCGATCACCGGCTTCGCCTCGCGCCAGGAGGCTCAGGCCCTATGCGCCAAGCTCAAGGCGGCCGGTCAGAGCTGTTTCGTCAAGTGACCGCCGCCGCCTGCATCCTCGGCTGCGCCGGCCCAGCCCTGCTGGACGAGGAGGCGGCGTTCTTCCGCCATATCGACCCCTGGGGTTTCATCCTGTTCGGCCGCAATGTGGAGACGCCCGCCCAGGTGCGGGCGTTGGCCGACGCCCTGCGCGCCGCGGTGGGGCGCGCCGACGCGCCGATCCTCATCGACCAGGAAGGCGGCCGGGTTCAGCGCCTGGGGCCGCCGCACTGGCGCCGCTACCCGCCCGCCCGCGCCTACGCGAAGATCGCCGACGCCGGCGTTCGGCGGCAGATGGCCCGCCTGGGCGCGCGGCTGATCGCCCACGACCTGGCGGCGGTGGGGATCGATGTCGATTGCGCGCCGGTGCTGGACGTCCCGGCCCCCGGCGCCCACGACATCATCGGCGACCGCGCCTACGGCGAGAAGATCGACGAGGTGGCGTTGCTGGGGCGGGCGACGGCGGAGGGCCTGATCGCCGGGACCGTCCTGCCGGTGATCAAGCACATTCCCGGGCACGGCCGCGCCATGGCCGACAGCCACCACGCCCTGCCGGTGGTGGAGGCGAGCTGGGCCGAACTGGAGGGGCGGGATTTCGCCCCCTTCAAGGCCCTCGCCGACCTGCCCATGGCGATGACCGCGCATGTCGTCTACGCCGCCGTGGACGCCGAGCGCCCGGCCACCACCTCTCCGGCCGTCATCGAGCGGGCGATCCGCGGCGCGATCGGCTTCGACGGCGTGCTGATCAGCGACGATCTTTCCATGCAGGCGCTCAGCGGCGATTTCACGAAGCGCGCCCGCGATTCCCTCGCCGCCGGCTGCGATGTCGTGCTGCACTGCAATGGGGCCATGGCCGAGATGAAGGCGGTCGCCAAAGGCCTTGGCCCGATGACCGCCCCGGCCGCCAGGCGGGCCGCCGCCGCGCTGGCGCGTTTGCCCAAGGCGCCCGAACCGTTCGATGTGGAAGCGGCCCGGCGACGCTTCGACGCGGCCCTCGACGACCGGTGGGCGGCGTGAGCGAGGCCCTCCAGATCCCGATCGATTTCGAGGCCGCCGACGGGGCCGCCCTGGACGACGAAGCCCTGATCGTCGATCTCGACGGCTACGAGGGGCCGCTGCACCTTCTTCTGGCCCTGGCGCGGCGCCAGAAGGTCGATCTGCTGAAGCTGTCGGTGACCCGGCTCGCCGACCAATACCTCGCTTTTGTCCGCGAGGCGCGGGCCCGCCGCTTCGCCCTGGCCGCCGACTATCTGGTCATGGCGGCCTGGCTCGCCTATCTCAAGTCGCGCCTGCTGCTTCCCAGGCCTGAACAGCCGGCCGAGGAGGACCTGCCCGCCGAGGCGGTCGCCGCGCGCCTGGCCTTCCGCCTGGCCAAGCTTTCGGCGATGCGGGACGCCGCCGAGGCCCTGGGGAACGGGCCGATTCTGGGGCGCGACGTGTTCACGCGCGGCGATCCCCAGGCCATCCGCGTGATCTCCCGCGGCCGCCTGGAGGGTGACCTCTATGGCCTGATGAGCGCCTATATCGACCAAAAGAAGCGCGACCGGGATCGCCGCTATCGGCCCGCGCCGCCCCAGGCCTATCGCCTCGACGACGCCCGCGAGCGCCTGCGCGGCCTGCTGCCGCGGCTCGGCCGGTGGACCGCGCTTAGCGGCGTCGCGCCCTCGCAGGGCCCGTCCGGCCCCAGTCGCGCCTCCAATCTCGCCTCCACACTTTCGGCCAGCCTGGAACTGGTCCGCGAAGGCGATCTGGAGGCGCGCCAGCTCGACCAGTTCGCGGAGGTCTATCTGCGGGCGCGCAAGGCGGCGGCGTGAACGATCCGGCCGCCGCCGAACGGATGATCGAGGCCCTGCTGTTCGCCGCCGCCGAGCCGCTCAGCCAGGCCGACCTGGCCGCCCGGCTGCCGCACGGCGCCGACGTCGCCGCCGCTCTGGAGGCGCTGGGTGGCCGATATGCCGGGCGCGGCGTCGAATTGGCCCGCGTCGCCGGCCGCTGGCGCTTTCAGACGGCGGCCGACCTGGCCTTTCTGATGAGCGAGGAGCGGGAGGAGCCGCGCCGCCTCTCCCGCGCCGCCCAGGAGACCCTGGCCATCGTCGCCTATCATCAGCCGGTCACCCGCGCCAACATCGAGGCGGTGCGCGGCGTCCAGGCCAGCCGCGGGACGCTGGACGTGCTGCTGCAGCTTGGCCTGGTGCGCATGCGCGGCCGGCGCCGAACGCCCGGCCGCCCCATCACCTACGGCACCACCGACGGCTTTCTGGAGCACTACGGCCTCGCCGGCCTCGCCGATCTGCCGGGCGCGGCCGAGATGAAGGCCGCCAGCCTTCTCGACCTGGATTTGCCGGCCGATTTTCACCTGCCCGATCCCACCGCCGCGCCCCTGGACGAAGACCCGCTGGAAGACGGCGACGCCCCCGAGTTCCATCGCGACTTCCTCCACGCCGACGACGGG
Organism: Caulobacterales bacterium; assembly: GCA_038225765.1. Taxonomy (GTDB): domain Bacteria; phylum Pseudomonadota; class Alphaproteobacteria; order Caulobacterales; family Caulobacteraceae; genus Acaudatibacter. The sequence continues at coordinate 8,688 of JBBRQW010000056.1, read as the reverse complement.
CCGGCCGGGGTGGAATGACCGTCCAGCCCCGTCCTTGCCGTTACCGCGGGTAGTCCCCTATATTGGCATGATGTAATTCAACGCGGCGGCCGTCGATGTTCGTGGCGACCGACGGCGAGAGGAGACGGAAAAATCATGGGTGGATTGGCTCCATGGCACATCATCATTCTCGCCGTCCTGGTGTTGCTGGTGTTCGGCGGTCGCGGCAAGCTGTCGGGCCTGATGGGCGACGCCGCCAAGGGCATAAAGGCGTTCAAGGAAGGCCTGAAAGGCGATGAGGCCCCGCCTCCCGCCGCGCCGGCCCAGCCGCTGCCCCGCGCCGAGGCGGAAAAAGACCCGATCGTTCGCTAGCCTATTCGTCGCGCGCAGGCCCCGCCCGGGGTGGCGCTGACTTCAAGAGAACCCGACACCGATGTTCCCCGAAGGCCGGATTCTCGATTTCGTGATCGTCGGCGTGATCGCCCTCATCGTCGTGGGGCCGAAGGATCTGCCGGTGCTCATGCGCAAGGTCGGCCAGTTCGTGGCCAAGATGCGCGCCATGGCCGCCGAGTTCCGCGCCAGCTTCGATGAAATGGCCCGCCAGTCCGAACTCGACGATCTGCGGCGCGAGGTCGAGGCCATGCGTTCGGGTCAGCCGTTGAAAGCCGCGGTGGGGCTCGGCGAGGGTTCCGAGACCCAGCAGGTGTTCGACGATATTCACGCCGGCCTGCGCGGCGGCGAGGCGCAACTCCACCCGCCCATGGGCTATCGATCTGCGGCGAGTTCCGGGCCCGCGCCGGCCGACGCCGCGCCCGAGCCGGCCGCGCCCGAAGCGGCCAATCTCGAGCCGGCCAATCTCGGGCCGGCCGAGCTCAAGGCGCCGTCTTGAGTCTGCCCCGCGACGAGATCGAGATCGAAGCCTCGCGGGCGCCGCTTCTCGACCATCTGATCGAACTGCGCCGGCGGCTGATCGTCTGCGCCGCCGCCCTGATCGTCGGCTTTCTGTTCTGCTTCGCCTTTTCCCGCGACATCTACATTTTCCTTTTGCACCCCTTCGAGGTGGGGGCCGGGCTGATGGCGGCTCAGAAGGCGCACGGGGCGCATCACGGGCCCTTCGACCTGTTGCTCACCCTGGTCGGCCTCAAGCCCGCGCCGCACAGCATCGAGCAGTTGAAGCTCGTCTTCACCGCGCCGCTGGAATTCTTCTTCACCAAGGTGAAGCTGGCGGTGTTCGGGGCCATCGTCCTGACCTTTCCGGTCCTGGCCTGGCAGCTCTACCGCTTCGTCGCCCCCGGACTCTATCGGCGCGAGCGCTACGCCTTCCTGCCGTTCCTGATCGCCTCGCCGCTGTTGTTCGCCCTGGGCGGCGCCTTGGTCTATTTCGTCATGCTGCCCTTCGTGCTGTGGTTTTCCCTCAACCAGCAGATCGTCGACGCCGGCAATATTTCGGTCCAGCTGCTACCCAAGGTCTCCGACTATCTGTCGCTGGTGACCACCCTGCTCCTGGCCTTCGGCCTGTGCTTCCAGCTTCCGGTGGTGCTGTCGCTGCTGGGCCTGGCCGGGATCGTGACGGCCAAGATGCTGCGCGCGGTCCGGCGCTACGCCATCGTCGGGGTGTTCGCGGTCGCCGCCATCCTCACCCCGCCCGATCCGATCAGCATGATCTCGCTCGCCCTGCCCATCACCCTTCTCTACGAGGTCTCCATCTGGTGCGTGTCGCTGATGGAGCTGCGGCGCCGGCGCGAAGACGAGGCCGCCGCGCCGGAGGAGGCGCCAAGCTGACGGCGCCCTTGGCGCGCCCGCCGACGCGCCTTAAGGGGAGGCGCTTTCCTGCCTTCCTCCATTTTGGGCGCGCCGCCATCCATGCACGACATCCGGGCCATCCGCGACGATCCACAGGCGTACGACCGCGCCTGGGCGTCGAGGGGCCTGGAGGCGCGAACGCCGGCCATCCTCGCGCTCGATGAGAGCCTGCGCGCCGCCCAGACCGCCCTGCAGGCGGCCCAGTCGCTGCGCAACGAAACCTCCAGAGCGATCGGCCAAGCCAAGGCGAAGGGGGACGAGGCCCTGGCCGGCGCCCTGACGGCCGAGGTCGAATCGCACAAGGCGGCGATCGCCGAGCACACCCGATGCGAGGCCACGCTGGCCGGCGAACTCCACGACCTGCTGGCCGCCCTGCCCAACCGGCCCTCGGCCGATACGCCGCCCGGAGCGGACGAAACCGGCAATGTCGAAATCCGCCGCTGGGGCGAACCGCATTGTCTGGAAGGCGCCAAGGACCACGTCGATCTGGGCGCGGCGCTGGGCCTGATGGACTTCGAGGCGGCCGCCCGCATGTCCGGCGCGCGCTTCGTGGTGCTCAAGGGCGATCTGGCGCGGCTGGAACGGGCCCTTGGCCAATTCATGATCGACGTCCACACCCAGGAGCATGGCTACATCGAGGTGTCGCCGCCTCTCCTGGTCAGGGACAGGGCGGTGTTCGGCGCGGGCCAACTGCCGAAATTCGCCGAGGATCTGTTCGCCACCACCGACGGGCGCTGGCTGATCCCCACCGCCGAGGTCGCCCTGGCCAATTTGGCGCGCGAACAAATCCTCGACGAGGACGCCCTGCCCCTGCGCTTCACCGCCCTGACCCCGTGTTTCCGGTCGGAAGCCGGGGCCTCGGGCAAGGACACCCGGGGCATGATTCGCCAGCATCAATTCAACAAGGTCGAATTGGTGTCGATCACCGCTCCCGAAACTTCGTCGGCCGAACTCGACCGGGTGACCGAGTGCGCCGAGGCGGTGCTGAAACGGCTGGAACTGCCGTTCCGCACGGTGCTGCTGTGCGCCGGCGACATGGGCTTTCAGGCCCGCAAGACCTATGACCTGGAGGCGTGGCTGCCGTCGCAAGACACCTGGCGCGAGATCAGCTCCTGCTCCGACTGCGGCGATTTCCAGGCCCGGCGCATGGACGCCCGTTTCAGGCGCGCCGGCGACAAGGGAACCCGTTTCGTTCACACCCTGAACGGCTCGGGCCTGGCGGTGGGCCGCACCCTGGTGGCGGTCATGGAAAACTATCAGGACGCGGGCGGCCGCATCGCCATCCCCCAGGCCCTGCATCCCTATATGCGCGGCCTGACCCATATCGGCGGTAAGGCGTGAGAATCCTGGTCACCAACGACGACGGCATCCGCGCCGAGGGCCTGGCGGTGCTCGAGGCGATCGCCGGCGCTCTTTCGGGCGACGTGTGGGTGTGCGCGCCGGAGGCCGAACAGTCCGGAGCGTCGCGCTCGCTGACCTTGACCGAGCCGTTGCGCGTCCGCCGCCTCGACGACCGGCGCTTCGCGGTTCTGGGCACCCCGACCGACTGCGTGATGCTGGCCATCCAGCACCTGATCGAGGGCGAGCGGCCCGACCTGGTGCTCTCCGGGGTCAATCGCGGCCTCAACGCTGGCGAGGATGTCACCATGTCGGGTACCGTGGCCGGGGCCATCGAGGGCATGGCGCTGGGCGTCCCGGCCATCGCCTTGTCGCAGATGATGCGCTATTCGCGGGAGGACGAGCGCGCGCCCTACGGGATCGCCCAGGCCTTCGGTCCCGGGCTGGTGTCGAGGCTCGTGGAACTGGGCTGGCCCGACGACGTGATCCTGAATATCAATTTTCCGGCCGGGGACCCTTCGAGCGTGAGCGAAGTCGAGGTCACGCGCCAGGGCTTCCGCAATATCCGCACCCGCTTCGCCGAGCTGCGCACCGACCTGCGCGGCCGCGACTACTACTGGCTGGGCTACCGCAGCGAGCCGTCCCAGCCGCCCCCCGGCACCGACCTGCGCGCCGCCTATGACGGGCGGATTTCGGTCACGCCGCTGCATATCGATCTGACCCACATGGAAACGGTTCACGCCCTGAAATCGGCGGTGGGCGGCGCGCCGCCGAGGCTGGCGGCGAAGACATGACCAGACGGACCAAGGAAGCGGCGGAGAAGGACACCAAGCTCGCCCGGCTGGTGCTCGGCCTGCGCTCCCAGGGCGTCACCGACCCGGCCGTCCTGGCCGCCATCGAGCGTACGCCGCGCGATATGTTCACCCCCGAACTTTTCAAGGAGCGGTCCTGGGAGGACTCGGCCCTGCCCATCGCCTGCGGCCAGACCATCAGCCAGCCCTACATCGTCGGCCTGATGACCCAGGCCCTGACCCTGGAGCCCCGGGCGCGGGTGCTGGAGATCGGCACGGGCTCCGGTTACCAGACGGCGGTGCTCGCGCGCCTGTCGCGCCTGGTCTACACGGTGGAGCGGTATCGCACCCTCCTGGGCGCGGCCGAGGCCCGTTTCCAAATCCTCCAGTTGACCAACGTCATCACCCGATTCGGCGACGGGATGCTCGGCTGGCCCGAGCAGGCGCCTTTTGACCGCATTCTGGTCACGGCGGCGGCGCCGGAGGAGCCCACGGTCCTGCTCGAGCAGCTAAAACCATCTGGCGTCCTGGTGGCGCCGATCGGCAAGGGGCCGGTCCAGAAGCTGTGCCGCTACGCCGGAGACGGCGCGGGAGGCTTCGCGAAGGACATCCTCTGCGAAGTGCGCTTCGTGCCGCTGCTGGAAGGCGTGGCGCGCGAACTTTGAGGTTCTGCCGCGGCGATCGCACGGATGTGTTTTGCCCCGCGCTTAACCGATGATTTACCCCCGACGCGCCGAGTGGCGGCGGCGCGAGATGCGGAGCGGCGATGACGCAGATGTTGTGGACCAGGGCCAGCGCGGTCGTTGTTTCGGCCGTCAGCCTGGCCGCCTGCGCGACGCCGACCTATCCGGTCAAGGTCGGCTACACGGCGCCGCCGCCGATCCGGCCGCGATATCCGGATCGCGCCCCGGCAGCCCCGGCGCCCACGCCCGCTCCGGCCGCCAATCCGGCGCCGGTCGAGACAGCCCCCCCGGCCGCCGCCCAGACGCCGCCCGCCGCCGAACCGGCGCCCCCGGTGGAAAGCCAGCCCTTGCCGCCGGCGACCGCGCCGTCGGTCGCCCCGACCCCGACGCCGAACTCGCCCCCCCCGCCCAGCCCGGCGCCGACACCCAGCCCGGCCCAGAGCGCCCTGCCGCCTGACTACGCCCCGCCCAGCCCCGCCGGGGAGGCGCCGCCGGCGCGGGTCGAGGCGCCGCCGCCGGCGGCCTACCGACCGCCGCAAACCGCCTACCGCGCGCCCCGGGTCCGCTATCGGCCGGGGCCCGCCCGCTATGTCGCCGACGGCAAGGTGGTGGCCGCCACCGGCATGTTCCGCGACTACGAAGTCCAGAAGCACGATCACCTGGACGCCATCGCCCGCGATCTCCAAACCACCCGCAAGGTGCTGGTGGACGCCAACCACCTCAAGGCCCCCTACGACCTGCAACCAGGTCAGCACCTCAAGGTCCCGGTCGCCAAGGCCTATGCGATCGAAGCGGGCGACACCATGACCGCCGTGGCCGGTCGCTTCGGCGTCACCCCGGCGGAGTTGGCCGACCTGAACGATCTGCCGGTGCGGGGGCGCCTGAGAGCGGGCGAAAAGCTGGCCCTCCCGGCCAATTTCAACGATCGCGGCCCGACCAAACTGCCGACCGTGATGATCGCCGAGACGGTTCCGCAATCGGCACCGGCCTACAGGCCGCCGGCGCAAGCCTATGCGCCGGCGGCGGCCGCGCCCTCTTCGCCACCCCGGTCATACCCGCCGGTTCAATCCTATGCGTCCGCCCCCCAGTCGGGGCCCTACGTGCCCAGCCCCGCCGCCGTGGCCGCCGCCCAGCGCCTGGCTGTCACCAGGTCGTACGGGCCGCCCACCTATGTCCCCGGCCGACCAAGCCCCAACGCCGGCGTCGCCGGGCAACCGCCGCGCGCCTATGCTTACGCCCCACCGGTAACGGCGCCGGCGGCGCCGGGCCTTTCGCAAGCGGCCATCGCCAGCGCCGGCCGCGGCCGGTTCGTGTGGCCGGTTCGCGGCGAGATTCTCTCGCCTTTCGGCGTGAAGGGCGTTGGCCGCCGCAACGACGGCATCGACGTGAAATCGCCGCAGGGCACCGCGGTCCGCGCCGCCGCCGCCGGCAATGTGGTCTATGCCGGCGATCAGGTGCCGGGCTTCGGCAACCTGGTGCTGGTCAAGCACGCCGACGGCTGGGTCACCGCCTACGCCCACCTCGACAAGGTCGCCGTCCAGATGCGCCAGAGCGTCACCCAAGGTCAGGAGCTGGGCGAGGTCGGCCAGACCGGCGGCGTCACCGAACCGCAACTGCACTTCGAAGTCCGCTACGCCCCGACCCCGACCGAAAAGGCCAAGCCGGTGGACCCCGTTCTGGTGCTGCCGAACTAGCGGCGCCGCGCCCACACCATCGCCACCCCGCCAACGACAATGCCGGAGCCTCGTGTAGCCGGAGTTCGCTACAGTGTCACCGTAACCCCCAGTGGCACCGTAACGCCGTAACCCGGGCGCGGACACTCGACGATCGGATATATGAGCCCTATGGAGTGTCTGCTGCATTCATGCCCGGCGGAACGGGAGGAGAAGATGGCGCTCAAGCTCATCAGTCCGGTGTTCGATCATGGCCGGCGGATTCCCGACGAGTACGCGCGGGACGGCCTCAATATCTCGCCGCCGCTTGAATGGACGGGGGCGCCCGCCGGCGCCCGCAGCTTCGTGCTGGCGGTCGAGGATCTCGACGCCCCGGGCGGCCCGTTCTGGCACTGGGCGGTCTATGACATCCCGGGCGACCGGATCACCCTTCACGAGGGGGAGGACGTCTCCGGCTATGGACTGGGGGTCAACGGCTTCGGCCATCGCGCCTACGACGGGCCAGGGTCGACGGGCGAAGATGGAGGCCACCGCTACCATTTCCGGCTGGCGGCGCTCGCGACCGATCGTCTGGACGGGCTCGGCCACACCCCCGGGGCCGCGGCGGTTTGGGACAGGGCGCGCAAGTCCGCCCTCGATGAGGCGGAACTGGTCGGGACCCGGGCGCCGCCCTGGCGTCCGCGAAGCGCCGATCTGGATCGCGCTCCGCAAAATTATTGAACCAAGTCGTAATTCGTAATATGGCGCTGTCGTGGCTGTGGTTCAGGCCTGCCTGAAGTTCACTCAAATATTGGGATCTAGGAGATTAAAGGAAAATGGGCGTATTCAAGAAAGCACATGGTGGCGTTCTTAAAGATTTATATTTACATGGCCCGGCCATCGATGAAGAAAAGGTCAAGGCGCGCGACTACAAATCGTGGAATCTCACGGAGCGCCAGCTGTGCGATCTCGAACTGTTGTTGAACGGAGCCTTTTCGCCGCTCGACGGCTTCCTGACGCGCGAAGAGTACGACGGCGTCGTGGACAACATGCGCCTGCCGTCGGGCGTGCTGTGGCCCATGCCCATCACCCTCGATGTGTCGCAGAAATTCGCCGAGACGTTGAGCGACGGTGAAAATATCGCGCTCCGCAATCCGGAGGGCGTCATCATCGCGACCCTGCGGGTTTCGGATATGTGGACGCCCGACAAGGAGCACGAGGCCAAGAAGGTTTTCGGCACGACCGACCAGACTCACCCGGGCGTCAACTATCTGATGAACCAGGCGGGCGCGGTCTACCTGGGCGGCAAGCTCAAGGGCGTCGAGCCGCATCTTCACTATGATTTCAAGCTGCTGCGGCACGCGCCGGCGGAGCTGCGAGCCAAGTTCGAGGAGCTTGGCTGGCGGCGGATCGTCGCCTTTCAGACGCGCAATCCGATGCACCGCGCCCACCAGGAACTGACCTTCCGCGCCGCGCGGGAAAACGAAGCCAACCTGCTCATCCAGCCCATCGTCGGCATGTCCAAACCCGGCGACGTGGACCACTACACGCGGGTGCGCTGTTACGAACTGTTGTTGAAGCAATATCCAGAACAGACCACCAGCCTGAGCCTTCTCAACCTCGCCATGCGCATGGGCGGCCCGCGCGAGGCGCTATGGCACGCCATCATCCGCAAGAACTACGGTTGCACCCATTTCATTATCGGCCGCGACCACGCCGGGCCCGGCACGGATTCGAAGGGCAAGCCTTTCTACGGGCCCTATGAGGCCCAGGAGCTGTTCGCCAAGCACCAGCAGGAACTCGACATCACCATGGTGCCCTTTCAGGAGATGGTCTACGTCGAGGACCTCGCGCAATACATGCCGATGGACGAAGTCAAGCCCGGCATGGAGGTCAAGAATATCAGCGGCACGGAATTCCGCCGCCGCCTGCAAGAAGGGCTCGATATTCCGAGCTGGTTTTCCTATCCCGAAGTGATCGACGAGCTGCGCAAGCGCCATCCCGGGCGGGCGATGCAGGGTTTCACCGTGTTCTTCACCGGCCTGTCAGGCTCGGGGAAATCCACCATCGCCAATATCCTCTTGGTCAAGCTCCTCGAAATGGGCGGCCGGCGGGTGACGCTGCTCGATGGGGACCTGGTTCGCAAGCATCTTTCCAGCGAGCTGGGATTCTCCAAGGAACACCGCGACATCAACATTCAGCGCATCGGCTATGTGGCCTCCGAGATCACCAAGGCCGGCGGCGTGGCGATCTGCGCCCCGATCGCGCCCTACAAGGCGACGCGGCGCAGGGTTCGCGACATGGTCCAGGCCTACGGCGGATTCATCGAGATCCACGTCTCGACCGCGATCGAGATTTGTGAACAGCGCGACCGCAAGGGGCTCTACGCTCAGGCTCGCAAAGGGCTGATCAAGGAGTTCACCGGCATCGACGATCCCTACG
>JBBRQW010000055.1:0-18123 GCA_038225765.1 Caulobacterales bacterium | reverse complement strand
TTCCCGCACATGATGAACGAGCAGGCCCGCCATCTGGCCTACATCGTCGCCGAATGCGCGGCCCGCCAGGCGCGCACCGCCGAGCCCTCGACGGCCGCCGAGGACGCCTGGGTCAAGAGCGTCGTCGAGTGCGCCGTCCTGCGCCAGAAATTCCTGGAGGACTGCACCCCCGGCTACTACAACAACGAGGGCAAGCCCTCGCCCCTGGCCGCCCGCAACGGCCCCTACGGCGGCGGCCCCGTCGCCTTCGCCCACATCCTCGAAGCCTGGCGCGCCGACGGGGGCTTGGCGGGGCTGGACCTGGCGTGAGCCTCGACCCGCCGAAATTAGCCAATATGACCCGAGGGCCGCGCCTTTGGCTTGGGCGCGGCCCTGGGTCGCGGCTTCGATCAGGGTGCGATGCGAACCGCGTGGGCGGTGCCGGGAACCTCGGCCAGGACGTTGCCGGAAAGATCGAAGATCTTGGTGTCGTTGGTGCCTGAATAGACGTTGGCGCCAACCTTGTCGGTCTCGGTCTCGGTGAAATATCCCACCAGATTGCCTTGATTATAGAGCCAGCCGACGTGGAAGCGGCTCACATGCAAGGAATCGACGGACTTCCAGGAGCCGACGCAGATGTTGCCGCCCAGAATCGGCAGATTGATGTTCTCCCATTCGGTGCCATCGGGGTGCCATTGAATAAAGGCTTGGCCAAACGCGCGTCCCCCGGACGTATAGGTCACCAGCCACGAGCCGATGACATTTTTGGCCGCGTTGCCTGGCGGCGGCGGTGGCAGGGATATGTTCGGATTGAGGTGGGGAACCATGAACGAGGGGATGGCGGCGTGCATCGCGGCCGCGCCCGCGTTCCTGGGGTCGGCGCAGCCGGCCTGAGCGGAAACCGCGCCGGCCGCCAGGGCGACGGCCGCGAGGCCAAGCGTGACGGTGTGTTTCATGACAATATCCTCTCCATGAACAAGCGGCCCCGATTGGCCCCTTTAGGCTTGTTGCGGGCCGACTAAGGGGTGAAGGTCGCCGGCCAGGAAGGGCGGGGAGCCGATCGATTGCCGATCAATTTCCGATCATCGGGGCCGGCGGGCCCATGAACGACGTGATCACGGCCATTGCGCTGGGGCGCCGGATCGATCTGACGCGTGAGGCGGACTTCCTTGTCGGCGGCGCGCGCATCGTGCCGACGGCGTGCGAGGTCGTGGTCGGCGCCCGGCGCGTCCGGCTGCAGCCGCGCGTCATGCAGGTGCTGGTCGCCCTGGCCCGGGCGGCGGGGGAGCCGGTGTCCCGCGAGGCGCTGACCGAGGTCTGCTGGGGCCAGGTCAGGGTCGGCGACGACGCCCTCAACCGCTGCATCCAGAGGTTGCGCCGCCTGGCCGAGGCGGAGGTCGGCGGCGCCTTCGTCATCGAGACGATCTCCCGGCTCGGCTACCGGCTAGGCGAGGTGGCGACCGACGCCGGTCCCGCCGCGTCGCCGACGGTTCAAACGGCCGGGTTGCCAGGCGCCGCGCCGTTCTCCGGCACCGGCCCGGCGAGCGGGCCCAAGGGGGCGGAAGGGATCTTCTCAAAGCCCTCGGTCGCGGTCATGCCCTTCGCCAATCTCTCGGGCGACCCCGAGCAGGCGTATTTCGCGGACGGCATGGTGGAGGAAATCGTCAACGCCCTGTCGCGCTTCCGCTCGATCTTCGTGGTTAGTGGCGGCCAGATGCGGTCGCTGACGTCCAAGGTCGTCAGCCCGCGGGAGACCGCCCGCCACCTCGGCGTCCGCTATGTCTTGGAGGGGAGCGTCCGCAGGGCCGGGGACCGCGTCCGCGTCGCGGTCAAGCTGACCGACGCCACCGACGGCGCGCAGGTCTGGGCCGACAGGTTCGAGGACACACTGGAAGATGTCTTCGCCTTGCAGGACCAGGTGGCGCTGAGCGTCGCCGGCAAGATCGAGCCGGCCGTGCAGGCGGCCGAAATCCGCCGCGCATCCGCCCGCCCCACCGAAAACCTCGGAAGCTACGAATTGTATCTGCGCGCCTGGGCGCTCGAGCGCACCTTCGTGAAGGCGAACGTCGTGGAAGCCCTGGGCCTTCTCGACCGCGCCATCGCCCTCGACCCCGACTTTGCCCCGGCCCTGACCCTGGCGGCGATCTGCCACCGCGCCATCATCAATTTCCGATGGTCGGACGACCCCCAGAGCCATCGCCGCCGAGGGATTGAACTCGCGCACCGAGCACTTAAGAACGTCGGAGACGACGCGACCGTCATCGCCCAGGTCACCAGTGTCCTCGCGTACCTGGAGCGAAACCAGGCCGTCGTCCTGGATCTGCTGGGCCGAGCCATCGCGCTCAATCCAGGGTCCTCGACGGTATGGTTCTACAGCGGCGTCTTCCGATTGCAGGGCGGGCAGACAGAGCTCGGCATGGAGCACCTGGAAACCGCGATGCGGCTCAATCCCATGGGTCCCAACCGGGCGAACCTGATGGGGTTCATGGGCATGGGTCGGTTCCAACAGGGCCGGTTCAGCGAGGCGGTCCCGCTGTTGAGGGAGCAGGTCCAGCAGACCGACAGTCCGCGCGGCTACGCCTTTCTTGCCGCGAGCCTCGGCCACCTGGGACAAGTAGAAGAGGCGAAGGGCGCCCTCGCGCGCTACCGCGCCCTATCGCCCCAACCCATCGAGGTTTTCGCGTCAACCTTCATGGATGACCCAATCCATATCGGGCTGTTCCTGGACGGGATCGCGCTCGCGGAGGCGGAGCGCCGGCGGGGGGCTCCCGTCCCCGGTTGAACCCATCCGTATCACGGGCTGGTGAAGGTGCCGGTGGCGCAGGCGTTGGTGCTCTTGGTGAAGACTTCCTGCACCGTATAGGTCTCGCCGCCGCCGGTGAGGGTGGTGTCGTGGCCCTCGCACAGGTCGCCGATCTCGAAGCCATTGCTGGTGTTCCAGGCCTGCGGGTAGGCCGGGTGCGAGCCGGGCGTGGGGATGGCGTCGGTGACCGCCTCGGCGAATTCGTGCGACGACGCCACGGTGATCGACGAAAAACCGCCGCCGCAGTCGGGCATGACGCCATAGAAGACGTTGTCGGGGGTGACGGTGGCCGAAACCGCCTCGTGGTAGGCGCCGAACGCCACGCACGACCGGCTGCCGCCCAGGGTGATGGTGATGTCGGACGGGAAATAGATCATGTAGAGCGTATCGAGGTTGGCCGCCGGCAGGGCGCCGGCGGCGATCTGCGCCTTGAGTTCGGTCTGGACGTCACCGTCGGTGAGGGTTTTGGCGGTGTTGGCCGGGGTGATCCTGAACTTGCCGCGGAAGGTCCCGCGGGTGATGGTCTGGTTCGTCCCCCGATGGCCGTTCACGCCCCTCATATGGGTTGAATACTGTGCAAACTGGTCGGCATAGGTGCTGTTGACCATGGCCTTGAAGTAAGGCGAGATCAGGCTGCCGGTCGTCTTGGCGACGTTGCGACCCCACATGACGGCCACCACTCGCACCGACGCGAGCACCGGCCCCCCGTAGTAGAGCATGGTGGGCCCGCTCGCCGGCGATGCGGCGGGCGCCGCCGGCAATCCCGGGCGATAGAGGTGGTAGGCCGTGCCGTCGGGCGCGGCGGCCGCGGCGGGCAGCGCCAGGGTGAGAGATCCGGCCAGGACAGTGAGCAGGGCCGCGGAACTGCATCGCATTTTAGGGTCTCCAGGGTTCGATTGATGTGGGCGCGCCGCCGAACAAAATGGGCGCTCGGAAAGGGGGTGGAAAAGGGGTGGGAGTCAAGAGGGTGTTCAGAACGGCCCACCCGACTGCCCGAACACTTCGTCGTGCCGCCGGCAGATTCTCGGCCACAGGCCGGCGGCGGCGGGTTCGTCGAGGCCGAACCGGGTCGCCAATACGTCGGTCAACTCGCCAGCCGATTCCAGGCGCCGCTCCGCGGTCTCGCCCCGCGCCGATGTCCGCAACACCCTGCCGAGCAGTTGCGCGAACCCGTCGGGGGTGGGCCGCTGGCAGACCAGGTTCTGAACGAACATCGACCCCGGATCGGTCTGCAGGGTCACGCACCGCCTCGCCAGCAGACCCTCATCGACGTGATCGGGATGAAAATCGAAATCGGGGGGGTTGGCGCCGGGGCGATTGCGCAGCCGCCACCAGCCGTCGTCGATCGCCTCCAGCGCGTAGTCATGGCCGCCGGCGGTGAACCTCCCCGCCTCGATGGCGAAGGGATGGATGGGCCCGTCGCCCAGGCCGACATCGGCGAGCATGGCTCCCTGCGCCAGATCGACCCGCAGGACCAGATGATTGCCGAGCGCCGCCTCGCCCATCGCCGAGCGCATCACCCCGCTGGCCAGGCGGGTCACCGAAAACCCCGCCGCCGCCAGCGCCCAGCCGAACAGGCCGTTCATCTCGTAGCACCAGCCGCCGCGCCGCCGGCCCACCAGCTTGTCGAACGCGGCGGCCGGATCGACGGTCAGCGGGCGGCCGAGTTGGACGTCGAGGTTCTCGTACGGGATGGCCAGGAGGTGGAGGCGTTGCAGCCGCTCCAGCGTCGGCCGATCGACGGCCGGATCGCCGTCGAAACCGATCCGGTTCAGATAGGCGCGTAGATCCACGGCCCGCCCGCCCCTCAGCCCCCCGCGCCGGCCTCAGCCGCCGTAGAAGAAGCGCTCCTCGGCGATCTTGCCGTCCTTGAGCGTGTAGAGGGCGGTCTCGCTCATGGTATGGCGCTGGCCCGTCTCCTTGGCGGTCATGTCCATCTTGAAGCCGACGACGAACTGGTCGCCGTTGACGTAAGGGCCCTCGACCTCGACGCCGTGGATTTCATGGCTGTTCATGAAACCCTCGCCCTTGGCCTTGGCGGCGGCCTTGCCGCGCACCTCGCGATTGTCGCCCATGGCCTCGACGCTGAGGACGTCGTCGGCCCAGTACTTTTCGCCGGCCTGTTCGAACTGGCCCTGTTTGCACAGGGCGACCAGGTCGCCGGCGATCTCTTGCGTGGTCATTTTTCATCGTCTCCTTCTTTGCAACGCCCCACCGGGTCGTCTTTTCTAACGGCTTTTTGACGGCGGTCTAACGCCCGTCTCGCGCCTGGGTTCACGGGGCGGGGCGCATGGGTCTCCTCGTCGATCCCGACAAACAACCTAACGGAGACTTCCAATGTCGTTCAAATCCACCCTCACTGTCCTGACGGCCGTCTCGGCCCTGGGCTTCGTCATCGCCGCGCAGCACGCCACCGCCCAAAACGCCGAAACCGTGTCGGTCAAGGTGTCCTTCGGCGACCTCAACCTCGCCACCGAAGCCGGCGCGAAGGTCATGCTGCAACGCTTCCGCAACGCCGCCAAGACGATCTGCGGCCCGGCGCTGAGCGATCCCATCCAGATCATGTACGAATACCGGCCCTGCGTGAACGCCATCACCGACCACGCGGTCGCCACGTTCCACAACCCGATCGTCACCGCGCTCAACAGCGGCAAGGGCGCCCCCGCCGCCACGGCCCTGGCCAGCAACCGCTAGCCCCTCCCGTGCCCGCCGGCCCCGCCCGGCCCGAGCCCTTCCCCCGGGGCTCGGACCGGGCGCAAGGGCGAGGCGCCCAGCGCCTCACCCCATCCCCCCCAGCACATCCCTGACAAACCCCGCCGCGTCGAAGGGCGGGCGGTCGGCGGCGTCGAAGCCTCGGCGGACGATGACGACGCCGCGGGCCGGGACGATGAAGACGTATTGGCCGCGGTTTCCCTCCATGGCGTAGGTCCCGGCCGGCAGGCCCTGGCGCGGGCCGTAGAGCCAGAAGAAGGCGCCGTAGCCCGGGCCGCCACTCGCGACGCCGTCCGGCTGGGCGGGGGCGGGCGTGGCGACGAAGCGGGGCCAGCCGGCGGGCAGCAGGCGCTCGCCGTTCCACATCCCGTCGTTCAGATAGAGAAGGCCCAGGCGCGCCAGGTCGCGGGCGGTGGACCACACCTGGCTGGAAAGGACGTAGTTCCCCCGCCAGTCGGTCTCGGGCGTGGTGCGGGTCATGCCGATGCGCCACAGGAGCTCCTTGAATGGGAAAGCCAGGGCGCGCTCGCCGTCGCCCAGGCGCGCGCGCAGGGCGCGGGCGGCCAGGAGGGCGTCGTTGTTGGCGTAGCGGAAGCGGGTCCCGGGTGCCGCTTCAAGGGGCATGGCGGTCGCCGCCTGGGTCACCGCCGCGCCGCCCAGGTAGACTTCGTCGGTGCGGTTGCCCGGCCCGTCGGTAAAGAGGCCGCTGGCCATGTGCATGAGATCGGTCAGGGTGATCTGGGCGCGCGGGTCGCCGGGGGCGCGCCATTCGGGAATGTCGGCCGGCGCCTCGACCTTCACCAGGCCGAGCTGGACCGCCCGGCCGACCAGGGTCGCGGTCAGGCTTTTGGCCACCGACCAGGTGCGCTGGGGCCGGTGGGCGTCGAAGCCGGCGCGGTAGCGTTCGGCGACGATGGCGCCGTCCTTGACCACCAGGACGGAGGTGGTGTTCGCGCCGGCGCCATAGGTCGTCCGGTCGAAGGCGCGATCGACAACCGCCTCAAGTCTGGCCGATCGCGGGGGCAGGCCCGCGCGGTCGCCATCGGGCCACCGATGCATGTCGGTATCGATGGCGGGCGGCTTGGCGGAAAGACGAGGCAGGAGGGCGACGGTCTTCGGATCGGCCCCAATGGGAAGCTGGGCGCAGCCCAGCGACGGGCGCCAGGCGGCGATGCGCGGCGGCAGTTTCGCATCGAAGGCGACGCTCACCGTTTTGGCCGCTGGATCGATCTTGGCCGTCAGCCCACGGATCGCCGCCTGATATTGCGGATAAATTCCCTCCAGATCGTCGGCGGCGATTTCGGCTTGCGGTTCATCGGCGTCGAACAGGCCGCCGCAAAGGAAGGCCGCCTTGTAGCCGGCCGCCAGGGCCAGGGTGTGGGGCGGGTCCCGCGCGGCGGCGACGCGCCAAAGGCCGACGGCGCTCAGGGCGATCATGGCGATGAAGGGCGGCAGGCGCATCGCCGGCACTTAAGCGCGAGCGCCGATCGGCCGTCCACCTCAATCGATTGCCCCCGGAGGTTCGGCCCTTGAACCGCCAGGGAACCGCACCCACAGTGAGGCTTTCCAAACTGGGCGAGGACGAGGGATTTCACCGCCAATGCCGACGCGCGATGCCAACGACTGGATGTGGGGCGACGCCCTGGACGTGCTGGCGCGGGCCGAGCGGCTGCACCGCCAGCTCTTCCAGCCGGCCCCGGGCCCGGCGCGGCAGGCCAGCTGGGAGCCGCCGGTGGACGTGCTGGAGACCGCCGGCCAGGTTCTGATCATCGCCGCCCTGCCGGGGGTGAGCGACGGGGCGATCCAACTGGCCGTCGATGGCGCCTTCCTGGTCATCGCCGGGGAGCGCACCGTGCCGGCCGAGCTGCGCACCGCCGTCATTCACCGCCTCGAACTGCCCCAGGGCCGGTTCGAACGCCGCGTCCCCCTGCCGCCGGGCCGCTACGACCAGATCCATCGCCAGACGATGAACGGCTGCCTGGTCGTCACCCTGCGCAAGATTGTCTAGAGGCGGCATGCACCGATGACCGCCGATATCGCCGCCCCCGACGCTCAGGCCCCCGACGCTCAGGCCCCCGAAGCTCAGGCCCCCGAAGCTCACGCCCTCGAGGTTCACGCCGCCGACGCTCCGGCCCCGAACGCCCCGGCTCAGGCCGCCCCCGCCCAGGCCGCCCCGGCTTCGCCGCCGGCCGACGCCTTCATCGTCGTGCCCATCCGCGGCATGGTGCTGTTCCCGCAGATCGTGCTGCCGATCGTCATCGCCGGAGCCGGCGGCGTCGCCGCCGCCCAGCAGGCGGTGCGCGAACAGCGCCAGATCGTCGTCGCCCTGCGGCGCGATTCCGAACAGGCCGATCCCGCCGCCGCCGACATGCACACGGTGGGCGTGATCGCCAACATCCTGCGCTACGTCACCACCCCCGCCGGCGAGCACCACATCATCTGCCAGGGGGTGCAGCGCTTCAGGATCGCGCAATTCGTCGGCGGATGGCCCTTTCTGGTGGCGCGCGGGGAGGCCCTGGCCGAACCGGCCGGCGCCGACGACGAGGTGGAGGCGCGGTTCCTCAACCTGCGCGCCCAGGCCCAGGAGATCCTCGACCTCATCCCCCAGGCTCCGGCGGACCTCAGGGCGACGGTGGCGTCCATCGCCGCCCCCGGCGCCCTGGCCGACCTGGCCGCCGCCTATATGGACTCCAAGCCGGAGGAAAAGCAGGACGTCCTGGAAACGCTGGATTTGAAGGCGCGCCTGGACAAGGTCTCCGCCATCCTTGGCCAAAGGCTGCACGTCCTGCGCCTGTCGGCGGAGATCGGCCGCCAGACCAACGCCGCTCTCACCGAGCGCCAGCGCCAGGGCCTGCTGCGTGAGCAGCTCGCCGCCATCCAGAAGGAGCTGGGCGAAGGCGACACCGCCGCCGCCGACGTCGAGGAGCTGGGCGCCGCCATCGACAAGGCCCAGATGCCCGAGGAGGTCCAGGCGCAGGCCCGCAAGGAACTTGGGCGCCTGCGGCGCACCCCCGACGCGGCGGCCGAATATGGCATGATCCGCGCCTATCTGGACTGGTTGGTGGAATTGCCCTGGGCGCCCCCGACGCCCCCGCCCATCGACATCGCCGAGGCCCGCCGCATTCTCGACGAGGATCACTACGGCCTGGAGAAGATCAAGACCCGCATCGTCGAATACCTGGCGGTGCGCAAGCTCGCGCCGGAGGGCAAGGCGCCCATCCTCTGCTTCGTGGGGCCGCCCGGGGTGGGCAAGACCTCACTCGGCCAATCCATCGCCAGGGCCATGGGGCGCAAGTTCGTCCGCATCAGCCTGGGCGGAGTCCACGACGAGGCGGAGATTCGCGGCCACCGGCGCACCTATGTCGGCGCCTTGCCGGGCAATATCATCCAGGCCATCCGCCGCGCCGGATCGCGCGACTGCGTGATGATGCTCGACGAGATCGACAAGCTGGGGTCGGGCGTCCACGGCGACCCTTCGTCGGCCATGCTCGAGGTGCTCGATCCCGAGCAGAACGCCACCTTCCGCGACAACTATCTGGCCGTTCCCTTCGACCTCTCCCGCGTGGTGTTCATCACCACCGCCAACATGCTCGACACCATTCCCGGCCCGGTGCGCGACCGCATGGAGATCATCAGCCTGCCCGGCTACACCCCCGGCGAGAAGCTGCAGATCGCCAAACGCTACCTGGTCCGCCGCCAGATGGAGGCCAACGGGCTGAAGCCGGGGCAGGCGGAGATCGACGACGCCGCCCTCGCCGCCATCGTCGGCGCCTATACCCGCGAGGCGGGGGTGCGCAATCTGGAGCGGGAGATCGGCCGGGCGCTGCGTCACGTCGCGGTAAAGATCGCCGAGGGCGTCGCCGACAAGGTCGCCGTCACCCCGGCGCAGTTGCATGACATCCTGGGACCGCCCCGGTTCGAGAGCGAGGTGGCCATGCGCACCAGCGTGCCGGGGGTGGCGACGGGCCTGGCCTGGACGCCCGTGGGCGGCGACATCCTGTTCATCGAGGCGGCCAGGATGCCGGGTAGCGGCAAGCTGATCCTCACCGGCCAGCTCGGCGATGTCATGCGCGAGAGCGCCCAGGCGGCGCTTAGCCTGGTGAAGACCGGGGCCGAGGCGCTGGGCATCCGCGCCAGTGTGTTCGAAAAGAACGACATCCACGTCCACGTCCCCGCCGGCGCGACCCCCAAGGATGGGCCCAGCGCCGGGGTGGCCATGTTCATCGCCCTGACGTCGCTGCTCACCGGCCGCACGGTGCGCAACGACACCGCCATGACCGGCGAAATCAGCCTGCGCGGGCTCGTCCTGCCGGTCGGCGGCATCAAGGAAAAGGTGGTCGCCGCCGCCGCCGCCGGCCTGGCCCGCGTCATGCTCCCGGCCCGCAACCGCCCCGACTACGAAGAAATCCCCAAGGAGGCGCGCGACAAGCTCGAATTCGTGTGGCTGGAGCGGGTCGAGGACGCGGTGGCGGGGGCGCTGGTCGCGGCCTCCTGAAGGGACGCCGTTTCGTCCATCTCGGCCGCCGCCGTACGCCCCCCACCGTCATCCTGGAGAGACGCGCGAAGCGCGGATCATCCGGGATGACGGCTATGTATTTGATCCGGGCGCGGAGGGAGGATGCGCCTGCAACCCCTACGCCACATGCCCCCTGGACGCCGCCAGCATCGAGAGGGACGCGCGCCAGGGCTCGGCCGAAGCATGGGCCCCCGGCGGCGAAGCCGGCCCCAGGCCGGCCATGGCCTGGGCGAGGCGATGGACCGGCGCGGCGGCGGCGCCCGGCCGGGCGGCGGTGACGACGGTCCCGCCATGGCCGTCGTCGGCGGCGGTGAAGACGGCGGTGCGATAGGCGCCGACCAGGTCGATGGCGGCGGTGTGGGTCCCGTCGGTCACCGTCAGCACCCCGCCGGCCTTGTCCCCGCTGTAGGTCGCCTCGCCCGAGCCGACGAAGCCGATATCCCTCAGATCGAGCTTGGTCTTGCCCTTCGAGGAAAAGCCGCTCACCGCCCCGCCGTAGGTCTGCGACTGATCCAGTTCCAGCTTGCCCCTCTTGCCGGTGAAGGCGACGGCCTCGGCGGCGCCCGCGTTGGCGATATCGAGCGTTCCCGCCGCGATCTCCACCGCGCCCGAACCGGTCACCGCCGCGTCGAGAGTCAATGTACCGCCGCCCGCTTCGATCACGCCGGTGTTGGCGACCGCGCTCTTGACCTCGAGCTTGCCCCCGCCGAGGGTTTCGATCGTCCCGGCGTTGGTTATGGTGTTGGCGCCGGTGTTCAAGGTCAGGTCGCCGACCGGGCGGATCACGCCGGCGGCGTCGTTGATCAAGATGAGCCGACCGGCGCCGATATCGCCCGAGCCCGCGAGGGTGTTGTCGACATTGGTCAGCACGGCGCCCGGCTTGGCGCCCGTGATGAGACCCTTGCCTTGGAGAAAGATCGTCCCGCCGCCGACCAGCGTGGCCGCCGTCTTGAAGGCCAGCCGGGTCGGGGCGACAGCGCCCAAGCCGCCCAGCTCGATCGAGCCGGCGTTGGAAAGCGTTCCCTTCACGGTCGCGGTCACGCCGAAGTCGAGGAGAATTGTCCCGCTGGCGGTCGCGGTCCTCGCCGTGTCCAGGCGCCCGCCGGTCACATCGGCCATGATCTCCACGAACGATCCGGCGTCGGCGAAAATCTCGCCGCCTTTCCCTTCGATGGCGCTGCCGATGGTGAGGAACCCGCCGCGGGTGGCCTCCATCAGGCCGGCGTTGGCGATGGCGTTGGTCCCGGTATCGACGGTCAGGGCCTGGGCGCCGGTGGCGTCGACCACGCCCGCCGCCTGATTGACGAAGGTCATCTGGCCATCGCCGAGCTGGCCCGAGCCGGAGATGGTGTTGTCGATATTGGTCAGGACGGTGGCCGCCGTCACCCCCAAGATGAGGTTGTTGGCGTGGTGGTTCAGCGTGACGTGACCGGCGCCGCTCAGGGTGGTGTCGGCGATTAGGGTGATTTCGGCGCCGGCGCCGAGGCTGTTCAGGGTGATTGCGCCGATGTTGTCGATCGCGCCGCCGACCGCGAAGACGGCCTTGTTGTCGATCTGGATCACGCCGGCGTTGGCCCCCGAGCCCGAGGCCGAGCCCGTGCCCGCGCTGGCGGTGAAGGCGCCGGCGGCGATTTCCAGGGTCGCGGTCGAGCCAAGCTGGATGCTGCCCACGGCTTCGGCCGTGGTCGCCGTGACCGTGTAGGCGGTCGCGCCCAAGGCGCCGAGGATGGCGGCGTCGGCGGGGCCGGGAACCCTACCCCTGGACCAGTCGGCGGCGATGTTGAAATCGGCGCTGACCGGATTGACCCAGCGAATCTTCGCCATGACCTGCCCCTCGCCGGGTTGGCGGCGACCAACCCTAAAGCCGCGCCCCGTGGCTCCACTCGTCGAACATCTCCTTCTGGATCAGCCACTCCTTCTTGATCCCCTGGATGACGTTTTCGACTAGGTTGTCCGAGCAGCGATCCAGTTCGCGCAGGCGGGCCTCGAAGGCGGCCTGCTGGTCGCGGTAGAACTCGAGCTGACCGGCCGCCTTGATCTTCTGGGCGTCGTCGCCGCTCGCCAGCATCCGCTCGGCGTCGTGCACATGTTCCTTGGCCTGGGCCAGGAACCGCGCCACCTCGAATTTGATCGCGGCCAGAGACATCGCTATCCGATCCTTGCCTAGAGTCGTGCCTTCGCCCGTTATAGCCCAGACTCGGCCGGGGGCGATGCTTTCCTTGGCCCCACCGGCTGGAACCGACCGGAAGCTGGTCGGTTCTAGGGAACCGGCCAACGCCGGTCGGCCGCCACTGGAGAGTTTCGCCATGCATCGCGCGATGATCGCCTTGGGAATGATCGTGGGAGCGGCGATCGGCTCGCCGGCCGCCTCGGCGGGGATCGCGCCGGGCGCCCAGGCCGGCCCCTCGCCGGTCGGTCCGGCGTTCGGCAACACCATCCTCTCGACCTACCCGGACGGTCGCACCGCCGAACTGTGGCTGACCGCCGACGGGAGCTACACCGGCGCGGGCCGCCGCCACGACCCGTCCAGCGGCCATTGGAAGGTGAAAGGGGGCAAGCTCTGCTTCACGCAGTCGCGGCCCATTCCCATCCCGTTCAGCGATTGCTTTCCGCTACCCACCGGCGGTTTCGACAGGCCCTGGGCAGGCAAGGCCCCCACCGGCGAGACCACCCGTATCGAGGTCAAGCGCGGGCATGTGGACGGCTGAGGGCGCGCCCTCGCGCTCCGGCGGCCCACAGACGTTCTCCCGCCCGCGCCGAAGACCCGCCCCGCCTCTGCCGAACACCAGCAGGCGGGTGCCGGCGTAGTTGATCAGATAGGCGCAGATGGATCCGGCCACGAGGGCCACATAGAGATTGGCGATCACCCGCCAGTGGCTGGAGATCAGGGTGACGAATATCCAGTAATTGCACAGGTTGCCAAGTCCGTTGGCGATCATATAGCCGGCCCATTGCCCGGCCAGCTTCTTCGCCGTCAGGCAGTGGAACACCAGGGTCCCGTTGATGGCGAAGGTCACCTGCATGGCGAAAAAAAGCGACACGGCGCGGGCGGCCGCCGCCGGCAAGCCTACCGCCATCCCGGCCCGCAACAGCGCGGCGTCGATCGCCAAGCCAATCAGGCCGACACCGGCGAACAGCAACGCCGTCCTCGCTTCCCAACCGGTCGATGGGGGCGCGGGCATCGCCTCTTCAATCCTTCATGGCGGCGCGCGATGCAAGGTCGCGCGCCGGGTGAACAAAATCGGGTCGGCTACGTTCTTCTCCCACCCAGTTCATGGAGAGTCCAGATGGCTGAACTCGACACCAAGGCCCGCGACAAGCTTCCGAAAAGCAAGTTCGCCGAGCCGAAAAAGCGCGCCTACCCGATCGAGGACAAGGCGCACGCCCGCAACGCCAAGGCCCGCGCCAGCCAAGCCGTCAAGGCCGGCCGGATGGGCAAGGCCGAGGCGGCCAGGATCGACAACAAGGCGGACGCCGTCCTGACCAGGCGTTAAGGCGCCCGCCGGCGGGCCTACCACGGGCGCCTGAAGCTGTTCTCGTGCAGCCAGTGAATCTTGCTTAGGTCGTCCTTGACCCGGTCGTATTCATGGTGATCGACGGAGCCCTCGTCCCGCGCCTTGTCCAGGTGGCTATGCAGCCAGTCCTCGCGCTCCTTGAGTGTCCAGTCGCCATGTTCGGCGCCGACCGCGGCCGGTTCGTCCTGGGCCTGGACGGCGGTCAGGGGGTCAAGGCGAACAGGGCCGCCGCACCGCCGGCCAATAGGGAAATGGCAAGAGTTTTCATGGTCAATCCTCTTGGATCTTGGCCCCCTTGAGGGCAGACAACGCGCCGCTGGCCGATCGGCTGCCGGCCCTCGGATCAACAAACGCGCGGCGGGAGGGGCGAGGGGTGAAGATTGGCGCGGCGATCGCGGCGGTGGCTTGGGCGATCTGCACCCTGGCTTCTTCGGCCCTGGCCCAGAGCGTCGCCGATCCCGCCGCGCCGGCCGCGGGCCCACCGGCCCCCGCGGATGAGCGGCCCCCCTCGGCCTTCACCTTCACCGGCGCCTATGTGGTCGATCTCCTGGGCGACCTCGACGGCGGCAAGGCGAGGGGCGGGCGCTATCTCGACTTCATCAAGCTCTCCGCCGCCTACGACGGCGCGGCGGCCGGGCGCCCGGACCTCACCGCCCTCGTCAGCATTGAGCATGTCAACGGCGCCGACATCAGCAACGACCTGATCGGGGCCTCGCAGGCGGTCAGCAATATCGAGGCCACCCCCGAAGCGTTCAGGCTCTACGAGGCCTGGGTCCGCAAGGGGTTTCTCGGCGGTGCCGGCGCCGTCAAGGCCGGCCTGATCGATCTCAACGCCAATTTCGATGTCCAGGAAACCGCCGCCTTGTTCCTCAACAGTTCCGACGGCATCGGGGCCGACTTTGCCGACACCGGGTTGAACGGGCCCTCCATCTTTCCCACCCCGGCCCTGGCCGTGACCGCCTCCTGGCGGCCGGCGGCGGCCTGGACGGCCCAGGCCGGCGTGTTCGACGGCGTCGCCGGCGACCCCGACAATCGCGGCCGGTTCGTCGCCGTCCAGTTCTCGCCGCGCGACGGCACCCTGCTCGTCGCCCAGGTGGAACGGCGCTTCGGCGATGCGGCCCGCCTCGAGGCGGGCGCCTGGACCTATACCGCGACGTTCGCCGCCCTCGACCAGACGGGCGCCGCCGGCCAGCCCCGCCGGATCGGCGGCAACGGCGGCCTCTACGGCCTGATCGAGGGCCGGCTGACGGCCACGCCCAGGTCCAAGGACGGCGGTCTGAGCGGCTGGCTGCGGGTTGGCGTCGCCAACGGCGACATCAACCGCGTCGCCGACTATCTGGGCGCCGGCCTAGTCTATACCGGGCTCCTGCCCGGCCGCGACCAGGACCAGGCGGGCGTCGCCATCTCCAGGGCCGGCTTTGGCGACGGCGCCCGGGCGGCGGCGGACCGCGCCGGAGTGTCGCTGGCCGGTGCCGAGACCATTTTCGAAGCCACTTATCGCTGCGGCGTCACCGATTGGCTCGCCATCCAGCCCGACCTGCAGTACGTCATCCACCCCGGCGGCAATTCCGCCCTGGGCAATGCGGTCGTGGCCGGCGTACGGCTGGCCTTCACGGCGTCGCGTTAGAGCCTGTCCCGATCGGGCCCAATCAACGCGATCGGGAAAACAGGCTCTACCTCAAACACTTGAGCGCTTTCTGATCGCAAAACCAGTTCCCACTTTTGCGACAAAGCGCTCTAGGGGCGGGCCGGTTCAGGACTTGGCCGTTCGGCCGACGAACGCCACCGATGTTCCTTTCGCCACCGACCGGCCGAGCAGGGCCGCGTCCCAGTTGGTCAGGCGGACGCAGCCGTGCGAGGCGGTCTTTCCGACCTTGAGCGGATCGGGCGAGCCGTGAATGCCATAGGTGGGGGCGGTCAGGGCGATCCAGGTCGAGCCGACCGGGTTGTTCGGCCCCGGGGCGATCCGCAGGGCCCCTTTCGATCTGTCGCCGAAGGTCAGCCGTTTGGGATCGTAGGAATAGTCGGGGTCGTGGACCACCGTCTTGACCGCCCACTCGCCGCTGGGGGCCGGGCGCTCGGTGCTGCCCACCGTGGCGGGAAAGGCGGCCAGCACCCTTCCACCGCCATCCAGCGCGCGAACCTGATTGGCGGCCTTGTCGACTTCGATCCTGGCGACGCTCCCGCCTAGATCGCCGCCTCCGGGGCGAACCACCGCGATCGTGGTTCCGGCCACGGCGAAATCGGCCTTCGGATTGAGGGCGCGAAGCAGGGCTTGGCTCATGTGGAATTTTTCCGCCAGAGCCTCCAGCGGCGTGGCGTAGCCGACATGTTTGAGCTTGGCCAAGGCCTCGAAACCGCTCGGGACCGCGGCCAGGAACGGCCCTTTTTCATCCTCGGCGGTGATGACGTAATCCTGAGTCACCGGTCCGGGGTCGGCGCTCGCCAGCGCCTGGAGGACCGTCGCGCTCATTTCCCCGGTGGCCGGCAGGCCCTTGGCGGTCTCGAACGCCGAAATGGCGTTACGAAGATTTTCGCCCTTCCGCCCGTCGATGGGGCCGGGCGAAAAATGAGCGCGGTCGAGGAGCACTTCGAGCTTCACCAGGAGAGGCTGGGAGGGCGTGGCCCGCCGCCCCGTCGCCAGGCCGCTGGTCTCGATCGCCTTGGCGCGCGGATCGACGGAGGCGGCCACCGCGGTCGTGGGCGCGTTCGCATCGGCGGAGGCGGCGGGCGAGGGGCCCGCATCCACGCTTGCGTCGGTCGCGCTCCCATTCGCGAGGCTCGCGCCCATGGGGCTCGCGGCCGGGGCGCCGGCCAAGGCCGTTCGGGGCGCTGGGCTGGCGGACGCGGCGACCGCGGGCCCGGGCCGGTGATTGGCGCTGGCCGGGTGGCTGAAATCATCGCAGCTCGCCACGCCGGCGCCAAGAGACGCGATGAAGGTGAGGGCCAGGGCTTGACGCATGCGAACCAACGCTCCTTGTCTTTTGCCCATGAGCAAGTCGCGACAGGGCTTCGGGTTCCGAAACGCGGCCCGCCTCGTCACCCTTGCCTTGTGTTTCGCCGCCGCCGGCTGCGCCCGCGCCCAGGACGACTGCGCGGCTGGGCCGCCCGCCGCGGCGGCGGCCAACGCCGCGTCCCTGGTCCAGATGGCCTGGGCGCCGTTCCGGCGGCCGGAGATCGGCTGGCAAATCTATCAGGCCCTGGCGGCCAGGGAGATCGGCTCGGCCTGCCCCGCCGGATCGCCCGCATTCGCCGCCCGCCTGGCCTCCTGGCAAAAGGCCCATGGCTTGGCCGGGCGGGGGATCATGGATGCGCCGACCCTCACCCTGATGAAGGCCCTGTGGCAGTCGCGCCGCCCTTTCGTCGCCGCCAGCCGCCGGGCCTGCCCGCCGCCCCCGCCGCCCGCGTCGCTGGCGCGGGCCGCCGCGGCCGAAAGCTACGGGGGAAAGGTCATTCTGCTTCGTCCCCGCGCCCTGGCCGCCTGGCGCGCCATGGTCGCGGCCGCCAGGGCGGCCTCGCCGCCGATCGCCGCCGATCGGCGCCTGCTGACCATCTTCTCGGCCTTCCGCGATCCGGCTTATGACGACGCCCGCTGCGCCGCCCAGCACAACTGCCAGGGGATCACCCGCGCCGCCTGCTCGGCGCACCGCACGGGCCTGGCGGTGGATCTCTATCTGGGCGCCGCGCCGGGCTACCCGCCGGATTCGGCGGACGACGCCAACCGGCTCTTTCTTTCCCGCTCGCCGGCCTATCGATGGCTGGCCCTCAACGCCGGGCGGTTCGGCTTCGTCAACTATCCGTTCGAACCCTGGCACTGGGAATGGACCGGCGAGCCGGTGGCGAGCCTCGGGAAGCCGCGCCCGTAAAGGCGGTGGCCGCGCCTTGGGCGGCGTGGCTGAATCCTTCTCCAATTCCCTGCCGGCCGAGGGCGCTCGGCGGCTCCCCGCGCGGCGGTTCCGGTCCAGCTTGGAACGCCCCCCTGTCTCGCGAATTGGCGTTGATCGTCATCGTTTCTTCCACGCGGAAAGAGGGACAAGACCATGGCCACATCGGCGATCACCAAGGCGCGCCGGGCGGCGGCGAGGAAAGCGGGCTCGCCCGACGACGCCATCGCGCTCCTGAAGGCCGATCACGCCGAAGTGAAGGGCTGGTTCGAGGACTACGAGGATCTTGAGGACGCCACGGCCAAGGCGGCGCTTTCGGCCAAGATCTGCAAGGCCCTGAAGGTCCACGCCAAGATCGAGGAGGAAATCTTCTATCCCGCCGCCCGCGCCGCCACCGGCGACAAACCCCTCCTCGACGAAGCCGTGGTCGAACACGCCGCCGCCAAGGATCTGATCGCCCAGATTGAGGCCATGAAGGTGGGCGACGATCTCTACGACGCCAAGGTCAAGGTGCTGGGCGAGCAGATCGTCCACCACGTCAAGGAAGAAGAAGGCGAACTCTTTCCCGAGTCGCGCCACGCCAAGATGGACCTCGCCGCCCTGGGCGCTCGCCTGGCGGCGCGCAAGAAGGAATTGATGGCCGGCGCGGCCTGACCGGCCACCGCCTCAAACCTTCAACGCCGTCCCACCCATCGGCGCGATCTGCTCGCGCGT
>JBBRQW010000054.1:0-18455 GCA_038225765.1 Caulobacterales bacterium | reverse complement strand
CTGCCCTCTCCGCGAGCCATCGGGGCCGAAGCCGGCCGCCGCGCCGTGGCCAGCCTGGGGGCGCGCAAGATCGCCTCGACCACCGCCCCGGTGATTTTCGAAAACCGGCTGGCCGCGTCGCTTCTGGGGCCCTTGATCGGAGCCATTTCCGGGCCCTCGGTGGCCAGGGGGGTGTCGTTCTTGAAGGGCCACCTGGACGCGCCTCTGTTCGCCAGGGGAGTCACCCTCATCGACGATCCCCACCGGGCCCGGGGTCTCGGCTCGTCACCGTTCGACGACGAGGGCGTGGCCAACCAGGCGATGCGGATCGTCGATGACGGCGTGCTTACGACCTGGCTGCTCAACGCCAGTTCGGCGCGGCAGCTGGGCCTGGAGACCACCGGTCACGCCGCGCGCGGCCTCGCCGGGCCACCGGGGGTCGGGCCATCGAACCTGACCCTTCAGCCGGGCGACCGCGACCAGGCCGCGCTCATGCGCGACGCGGGGTCGGGTGTCCTGATCACCTCGATGTTCGGCCCATCGCTAAACGCCAATACCGGCGACTGGTCGGTGGGCTGTTCGGGCCATTGGTTCGAGAAGGGCGAGATCGCCTATCCGGTGACCGAGATCACCGTGGCGGGGAATCTCATCGACATCTATGCGCGCCTGATCCCCGGTTCGGATCTGGAATATCGCGGCTCGGCCAACGCGCCGTCGATCCTGGTCGATGCTCTGGCGATCGCCGGCAAGTGAGGCCGGCCGTGCCCCCTTCCCAACTTCTGCATCTGGTTATCGGCGGTGAACTGAAGGACATCGACGGTGTCGAATTCCGCGACCTCGCCAAGGTCGATCTGGTCGGCGCCTATCCGAACTACCAGGAGGCGCACAAGGCCTGGCAGGCGCGCGCCCAAGCCACCGTGGATAACGCCCACATGAGATACTTCATCATCCACGCCCACCGCCTGCTCGACCCCCTGAAGGGTCGCTAACCGCGCGCCGGCGAGGCTTTGACGCCGCCGTCCGAAGGCGGGCGAGCGCTACGGGTTCGGCGGAACGGCGTCGGGTATGGGCCCGTTGGGGTCTGACATGGCCGGCTCGACCGGCGCGGGAGCGGGCGCCGGCGCCATCTCGGCCGGCGGGGCCGCCACGGCCGTCGCCGCCTCGGCGGGAGGGGGCGCCTCGGCGGGGGTCGCTTCGGTGGTCGCCGGCGGCGGCGGCGTGTCGGTCGCCGAGGGATTGTTGTAGCTCAGGGCCTTGCCGAGCAGGGCGGAATTGGCGGCCAACGTGCGGGCGGTGGCATCGCAGCGGTCGGGCATGCCCCACGACAGCCAGGCGCGGGCCAATTCGCGAGAGGTCTTTTCCTCGGCCGGCGTCCATATGGAACGCCCGAGCTTGATGGCGGCGACGCCTTGGGGCGCGATGGGGTTGGGGCTCGCTTTCTCGGCGGCCACCACGGCGTCCGCCAAGACTTTCAATTCGTCGTGGGCGGCGGCCATGTCGGCGGAATAGGGATTTTTTTCGTTCAACACCGACGATCCATACTGCTTGTCGATGGCGCGCAGGTCCGGTTTCACCCGTTCGTAGATGTCGAGATACTCGCTCATGGCGCCGTAGCACCAGGCGGTGAGCTCATAGGGCTGGGTGGGCGCGCCGGGAGGAAGGGACTCGCCGCCGGACGCCTGGGGAGGGGAAGACTGGGAGGCCATAAGAGCGAGAGCGAGAAAGAGGGAGGTCGCCGTCATGAGCGGTTCCTTGTGGTTTCAGATACCGGGGCGTCGCCGGCGAGGCCAAATCCGCCGCCGCCGGGGGTTTCGATTTCGATGGCGTCACCGGCCCTGACCTTAAGCGAAAAACAGCCCGGCAGTTCCTTAACCGCGCCATCGGCGTTGAGCAAACGCTGTCGTCCCGCCCGTCCGGCCAAGCCGCCCCCAATACCTTGCGGGGGATTGTCGCGGCGGGTGGAGAGAAGAGCCGCCGCCATGGGGGCCAGAAAGCGGATGCGTCGAACGACGCCGTTCCCGCCGGCCTGGGCGCCGGCGCCGCCCGAGCCCGCCCGCACCGCGAACGCCTCGACGCGCACCGCGAAGCGGCGCTCCAGGATCTCCGGGTCGGTGAGGCGCGAATTGGTCATGTGAGTGTGCACGGCGCTGGCCCCGGCCGCGCGGGCGGTGGCCCCGGCGCCGCCGCAGATAGTCTCGTAGTACTGCCGCTCCTCGTCGCCGAAGGTGAAGTTGTTCATCGTCCCTTGAGCATTGGCGGTGACGCCCAGCGCGGCGTAGAGGGCATCGACGATGTGCTGGCTGGTCTCGACATTGCCGGCGACCACGGCGGCGGGTGGGTTGGGATTCAACATCGAGCCCGGCCGCACGATGACTTTGAGCGGCGTCAGGCAACCCGCGTTCAGGGGGATGTCGTCGTCCACCAGGGTGCGAAAGACGTAGAGAGCGGCGGCATCGACGATCGCGGCCGGGGCGTTGAAATTGGAGCCGAGCTGCGGACTGGATCGGCGGAAATCGAGCACCGCCTCGCCCTTGACCGCATCGACGGCGATCTCGACGGCGATCTCACCGCCGCCGTCCATGGGAATCCGCGCCTGGCCGTCGGCGAGGCGGCCCACGGCGCGCCGCACGCAAGCTTCGGCGTTGGCCTGAACCAGGCCCATATAGCGCGCCACGGTTTCGCCGCCGTGGGACTCGATCATCAGGCGGATCGCCGCCGCGCCCGCTTGGCAGGCGGCGATCTGCGCCTTGAGATCGCCGACGTTGCGGATGGGCGAGCGCGCTGGCCACGGCCCGGCGGCGAGGGCGGCCAGGACATCGCTCTCAAGGAATTCGCCGCCCCGCATCACCGGCACGGCGTCCAGCAGAACACCTTCTTCGCCGATGGTCCGCGAGAAGGGCGGCATGGAGCCCGGTTGAATCCCGCCGACGTCGGCATGGTGGCCCCGCGCGGCGACGAAGAAGGCGGGCCCCGCCGCGCCGTCGGCGGCGAAGACCGGCATCACCACGGTGATGTCCGGCAGATGCGTTCCCCCCGCGTAGGGATTGTTGAGGGCGAACGCGTCGCCTCGCCTCAGACGGGGGTGTTTGGCGCACACGGCGCGCACGCTGGCGCCCATGGAGCCGAGGTGGACCGGCATGTGCGGCGCGTTGGCCACCAAGCCACCGCCGGCGTCGAACAGGGCGCAGGAGAAGTCCAGCCGCTCCTTGATGTTCACCGAGCGAGCCGTGCGCTCCAGGGCCGCGCCCATGGCCGTGGCCACGCCGGCGAACCGCCGATTGAAAAGTTCGAGGGTGACCGGATCGGGAGGCGCGCCGCCGATCGCCGGGCCCGCGGCCGATGCGATTCGACCAAGGCGAAGCAGGCCGTCCTCCGCCGGGCTCGCCCGCCAGCCGGCCGCGAGCCAGATCTGGGTGTCATCGCGCACGATCAGGCGGGGCCCGTCGAGGGGCGCGATCAAGGAGTCGGCCCGGATGACGGGTCCTTCGACTTGAACCGGCGGTAGGTGGCCGGGCGCCGCGATGTCAGGCGACGCGGCGGATTTTGGCGTCGCCTCATCCCCCTCCCGCGCCTCGACCTCGACGCTGGCGACGATCTTGGCGCGGCCAGGTTCGACAAAGCCGAACAGCCGCTGGTGGGCGGCTTCGAAGGCCGCCGCGACCTCGGCGAGCGTCCCCGGATCGACCGCCAGGGCCGCGTCCGACTCGTCATAACGGATCCTCAGCATCGCCGTGACCGCGCCGGTCGGCGCGCCCTGGTCGCGCAGATCGGCCCGCGCCCGCGCCGCCAGACTCTCCGCCAGGGCGCCGGCCGCCGCCAGGCCGGCGGTGTCGAGGGGGCGTTCCAGCCCGGCCTGGCGGGAGGCGCGCATTCTGGCCTGGCCGATGCCCCAGGCGGACAGGAGGCTGGCGCGTCGCGGGCACAGAATCTCATCGACGCCCAGGGCTTCGGCGACCTGACAGGCTGCCTGACCGGCCGCGCCGCCGAAGGCGACCAGGGCGTGGACGCGCGGATCGAAGCCGCGCTCCGTCGAGATGCGGCGGATGGCGGCGGCGGTCTGCTCGACGGCGATGGCGAGGAAGCCCTCGGCGGCCGCCTTCGCTCCGGGAAAGCCCATGGCGCGGGCGAGTTCGCCAAGCCGCGCGCGGGCGGCGGCGATATCGAGTGGCGCGTCGCCGGCGATCCCGAACACCGCCGGGAAGAAGGATGGATCGAGACGGCCCAGGACCAGGTTGGCGTCGGTCACCGTGGCCGGGCCGCCCCGTCCGTAGGCGGCGGGGCCGGGATCGGCGCCGGCGCTCGCGGGGCCCACCCGGGCCCGCAAGCCGTCGAAGGCCAGAATCGAGCCGCCGCCGGCGGCCACGGTCTCAACGTCCAACATCGGCGCGCGCAGCTTGACGCCGGCCACGCTGGCGGTCTCGCGCCGCTCCAGGGCGCCGGCGAAGCGGCAGACGTCGGTCGATGTGCCGCCCATATCGAAGCCCAGAACCGCGCTCGCCGCGGCCGCGGCCGCGATCCTCGCCACCCCGACAACGCCGCCGGCCGGCCCGGAGACCACCGCGTCGCGCCCGCGAAACGCCGCCGCGCGCACCAGGCCGCCGCCGGAGGTCATGAAAAAGAGATCGGCCCCGCCGACCGCGCGTTCCATTTCCTGGACATGGGCGCGCAGGCGGGGCGTCAGATAGGCGTCGGCGACCGTGGTTTCGGCGCGGGGAAGGAACTTCGGCAGGGGCGAGACCTCCGATCCCACGGCGACGAAGCCCAGTCCGGCCGCCTGGGCGATGGCCTCGGCGCGGCGCTCGTGATCGGGGTTGAGATCGCCGTGCAGGAAGGCGATGGCGGCGCTCTCGAAACCGTCGGCCGCCGCCGCGTCCAAGGCGCGCCGAAGGGCCGCCTCGTCGAGGGGCCTGACAATCTGGCCATCGGCGCCCAGACGCTCGTCGGCCTCGACCACGCCGGCGTGGAGGGGCGGGGCCTTGACGATGTCGAGGGCGAACAGAGACCGGCGGGTCTGGTCGCCGATGACGAGGGCGTCGGCGAAGCCGGTGGTGGTGACGAAGAGGGTCTTGGCGCCGGTGCGCTCGAGAAGGGTGTTGGTGGCCACCGTCGTCCCCATCCGGATCGATTCCACTCGCTCGGCCGGGAACGGCGCGCCCGCGGCGACGCCCATCAGCCGGCGCATGGCCTCCACCGCCGCGTCCCCATGGGCGGGCGATTTCGAAGGCAGTTTCAGGCATCGCTCCTGGCCATCGGAGGCGCGCGCGATCACGTCGGTGAAGGTGCCGCCGCGATCGATCCAGAAGCTCCAGCGAAGGGCCGCCGGCCCAGGATTTGTCATGCCAATTCCTCGAAGGAACGCCGAGGCCGGCGCGGCGTTTCGACGCGAGAGCGGTTGACGATCACGCGCCCGCGGACAAAGTATCGGACTTTCCGCCGGCGGCCGGAAGGAAGGCAATGGCATGGACCGAGATTTGAGGGGATCGCGGTTACCGGGGCGATCCATCCTTGGCGCTCTGGCCTGGTTCTGCGGCGCCTTGGCCTGGGCCGTCGCCGCCGCCATCGCGGCGGTGATCGCGGTCATTGTCGCCGCCGCCGTGGTGGTGATCGCCGTGGCGGCCTCGGCGCTGCTGGCGCTGTCCGGCGCGGCCGTCAAGGCGCGCGCCCGCCGCGCCGCCGACGATCCCAATCTTCTGGAAGCGCGGCATGTGGGCGGCCATTCCTGGGTGGTCTACGCCGGCGATGCGCGGCGCTGACGACGCCAATCGGAGAAAAGGCATGATCGGGGTGGTGGCCATATTGACGGTAGCGGAAGGCAAGGGCGCCGAATTCGAGGCGATCTTCGCCGAGCTGGCCGCCAGGGTTCGGGCCAACGAGCCCGGAAACCTGTTCTATCAACTGACCCGGTCCCGAACCGCCGCCAACACCTACAAGGTGTTGGAACTATATAAGGATCAGGAGTCGCTCACGGCCCATGGCGGGACGGACTATTTCCGCGAACTGGGCCGCAAGCTGGGACCCTGCATGGCCGGCCGCCCGGACGTCGAATACCTCGACGCCATCGGTTAGGCGGCCTTGATCGCCCAAGGCCGCCCCCAATACCGCTAGCTGCAAGCCGACCGAACCCGGACGTATCGGTTCTGGGCGCCATCCCAGCGCCAGGCCGTGCAATTGTAGTTGTCGCCGCCGCCATAGCCCCCGCCGCCGCCGCTATAGCCGCCGTCGTAGTAGGGGACGTAGTAGCCGTAGGCGTAGGGGTCGTAATAAATGCCCGGTCCCCACCATCCGCCCCAGCCCCATCCGCCCCAGCCCCACCAACCGCAGCAGCCAAAACCGCCGAAGCGGCCAAAACCAAAGCGACCGAAGCGGCCAAAGCGGTCGCGGAAGCCGTCACCGTCGTGATCGAAACGGTCGCGGAAGCCGCGGCCGGCGAACGAGCCGCGACCGCCGCCCGAAGGACTATGGGCGCCCATGCCGCCGCCGCGCATGCCGCCACCGCCGTGCATACCGCCGCCGCCGCCACCCCCGCCGCCTCCGGCCAGAGCGGGCGCCGCCGCGAACATCGCCGCGGCCGCGAAGGTCGCCGCCGCCGCCGTCATCACACCTTTGCGCATGGGAACCTCTATACCTAAGGGGACGAATTTCGATCCTGCGCGCATAGGCGTTGCATAGGCAAGCTGAACCCCATGTGAACGGCGCCGTCAGAAAGCCGCATTTCGCCGCCGCCGCTTAGATCGCGACAGGCGTCTATCCCGCCCCCCGCCGCTCCAGGATTCGGAAGACGAAGGCGTGATCGTCGTCCGGCCCGGCCGGGTGCGCCTCGCGCGCAACCTCGGTCCAGTCGGCTTCATCGAATGGCGGAAAGACCACGTCGCCGGCCGGTCGCGCGTCCACCTCGGTCAGATAGAGGCGGCGGGCGCGGGGCAGGGCGACCTCGAAGATGGCCGCTCCGCCGATCGCGCAGACCTCGGCCACGCCGTCCTCCGCCGCCTGCTCGCGGGCGATCTGCACCGCTTCGGAGAAGCCCTCGCAGACCACCGCCCCGGCGGGCTGGAAGGAGCCGTCGCGGGAAAGGACGATATTGGCGCGCCCGGGCAGAGGCCTCCTCGGCAGGCTGTCCCAGGTCTTGCGGCCCATGATCACCGGCTTGCCCAGGGTGAGCTGGCGGAAGCGGGCCAGGTCCGACTTCAGGCGCCAGGGCAGGGCGCCGGCCCGCCCGATGACGCCGTTGGCCCCGCGCGCCACGGGACCCAAGGTGAGGATGGGGGGCAAGGTCGCCGCCGTCAGACCGCGATCGGCGCCTTGATCGCCGGATGGGCCCGGTAGCCCTCCAAAACGATGTCCTCCGGCGCGAAGGCGAACAGGTCGGCCTTGTCGGCCAGCCGCAGAGTGGGGAGGGGGTAGGGCTCGCGGGCCAGCTGGCGGGCGGCCTGGTCCAGATGATTGAGATAGAGGTGGGCGTCGCCGAGCGTATGAATGAACTCACCGGCCCGGAGGCCCGTCACCTTGGCCATCATGTGGGTGAGCAGGGCGTAGCTGGCGATGTTGAAAGGGACGCCCAGGAAGACGTCGGCCGACCGCTGGTAGAGCTGGCACGAGAGCCTGCCGTTCGCCACGTGGAACTGGAACAGGCAATGGCAGGGCGGCAGGGCCATGTCGCCGATGTCGGCCGGATTCCAGGCCGAGACGATGTGGCGGCGGCTGTCGGGATTGCCCTGGAGGCTCGCCACCACAGCGGCGATCTGGTCGATGGCCCGCCCGTCCGGCGCGGCCCAGGAGCGCCACTGCTTGCCGTAGACGGGGCCCAGTTCCCCCTCCTCGTCGGCCCATTCATCCCAGATGGAGCAGCCGCGCTCTTGCAGCCAGCGCACATTGGTCCGCCCGCCCAGGAACCAGATGAGCTCCAGGACCACCGATTTGAAATGCACCGCCTTGGTGGTCAGCAGGGGAAAGCCGGCGGCCAGGTCGAAGCGCATCTGGCGGCCGAAGACGCTCAGGGTTCCGGTCCCGGTCCGGTCGCCGCGCCGGTCGCCGCCCTCCATGATCTCGGCCAGCAGGGCGAGGTATTGCGATTCGCCGGCGGGGATCGCCGGCGCGGCGCTGGTGGCGAGAATCGGGGTGTTCAGAGTCATGGCGCGATGACCCGATTAGCCCGCGAATCCCCCGTCGTCGAGGAACACCTGTTCCTCGGCGGTGGTCGTCCGTCCGAGACAGGCGTTGCGGTGCGGAAAGCGCCCGAACCGGACGATGATGTCGCGGTGGTTTCTGGCCCATTTGGCGCTCTCGCCGGTCTCGCGCTCCAGCGTCTCGCAGAGATCGACCGAAAGCGTCTGGTCGGCGGGATTCTCGGAGTGTTCGAACGGCAGGTAGAAGAAGCCGCGCAGCCCCGGCGCGGTCGCCCGGTCGTGCCCCGCGTCGATCGCTCTCCGGGCCACCCCTCGCGCCAGGGGATCGGTGGCGAAGGCGTGGGCGGAGCGGCGGTAGAGATTGCGCGGGAACTGGTCGAGCAGGAGCAGCAGGGCCAGCGATCCCTCCGCCGTCGCCTCCCAGCCGTCGAGTTCGCGGCGCGCCGCCGCCTGATGCACCGCTTCGAAGCGCTCGCGGATCGCGGTATCGAAGGTGTCACTTTTCCTGAACCAAGCCGAGGGGCCGGCCTCGCGCCAGAACGCGACGATGTGCTGCGGTTCCGCGGTCATACGACTCCGCGGCCCCTAGAACATGGCGCCGATCGGCGGGGCTTTCGGCTTCTTGGGTTTGACCTGTTTTTCCAGATCGTCGATCTCATCCGAGAGGGCTTCTTCGCGCCGCTCGAGATCGGCGTCGCGGGCCGCCTCGTCGCCGCTCAACTTCGGCCTGTCGGTATCCGGCATCATGACCTCCGAGCCTCACGCCTCGCCTTGACGCGACCGGCGAAAGCCTATCGATAGCGGCCCTTGCGCGATCCGTCCACGCGGGGCGTCGGCCCTGGGGGCGCCTTTCGGAGCGTAAAATCATGCGCGTCTATCACGACCGCGACGCCGACTTAGGCCCCCTGCTGGACAAGAGGATCGCGGTGGTCGGCTACGGATCGCAGGGCCACGCCCATGCGCTGAACCTGCGCGACTCCGGGGCGCGGGACCTCGTGGTGGCCCTGGCCCCCGGCTCGACATCCATAGCCAAAGCCAGGGCGGAGGGCCTGACGGTGGTTACGCCGGCCGAGGCGGCGGCGGGGGCCGAAGTCATCGCCCTGCTGGCCCCGGACGAGGTTCTACCGGCCCTCTACGAGGAGGCGATCGCGCCCCAAATCCGCGACGGCGCCGCCCTGGTGTTCGCCCATGGCCTGACCGTCCATTTCGGTCTGATCACGCCCAGCCCTTCACTCGATGTCCTGCTGGTGGCGCCCATCGGGCCGGGCGCGGCCGTGCGCGGCGAATATCTGGGGGGCGGCGGCGTCGCCTGCCTGATCGCGGCGGCCCAGAACGCCACCGGCGGCGCCCTGGATCTGGCCCTCGCCTATGGCGCGGCCATCGGCTGCGGGCGGGTGGCGATGATGGAGACCACCTTTCGCGAGGAGTGCGAGACCGACCTGTTCGGCGAGCAGGTGGTGCTGTGCGGCGGGGTGGTGGGGCTGATCCGGGCCGGGTTCGAGACCCTGACGGGCGCCGGCTACGCCCCGGAAATGGCCTGGTTCGAGTGCCTGCACCAAGTCAAGCTGATCGTCGATCTGATTCACGAACGGGGCATCGCCGGCATGAACGCGGCGATCTCCAACACCGCCGAATTCGGAGAATATGTGACCGGCCCGCGCATCGTCACCGATGAAACGCGGGCCGAGATGAAGCAGGTGCTGGCGGACATCCAGTCGGGCCGCTTCGCCCAGGCCTGGATGGCCGAATACGCCGCCGGGCAGCCGAACTTCAAAGCCGCCCGCCGCGCCGCCGCCGACCACCCCATCGAAGCGGTCGGCGCGCGCCTTAGGGCGATGATAGGAGGCTCCGGGACTTAGGCCTATGCCGGGGCATAGGCCTATGATAGGGCCGGGGCATGAGCGCTCAACGCAAAGTCAAGCTGTTCCGCAACGGCCGCAATCAGGCGGTGCGTATTCCGCGCGCCTTTGAATTGCCCGGCCACGACGCGGTGATCCACAAGGAAGGCGATCGGCTGGTGATCGAAAGCGTCGCGCCAACGGGCCCGAACGCTCGACTTTTGGCGGCCCTGGCCGCTCTGACCCCGCTGGAACTCGACGACCGGTTTCCCCCGATCGTGGACCAGCCCGCCGAGGACATCGATCTTTGACCGAGGTGATGCTGGACACCAACACGGTGTCCGCCCTCGTGGGTGATCCCCGCGGTGCAATCGCCGAGCGCATACGGGCGCTTTCGGCGCCGGTGTCGGTGAGCGCCGTCGTCGCGGCGGAGCTTCGCTATGGCGCCGCGAAGAAGAGATCGACCCGCCTGAACAAGGCGGTGGACGGCCTGCTTGGCGCGCTGGTGATCGAACCGATGTCGCTGCCCATCGACAGTGTCTATGGCGCGTTGCGTGACCGCCTCGAGCGCGCCGGCCTGCCAATGGGCGCCAACGACCTGCTGATCGCCGCCCACGCCCTGACCCTTGGACGTATCCTGGTCACCGACGATCGGGCGTTTGCGCGCGTGCCGGGATTGATGGTCGAAAACTGGCTCGCCTGATGGATATCCGCGTGGCCGGCATGAACGCGCCGTCTCCAACGCCGCCGAGTTCGGGAATATGTGACCGGCCCGCGCATCGTCACCGATGAAACGCGGGCCGAGATGAAGCGGGTGCTGGCGGAGAGCCAATCGGGCCGCTTCGCCCAGGGCTGGATGGCCGAATGCGCCGCCGGCCAGCCGAGCCTCAAAGCCGCCCGCCGCACCGCCGCCGACCACCCCATCGAAGCGGTCGGCGCGCGCCTACGGGCGATGATGGCGGGAGGGGGCGGGGATGGGCGATCGATGGCGCCCGGCAGGCGGATTGAACGCCGAAGCCGCGATTTCAAATCCACGCCAAATCCGCCTCGCCCCGCAGGATCGCCTCCGCTTCGGCGGTGTGCTTGGCGCCGTCGCGGGGGTGGAGGACGAGGGGGGGGAGGAGGCTTAAGGGGGCCTTGCCGGTCTTGACGGCGCGGATGAGGACGCGCTTGGCGGGGGCGTCGGCGAAGGGGTGGATGGGCCGGACCTG
The DNA here is from genome assembly GCA_038225765.1 of Caulobacterales bacterium. Taxonomy (GTDB): domain Bacteria; phylum Pseudomonadota; class Alphaproteobacteria; order Caulobacterales; family Caulobacteraceae; genus Acaudatibacter. The sequence goes on along the minus strand of JBBRQW010000054.1, from coordinate 7,304 downwards.
GAACGAGCCCGTCTTGGCGGCCAGCAGGGCGAGGAGGTCGGCCAGGCGGTCGGCGCGGTGGATCACGGTGATCGTTCCGCCCTCGCGCACCGCGCTGGCGAGAAAGGCGATCCAGGCGCCCAGGCCGTCGTCGGCGATCCACGCCCCGCGTTTATCTAGCCCCGGCCCGCGCAGGGCGGCTGGATCGTCGAAGAACGGTGGATTGGCCAAGGCGGCGTCGAAGGGGGCGAGGCTCAGGCGCGAGAAGGGCTGGCCGACATCGCCGGCGCGCGCCTCCACCCGGTCGGCCAGAGCGTTGAGCTGGATGTTGGCGTGGGCCAGGGCCACGGCGGCGCCGTCGCGCTCGACGCCCACGAAGCGCGCGCCGGGCCGCCGGACGGCCGCCGCCAGCAGGGCCGCGCCGACGCCGCAGCCGGCCTCGACGACCCTCATCCCCTCGCCGGCGTCGCACGCCGCCGCCAGCAGGGCGGCGTCCAGGCCGGCGCGGTAGCCGCCCAGGGGCTGGCGAAGGCGGACGCGGCCGCCCAGGACGGTATCTTCGCTCTCCTCCATGGCCGGGCCGCATCGTTCCTTGTGATGGCCTTGACCCTGCCCTATCGCGTCACCATTGTCGCGGCGCAACGGCCCCGACGCGGGGCGCGGGATAAGGAGCGCGGGGTTTGGACGCAGCCAAAGCCGTCATCGCCCGCCCGCCCGGCTCGGTCGAACGCCTGATCGCGCTGGCGGCTCCGGACATGGCCGGCGTCGATGCGCTGATCGCCGACCGCCTGCAAAGCCCGGTCAGCGTCATCCCGGCGCTGGCCGAACATCTGATCGAGGCCGGCGGCAAACGCCTGCGCCCGCTGCTGACGGTGGCCGCCGCGCGGCTGGTCGGCGGGGGGGGCGAGGGCGCCCTCAAGCTGGCGGCGGCGGTGGAATTCATCCACACCGCGACCCTGCTGCACGACGACGTGGTGGATTCCTCGCGGCTTCGCCGCGGCAAGGTGGCGGCCCATCTGATCTGGGGCGCCCCGTCCAGCGTCCTGGTGGGCGATTTCCTGTTCGCCCGGGCCTTCGAGCTAATGGTGGAAACGGGCCTGGGGCCGGCGCTGGAGATTCTGGCCCGCGCCTCGCGGGTGATCGCCGAGGGCGAGGTGCTGCAGCTTTCCCGCGCCCACGACCTCAACCTGTCGCAGGCCACCTATCTGGAGATCATCACCGCCAAGACGGCCGAACTGTTCGCCGCGGCGGCCGAGGCGGGAGCGGTCTCGGCCGGCGCCGGCGAGGGCCAATCGACCGCCCTGCGCGCCTATGGCCGCAACCTCGGCCTGGCCTTCCAACTGGCCGACGACGCCCTCGACTACGGCGGGGCCACCGAGACCCTGGGCAAAAACGCCGGCGACGATTTCCGCGAAGGCAAGGCGACCCTGCCGCTGCTCTTGGCCATCGCCCGCCTGGGTCCGCGCGAAGTGGAGTTCTGGGAGCGCGCCATCGGCCGCCGCGAGCAGACCGAGGCGGACTTCCGCCGCGCCCGCGAACTCATCGTCGGGACCGGTGCCCTGGAGGCCACCCTCGACCTCGCCGCCGACTACGCCGAACGCGCCAAGGCCGCTTTGGCGGTGTTTCCCGCCGGCGACTGGCGAAGCGGGCTCGAAGCCCTGGCAAACTTCGCGGTCAGCCGGCGGGCGTAGAGGCAAAAATGGGTGGCGGCGATGGCCGCCGAGAGCCAGAAACGGACGCTCAGTCAGGGCGATCGACAGCCGCCTCGGGCGGACTCCGCCTTCCACTTCCGGCGGTGAACGTCCAGTATCGGTCGGCCTGTGAAAGGCCGCCGTTGGCGCTCACCGTGCGTCTTCCCTGTCGAGCGCGTCGAGCTCGGCGAGGATATCGTCCGACAGCGCGAGTTCAGCGGCTTTGAGGTTCTCGTGCAGGTGATCGAGCGACGCCGTTCCCGGGATGAGGAGAATATTCGGCGCGCGGCGGAGCAGCCACGCGAGGGCCACCTGCATAGGCGTTGCGCCGAGCCGCTCCGCCACCTCCGAGAGCGTCGAGGACTGAAGGGGCGTAAAGCCGCCGAGCGGGAAGAACGGCACATAGGCCACGCCCTTGGCCGCCAGATCATCGATCAGCGCGTCGTCGTCGCGGTGGATGAGGTTGAAGTGATTCTGCACGCAAACAACCTCCGCGACGCCGCGCCCCTGTTCGATTTGGGCGGATGTCACATTGCTCAGACCGAGATGGCGGATCAGGCCCTGGCCCTGGAGCTCGGCGAGCGTGGTGATCTGCTCCTCGATCGATCCGTCGCGCGGCCCGTGGATGCCGCCGACGCGCAGATTGACGACGTGAAGCGCATGGAGGCCGAGATTCCGAAGGTTGTCATGGACCGCGGCGATGATGTCGGCGGGGGCGAGCGCCGGGATCCAGGAGGCGTCGGGGCCGCGCACCGCGCCAACCTTGGTCACGATCACCAGATCGTCGGGATAGGGGCTGAGCGCCTCGCGGATCAGCTGGTTGGTGACGTGCGGGCCGTAAAAGTCGCTGGTGTCGATGTGATTGACCCCGCGCGCCACCGCCTCGCGCAGCACGGCGAGCGCGGCGTCGCGATCCTTGGGCGGCCCGAACACGCCGGGTCCGGCGAGCTGCATGGCGCCGTAGCCCATGCGGTTCACGGCGCGGTCGCCGAGCGAGAAGGAGCCGGCGGCGGTGATGTCAGTCATGGCGGTCTCCAAAGCCGAGCCGGCGGCAATATCGGGCATGAAGGCGTCGCGTCATATCCCTTGCATCGGTCTGGGCCTGGGCGGACCCGCTGTCGCTTCGGCTTGGAGATGGGGTCCGCCGCCACATTTTTCACCCCGAGTCCCGGTGGGCCATTGATCAACCAACGACGCGCGCCGATGATCGCGCCGCTCGACGCTTGCCTGGATCGAAACGCCGGAGACAACGCTTGGTCGATCTCGCCGTGTTCTATGAACATCCGCGCTGGTTTGAGGCTCTGTTCGCCGCCCTGGACCGTCGAGGCGTTTCCTGGATGCCGATCGCCATCGGGGATCACGTGTTCGACCCGGCTGACAGCCGAGCGCCCGCGCCGGTGATTCTCAACCGCCTAGCCATGTCGTCCTTCCTGCGCCAGGAGGAACACGCGCTCTTCTACAGCCTGGCGGTTCTGGACCATTGGGAGGGGTTGGGCGCGCGGGTGATCAATGGCGCGGGGGTGCTGGCCTACGACACCAGCAAGGCGCGCCAGCTCAGCCTGTTCCGCCGCGCCGGTCTCGACATTCCCCGAACACGGGTGGCGCACCGGCGCCGCGATGTCGCCGGCCTGGCGGCGGAGATCGGCTATCCGGTCATCGTCAAGGTCAATGTCGGCGGTTCGGGCGCCAGGATGGCCCGCTATGACAGCGCGCGGGAACTCGAAGCCGCCCTCGCCGATGGGCCGACCCCCCTGGGGGTGGACGGGGTCGTCCTCGTCCAGGAATACGTGCCGGCCCGCGAGGCGCGTGTGATCCGCTGCGAGGTGCTGGGCGGCAAGCTGCTCTATGGCCTGGCCCTCGCCGGCGCGGGTTCCACCTTCGACCTCTGCCCGGCCGACGTGTGTATGATTGACAAACCGACCATCACCATAAAGGCCTACACACCGCCGGCGAGGATCGTGGCGGCGGTGGAGAATGTGGCGCGCCTGGCGGGCCTCGACGTCGGCGGGATCGAATACATGATCGACGATCGCGACGGCCGAGCGAAGTTTTTCGACCTGAACGCCATGTCCAACTTCGTCGCCCGCCCCCTGGAGGTGCTCGGCTGGGACCCCCACGAAAACCTGATCGACTACCTGCTCGGCGAAGTCGCGGCGCGGCGGAGGGCGGCGGCATGAGATACGGTTTCTGGGCGCCCGTCTTCGGCGGCTGGCTGCGCAACGTCAAGGACGAGGGCATGGCGGCCACCTGGGACTACACCCGCCGGCTCTGCCAGCGGGCCGAGGAGATCGGCTATGACCTGACGTTGGTGGCCGAGCTCAATCTCAACGACATCAAAGGGGTGGATCAGCCGGCCCTCGACGCCTGGTCCACCGCCGCCGCCCTGGCCGCCGTCACCAAACGCCTCGAGCTGATGGTCGCGGTGCGGCCCAACTTCCATCAACCGGCCCTGTTCGCCAAGCAGGCCGCCAACATCGACCAGATCAGCGGCGGGCGGCTCTCCCTCAACGTCGTCTCCTCCTGGTGGGCTCGGGAGGCGGCCAGCTACGGCCTCCAGTTCGACGAACGCGACGACCGCTATGGCCGCACCGCCGAGTGGCTGGAAGTGGTGGACGGCCTGTGGCGGGAACACCGGTTCAACTTCTCCGGCCAGCGCTACCGGCTCGACGACGCCATCTGCGAGCCCAAGCCGGTGAACAAGCCGACAATCTACGCCGGCGGCGAATCCGAAGCCGCCAAATCCATGATCGTGGCCCAGTGCGACGCCTATGTGATGCACGGCGACGAGGCCGAGGTGATCGCCGCCAAGATCGCCGACATGAAGGAGCGCCGCGTCGCCGCCGGCAAACCTCCCATGACCTTCGGCATGGCCGCCTACGCCATCGTGCGGGAGAGCGAAGGCGAGGCTCGCGCCGAGGCCGCCCGCATCACCACCCTGGACCCCCAGGCCCCGGGCTTCGCCAATTTCGATCAATGGGTCTCGGGCACGGAGCTGGAGCGGGAGCTGAAGGTCCAGGAATATTCAGTTTCCAACCGCGGCCTTCGCCCCGATCTCGTTGGCACGGCCGCTCAAATCCGCGGCCGGATCGAGGCCTACGAGGCGGCGGGGCTGGATCTGCTGCTGCTCCAGATGAGCCCGCAGTACGAGGAGATGGAACGGTTCGCGGCGGCGGTGATCGGGGAAGGCGCTGTCCCGGCGGTGTTGACAAACTAACGGTGGGGGCCGCGAAATTCCTCGGTTGGCCCACCGTCACGCGGCCGCGGCCTCGACGTCACCTTCTGGTGTTCACCCCGGCCCGATCATCCTTTCCGGCCGTACGAGCCGGTCGAACGCCTCTTCCGTGACGAAACCGCCGCCCACCGCCTCTTCGCGCAGGGTCGTGCCCTTCTTGTGGGCGGCCTTGGCGATCTTGGCCGCGGCGTCGTAGCCGATCTCGGGGACGAGCGCGGTCACCAGCATCAGCGAGCGATCGAGGGCGGCCTTGATGTTGGCCTCGCGCGGCTCGATGCCGACCACGCAATGTTCGGTGAAACTTTCCGCCGCGTCGGCCAGCAGGCGCGCCGACTGAAGGAAATTGTAGGACATCACCGGGTTGAACACATTCAGTTCGAACTGGCCCGAGGCACCGGCGAAAGTCACGGTCGCCTGGTTGCCGAACACCTGAGTGCAGACCATGGTGAGCGCCTCGCACTGGGTTGGATTGACCTTGCCCGGCATGATCGACGAGCCGGGCTCGTTCTCGGGCAGCGCCAGTTCCCCCAACCCCGAGCGCGGCCCGCTGCCCAGATAGCGGATGTCGTTGGCGATCTTGAACAGGCTCGCGGCCACCGTGTTCATCGCCCCGTGGGTGAAGACCATGGCGTCGTGGGCGGCCAGGGCCTCGAACTTGTTGGGGGCGGAGGTGAAGGGCAGGCCGGTGATCTGGGCGATCTTGTCGGCCACCGCCTCGGCGAATCCCACCGGCGCGTTGAGGCCGGTCCCCACCGCCGTGCCGCCCTGGGCCAGCTGCATCAGCATCGGCAGGCTCATCTCGACGCGGGCGACGCCGTTCTCGACCTGCTGCGCATAACCGGAAAACTCCTGGCCGAGGGTCAGCGGCGTGGCGTCCTGGGTATGGGTGCGGCCGATCTTGACGATGCCGGCCCAGGCCCGCGCCTTGTCGTTCAGGGCGTTGCGCAGGGCCTGCAGGGCCGGGATCAGGCGGTGGACGATCTCTTCGGCGGCGGCGATGTGCATCGCGGTGGGATAGGTGTCGTTGGAGGATTGGCTGAGGTTGACGTGATCGTTGGGGTGAACCGGCGATTTCGAGCCGAGGGCGCCGCCCAGCTGCTCGATGGCGCGGTTGGAGATCACCTCGTTGGCGTTCATGTTCGACTGGGTGCCCGAGCCGGTCTGCCACACGGCCAGCGGGAAATGGCCGTCGAGCTTGCCCTCGATCACCTCCTGGGCGGCGGCCACGATGGCCGCGCCGATCGCCGGGTCGAGCATGCCGAGCGCCATGTTGGTCTCGGCGGCGGCCCGCTTGACGATTCCCAGGGCGCGGACCACTGGGGCCGGCTGCTTCTCCCAGCCGATCTTGAAGTTGCGCAGACTCCGCTCGGTCTGAGCGCCCCAGTAGCGGTCGGCGGAAACCTCGATCGGCCCGAAGGTGTCGGTCTCGGTGCGGGTGGGGGTCATGGTCTGTCCTGGCTGGCCATGAGAAGGTTAGGCCCGCCCGCGCGGCGGGGGCGGGCTACTTCTTCCGGAACTGGTCGAGGGAGACAATCTTGGGTTCGTCTTCGCCCCTGGATTTGGCGCCGGGCTTGGCGGCCGGCTTGACGGCGGGCGCCGGGAGGGCCGACGGGGTCGCTTCGCGTTCGGCCGGATTGAACTGCAGGAGGTACTGGACGCTGGGATCGTAGAATCGGGTCACTGCCGCGTAAGGGATGGAAAGGCTCTTGGGATGGCCGCCGAACTGCAGGGTGACCGAAAAGGCGCTCTCGCCGGGGGCCAGGTCCCAGTACTGGTTCTGCAGGACGATGGTCATTTCCTCGGGGTAGCGGCCGAGCAGGTCTTCCGGCCCCGAAACCCCGGGCGCGGCGGTGCGGAAGCTGATGTAAAAGTGATGGTCGCCGGGCAGCCCGCGCGGCGACGCGGCCTTGGCCAACGCCGCCCGCACGACCGCGCGCAGGGCGTCCTGCTGCAGCGCCTCATACCCCATGAGATCCTTGGGCTTGTCGTCCTTGGCCATGGAATGGAGCCTAGCGCGGGCGGGGACGGAGGCAAAGGGGGTTGCCCTTCTCCCCTTGCGGGAGAAGATGGCCGGAAGCGGCCGGATGAGGGGTCGCGCCAGCCTCCAAATTCATGGGTTCACCGCCACCCGCCGGCGTGAATAGGTGGGGAGCTTCTGTTGGCAGGCGCTCCCAGTTCTACGTGAAAAACGAGGGCCGCCGCCCCGCTGAGCGGTAGGTGAGGGGCTTCTGTTGCCAGGCGCCCCTCGGGCCCCGCCTGGTGCTGCTAAGACACCAGGGCTTCAGATCGAGTGAGTCCGCACCGCTTACGCGGCGAGGGCGTACTCTTGAGCGAAGTTATCGTTCGCATTTAGTTTAAGGCCCGAATCGGTGAGCCACGCCGGGAGAAAGCAACGCCTTTAG
>JBBRQW010000053.1:0-18953 GCA_038225765.1 Caulobacterales bacterium | reverse complement strand
GCCAAGCTGCGCGCCAACCCCGCCCTTCTGGAGAGCGCGGTGCCGGAGATCATTCGTTGGCAGAGTCCAGTGGCCTACATGCGGCGGACGGCGCTCACCGATGTGGAGATCGGCGGAAAGACGATCAGAAAGGGCGAGAAGGTCGCCATGTGGTACGTGTCGGGCAACCGCGACGAGAGCGCCATTCCGCTGGCTAACCGGTTCATCGTTGACCGCGTGCGGCCGCGAGCGCACGCCGCCTTCGGCTTCGGCATCCATCGCTGCCTCGGCCAGCGACTGGCCGAGATGCAGCTCCGGGTGGTGTGGGAGGAGATGCTGGCGCGCTTTCCGGTGATCGAAGTGACGGGCGAGCCAACAAGGCTCAGCTCCAACTTCGTCAAGGGCTACAGCCGCCTTCCAGTGCGCATTCCCGCCTGAAGTGATCGCTCTGCCAGGGTTCGAGTGCGGCGAGGAAGCGCCAGGAGCTGATGTTGGCTTGACACCCGAGACCGGACGCTCAGATACACGGCCGGCAGTTCACCGAACCCTCTGCTTCTCCCTGGGCGCCGAAACGCGGCGCGTCATGGTCTCGGCCTTGGGCTTGGGCAGGAGTCGGAAGCGTGTCTGGCACCACGCGAAGTCAACGCCGACATCCAGCAGAGCATCCGAACGTCCGCATGGGCAGGCGAATTCCATGACCGCGACGACACGGTAGGTCTCTCCGGCCACCAGGGGCACCGGCCTTCCAGTGACGTGATTCGGGGCGGCATTGACGCATAGAACCAGTTCGCCAGGGCCAACAGTGTCGCTCATAGCCTGAGTCCAAAAACCCGCGGCAGGATCGCCGCCACGATCATCGTCAACGTCATCGTCGCGATTCTCCGATCGTGTCGTGCGGGGCTTCGATCATTACCCCGAAGGGAAGATTAGGCCCTGACCCGCATTGGGCAAGGACCGGTTACCAATCTGGCCGGCCGCTGGGCATGTCTGCTCCTTTGCGTGATCAGCCGAGCCGGCACGTCTCACGTGCGCCGATTTCGTTGAAAAAGGCCTTTTGAGCCGATGACTCGGGACTGATTCACTTCTCCTGGCGACGGGAGATTCGGCGATGATGGGTGAGCGGCAAGTCGATCAGGTGGCGCTGTTCTACGAGTTCTCGCTGGAGCGACACGTCCCATCCGACCACATGCTCCGGTCGATCGACCGCTTCGTGGATCTCAAGAGCTGAGGGCGGGACTGGCGCCGTTCTACAGCTCTATCGGCCGCCCCTCGATCGATCCGGAGCTGCTGATCCGCATGCTGCTGGTGGGTTATTGCTTCGGCATCCGCTCGGAACGGCGGCTGTGCGAGGAGGTCCATCTCAACGTCGCCTATCGCTGGTTCTGCCGGCTGGGCCTGGATGGCGACGTGCCGGATCACTCCACTTTCTCGAAGAACCGTCACGGCCGGTTCCGTGAGAGCGATCTCGTGCGCCAGTTGTTCGAGACCGTGGTGCGAGGTACTGTCAGACCAAACGCGCAGGCCGATCATTTTCACATGTTGTTAGGCCTTGGACCCCATGGTTAAGGAGTCCGGTTGCCGCGTCTCCCCTCGTGTTTTCTTGGAAGACCGATCGCTGCTGCCCGAAAACCGGCGCAGCGGCGGGGCGAAGCTTGCCCCGGACCGTTTGGCCTGACAACATCGGTGGGCGGAATTCCCGCGACCCTGAGTCCGACGCCCTTCAATTGCAGGAAGTGTTTCCGGAGCTGTCAGTGTGGCAAGTCCCAGTTTGGCCGTTGCTGCCCTGGTAGGTTGTGTTCCCAAAACTGTCGGTGTGAAAGGTCCCCATCGACCCGTTCGAACCCTGGTAGGTCGTGTTCCCAAAACTGTCGGTGTGAAAGGTCCCCATCGACCCGTTCGAACCCTGGTAGATCGTGTTCCCAAAACTGTCAGTGTGCGAGGTCGCATTCGACCCGTTCGACCCTTGATAGATCGTATTCCCAAAACTGTCGGTGTGGACGGTAGTCCGCTGGCCGCTTGCGCCCATGCAAGAGGTGTTGCCAAAGCTGTCGGTGTGGCACGGTGTCTGGGCTAGCCCGGCGGTGGACGTTAAGACAAGACCAACGGTCAAAACCAACACAAATACGAATCTACGCATTCTTTCAGTTCCCATTGAGCAGAATCGAATGTTGGCGGCGAAGCGGGTCGCGGATAGCGAGGGAACACAAGGGCCACCCGTGCGGCCAAATCACCGCTCCCGCTCGGGCAAAGGGCGGGGGACGGTTGGGGATCGTAAGGGCTGGAGGCTTATTTCACACCAGGGTCATTGGCCAGCCTGGGTGTTGTCAGCGCAAATCGTTAGGGGCAGGCTTCGCCCGCCGGCTGCCCCGGTTTTCGGGCAGCAGAATTCAATCTTCCAAGAAATACGAGAAGGAGACGCGGCCGCCGAGCCTCTCCATCCATGGGGCCGACGACCTTACAAAACGTGAAACCGACAGCTTTGTGCGTTTGCCTCGACGGTGCCCCTGGGAGCTATCGATCAAGCGGATCGTCGACAACCGGTGGCCTGGCTTAGGCATTGCAACCGTCTCTACCATCGCTTCGTGGCCGCGCTCGATGTACAACGAGCCTAAGACGCGATTACGCCCTGCAGGCCCCGCCTGAAATCTGAGGAGCCAACATGACCAAGAGAAAGTTGATCGGGGCCACGCTATTCGCCACCGGGGCGACGATATTGTTCGCACTCACCGCCAGTGCTGCAGGCAGTCCGCCACCGCGCGCGCCCGATCTCGGCGACGAGGTCGCGGGCTCTTACTTCGGCGATGTGACGTCGGATTCCAAAGGGTCATCGCAGAGCGACGTCGCGGTCACGGTCACACGAATCGCCAAAAACACTGTTCGGATCGAGTCCGACTACAAGCGCTTGCCCACCGTGACCGTGCCATTGAGCCGCGCGATGGACAAGATCATAGCCGCGAGTGGGAATACGACGTTCTACTACGATACGGCCCGGAGTCCCCCGCACCTTGATGTCACCTTCGAAAGTGAAGTCGCCTGGTCCGGCGAAAGGCGCTGATGCCGGCTCGCCTCCTTTAGGCGGTGCCCCGCGCGCCTGTTCTGGTTTTGTGCTCAGCGTGAGCATAAGATAGGGCGGTCAACACACGAATAGGTGCCGACGCCTACGTCGTCGATTGGAAGGGAGCCGTCTATCCGAACGGCAATTCGATGCCCTTCTCGTTGGACAAACTTATGGCGCTACCAGGAAGAGACACCTTCCTGGCGGCTCTCGTAATGGAGAACGCCCACCGGCTCAGCCCGGCCTGGCAATAGAGTGGTTCACTGGATCGCGGGAACTGCGTCGCCCGGTGGCCGCAGTCACCGAGACGGGTTAACGGCTTGCGGCAGAACGGCTATCGTAGAGCCGCCGCCATCGCCACGTCGTTTTGGCTGGCATGGGGAGGATGCGCGCCTTTCTTCTCGGCGACCGCAACGGCCTTTGTGGCCTTCTTCACCCTGGCTTCTGCTCTGGCGACAACGCCTTCGCGCTGTTCCGGCGGGAGGCGCCAGACGCGGTCGGCCATCTTGGCTTCGAGGCGAGATGGCGGTGCGGTGGTCTTGTTGGTCATGGGTCCTACCTATTCTCGGATTAGCAAAAGTCAAAGGAAACGGCTCGCCGCCGATGGGTCGAACCAGCGGAACGGATCAGGCGGCTTTGACATCCAACCCACCTATCCGCCCGAAATTACCCCGCCGTGAATTTGAGCTGACAATGCCCGAGCTTAAGTTGTCAGTTCCAGCCAGCGTCGGACAGCACCGCCGCGATTTCGAATGAGGCCCGCTGCCCTGACCCTCGGCCCGGAACACTGACCGCGTCTAGGTGTTCAATGTCATGCGGCAGAGCATCCCAAGAGCCATTGAAATCGCCGTGGCTCTATCGACGCGGTCAAATGTCAGGGACCGGCAGATATCGGAGCGCGAACCTCAAATGCACACCAATCAACTGGCCGAGTACGCCGGCAAGTTTGCAGAATTGCTCCAACACGTTGACCGGTCAGTATCGATTGAATATAAGGTCTCTGATAATAATTTTCTGAGCGTGTATAATAAACCGTTGGAGCGGTACCCAAAAGGCGGGGGCGTATACGTATTCCGCGTCCAGGGTGAGATAGTCTACATTGGTAAGGCAGGGGATTTCAGCCGAATCTGGGGGCACGTTGGGATTCCAGAGGACGTTGATGGAAGACAGGAGTTCTCCAATTGTCGATTTGTAACCGACCCATACTTGAACCGGGTCAGCGCTGAGGTGAAGGAACAGTTTCGACTGGGCAACTTTTTCATCGACTGTTTTATTGTCACGCCGGCCGACTTATGCGGAGCTTTGGAGACCTTTCTGCAGTCCGTCTATTGGCTGACCAGCGATCGAAAACATCCACCGGCGAATCGACAGATCGGCTAGATCCTGTTTTGCGGCGTGTTTCCAAGGCCTCACAGCGGAAACGCCGTCGGATGGGCGCGGAGAAGGCGAACGTCATCGGACAATGCCGCCCCGCGATGTTGTGAAGCCCGCGCAACCTGGAGTTCTCCGCCCGAAACTGACGCATGCGTGCGTCATTGGTCGGACATGGCCCAGATCCAGACCTCATTCACGCCCGACCACTCGGTCCAACAAGGCTGACTCTGGGGAGAATCGGCGTGCGTCACGCTCGGCATTTGTCATCGCGTCCAGCAGCGGGCGCCGTGTAGACTGGACGTTCAAGTCGCTTTGCGCGTCGGCCGGGCTGTGCCGCCCCTCGTGTTTCGCGTAGAGCCTGGCCATGGCGGCGCAAAACCGCGCGGCGCCCATTGCCTTCCAGCGCCCGGCCTTTCGCAACTCGTAGACATAGATGTCTCGCGTGTAGACCGACTCCAAAGTAAGGGCGTAGCCGTCGGCCAAGATGGGGCCATCAACACGGCAGGGATCCAATCTGCGCAAGGCGCTGGCGTCCCGCGCGCTGACTGTGACGCTGTCCAGACGCTCGGCGCCAAAAGCGGCCCCGGCGAGCACAAGCACGGCTACGAGGCGAAGACGTTTATGCAAAGCGATGACGCGGCCCCCTGTGTTGGTATCTTCTGGTGGACAGACCGACGCGCTTGGTCGCCGCGGCAAAATCCTTCGACAACTGCCTGACCCGGCGCTTGACTCCCTACGCCATGCCCTGATCGGAGACCGCGACGGCCTGGGCGGTAGATGGCTGCCTGACGCCCGCCAGCGGTCACCCGAAGCGAGGTGCTCTATTTAAGACATCATTTGATTGCGGTTGATTTCAAATATCTTGTGCTGGACGCGCCTTTTACCATGCGCCGGCGGAATTTCTCCAAAAGCGCCGTTAGGCCGCTCGCCGCCGGGGGATGGTTCGAGAGAACGTGAAAACCAAACTGAGGGCGACAGCGGCCCTTATCCGCCAAGACCCAGTCCACCAGCCAGGTAACGCAGTCAGTTGTGCTCTGTCCGTCACCAAGGACCTCACCTATGGTAACAAACTGCGGGCACCCCCGTTTTTGGATTTGATGAACCCACTCGTCGTAGGTGCGCGCGACCCAGAGCCTGTCCCGCCTCTCGTATTTTTCAACGGTCGGCGACCGACCGCCATCTAGAAATATCCCATACTGGCTCGATCCGAGCGGTCGCCACGCGATCGGATCGGATGTCCAAGTAGGTCCGTAATCGAAGAAAGCGCCGTCGAAGGCTTTTGGCGAGACGCGCCATTGGCTCCCTTCAACTCGCCGCAGGGACCCGGCTTCGCCCCACTCGACTTGGCCCTGCCCGAACGCCGCGAAGCTCACCCCGCCGCTATTGGAGCGGACTTCCGCGAGGGTATCGCGAGATAACGACCCCATGTCCCGCCAATGATCCTCGCGGAAGCCTCCGCGGTAGAATCTCAGGTCCCATTCGTTCAGCGGCCTCCAGGCAAGCACCTCACCTTCATCGGTCGGGATGTGTCCTCCCTCACCGTCGTGCTGGAGGAACACGCCAGTCTGGGGTATCGCTATGGGCATCGCCCACCCTTTATCATTCCCCCAATCGTGGTCATCTGGATAGAACTCGGCGTCCACTGGCCAGTGGGCCACCCATTCGCTATTCACATATTTCAACTTGATCTCGGAGCGGTCGTGCGGGGCCGAGGACATTGGCAGCCACCTTTCCCGGCTACTGAGTTTTTTCAGCCGAGAGAACATCGAACCCGAGGACGTCGATGACGAGGCCTTCCTGGCCTTCCATGACGCCCTGAAGCGGGGCTCGATCGAGGAAAAGCCCGACGTGCTCTTCCGCGGCATCGTGAGGCTCTGGAACGAGGCGGCCAGAACCACCAAAGGGTGGCCCCCGCCCACAAACGTGCCCACGCTGGACGGACGCCGTTCGGTAGTGCCGGCCGAGAGTTTTCCCGCATCATTTCGCGCCGACGTGGAAGCCTGTCTTTTCCAGGCTGGCGAACTCGACCCATTCGCCAAGGACTACTTCCGCCCTTTGCGGGCCGCCACCGTCAAATCAATGCGCCAACAGCTATACTTCGGCGCTCGAACTCTCGTGGCGAGCGGTTTTCCCATCGCGCGGATCACGTCGGTTTCAGTCGTCGTGGATGTTACCCACGCCGAGACGATTCTTCGCCGAATGCGCCAAGAGAAGGGCGACACGCCGTCGCTCGGAGGCTTAGCTGGGACCTTGAGTTCCGTAGCCGCGCGATGGGTGAAGCCGGCCGAGGCCGACACCGAGCGGCTCCGCGATTTCGCCAGGCGCCTGGCCGTCAAGCAGAAAGGCATGACCGCGAAGAACCGCGCCCGCCTCGAGCAATTCGACAATCCAGCCAACGTCCGCGCGCTCTTCAATCTTCCCGAGCGCGTCCGCAGTCAGGCGGAGCGCAAGCATGACGGCACGAACCGCGAAGCCGTGCGTATGGCGATGGCGCTCGCGGTGGAGATCTTGATTGTCGCGCCGATGCGAATGGCCAACCTGGCAGGCCTCAGGCTTGATAAACACATCAAGATCGTCCGTCACGGACGCCAAGATATCATCCACATCAACATCCCGGCGGGAGAAACAAAGACCTCCGCGCCCATCGATCTGACGCTGCCGGCCGAGAGCGCCAATTTGCTGGCAAAGTTTGTCCAGACATATCGGCCGCGTATCGCCGGCGGGGAGGGGCCCTACCTATTCCCGGGCCGAGGCGGTGCACGACGGGCGGAAACCAAGTTCAGCTCCGCGATCTCGACGTTCATCCTCCGGGAAACCGGGCTCCTGTTTAACCCTCATCTTTTCAGGCACTTGGCCGCGAAACTGCACCTTGCGGCGCATCCCGAGGATATCGAATCCGTGCGCCAACTCCTGGGTCATACCACCACCAAAGTCACCCTGAACGCATACGCCGCGCCAAATACCAAACCCGCTTTCGCCAAGTGGGACAGGACGGTGGCCGCCATCCGCGGCGGAAGCATCCCGGCGGCGCGCGATTTATCTCGCGGCGCCCGCAACGGAGATTCCACGTGACCGTAGCCTCGCCCCCGGAAACCTGCATGCCCGTCTGGCGATGGCCCTCCCGCGACCGCACCGCCTGGCGCAAGGCCTGCGAGCCCTGCGACCCGTTCAATCCCCAAATCGGCCGAGCCAGCGTGTGGAAGCAATCGACGCGCGCCAACTATCAGTTAGGCTATGGCCGCTGGCTCGCTTGGTGGGAGAGAAACGGCGATCTGGACCATCACGCTCGTCCCGGTGAACGCGCGACGCAGGAGCGCCTGCGCGCCTTTTTGGCGAGCCTGCGGGCGGATGGACTCGCTCCCTACACCCAGGCGGGTCATTTGATGGGCCTCTCGCGGGTTCTGAGCGCCATGGATCCGACCGGCGACTACGGATGGATCACCACGGCGTCGCTGCGTCTCCACGTTCAGGCCAGACCCGTCACGGACGTGACCGAGCGGCTGCGGGACGTCCGCGAGGTCTTCAAGCTTGGCCTCGACATGATGTGGGAGGCCCAGAACGGCCGATTTCGGTCGTCCCATCAGAATGCGACCCTCTTCCGTGACGGGTTGATAATGGCTTTCGTGGTTCTGCGCCCCCTGCGAAACGCCAACTTCTCGGCGATCAGGATTGGCGAGCACCTGCGGCGGCGCGGCGAGGCGTGGTGGCTTTCATTTCCGGAGGGGGAGATGAAGGCCGGGCGGCCGTTTGAGTGTCCCTTCCCCGATGAGTTGAGCGACGCGCTGGAACACTACATCGAGGTGCACCGCCGGACGTTGCTCGAGGGCAAGGGCAAGGAAAGTGAGAATTCAGGGGCGTTGTGGATTTCGAGGGGCAGTAGGGGCCACTTGTCGTCCGCCGACATTCGAGTCCGCATTCAGAAGGCCACCAAGGAGGAGTTCGGGAGGGCGATCAACCCACACGATTTCCGCCACCTGCTGGCGACCACCGTCGCCACGGATAATCCGGTGGGGGTCACCGATACCCCGACCATGCTCGGCCATGTCGACCTGGAGAGCTCCGAGGAATATTACAACAAAGCCAAACAGGCGGATGCCGCCATGAGGTATCAGGAGACAACCGTGGCGGCGATTCGGGGGCGCGGTCGGCGTTCGCCCGCGCGGGCCTACCCGAAGCTACGGCTGTCATCCGAGGGACTTAACCAGGGAAATCTCAGTTTCGATGACCAATAGGCGCTGCCAATCCTGGATTGTCGGCCTGGGGCGCGGCGTTTGGCCCGGCGGCTGAGGCCGCGCCGAAGCGGCCCGCGGACGGTGTTGTCAGGCTAACCCGCGAAGGCCACGAGATCCCCACTCTGGGGATATGTTTGGCGGCCTGTCCGCCGGATAGTGGCAGGGAGGGGTATTTTTAGTGCCACCTTGACGTCGTCGGGGAGGCCGTCGGAGTTGTCGAAATCCTCTCGGAGGTTAACGCGCACGAGTTGACTCGGCGGTCATCGCCGCCCAAATTGCCCATCATTAAAGCGCACCATTTTCCCAGACCTTTGAAGCATCCTAGGGGGATCGCATCGTCATTCTCGGCTGTGCGGGCCGACCTAGGGCATGCACACGGTATTTTTGACGGTATTGGCTTCGGCCATTTCGCTTCTAGCCCTTAAGACTCAGGTCCGATGGCAATTGTCGTGGCAGCTGCCGGGCCTACCAGGCTTCACCTCCAGGGAGCGCTCGAACATGGTCCAGAACTGGAAAGAGGTCGGTCCCCATCGCTATCGCGAGACCTTCGGCCGCTATTTCGAGGATTTTCAGGTCGGCGATGTCTATGAGCATCGCCCCGGCAAGACGGTGATCGAGGCGGACAACCATCTCTTCACCCTGCTCAGTTTGAACACCCATCCCCTGCATTTCGACGCCGAGTTCGCCGCCGCCTCGGAATTCAAGCGCAATCTGGTGGTCAGCACATACACCTTGGCCCTCTTGATCGGCATGAGCGTCAGCGACGTGTCGCAAAAGGCGATCGCCAATCTGGGGATGGACGAGGTGAGGTTCACCGCCCCGGTGTTCGCCGGCGACACCCTCTACGCCGAGAGCGAGGTGCTGGCCAAACGCCCGTCGCGGTCGCGTCCGGGCCAGGGCGTCGTCGAGATACGAACCTTGGGGAAAAACCAGCGTGGCGAGACCGTCTGCACGTTCAAGCGGACCATGCTGATCCCGGCCCGCGGCCAGGCGGTGGAGGACAAGGTCGGGTCCTACTGAGCGGGCGACGGCCCGTCGCGCGAAGCGGGGGCGCCCCGAGGACGGGTCGCGGTCTCCGCCGCCAACGCGGCGTCGCGCCACACCAGGCCGTCGGCGTTGCACACCCAGCGCCCCAGCCGGCGGTAATCCTTGCCGTTCTCGAACTGGCCGAACGGCAGCAGTTCGCACACCGCCGCCTCGACATATCGATAGTTTTCTCCGCGCCCCCGACGCGCGAAATCCAGCAGTTCGGCCTGCGCCCAGGCTATGGCCGCCGCGTCGCCGGCCAGGCGCTCCTTGAGCGGTTCCAGGCGATTGTCGGCCAGGGCGTTGAGGCGCCGTTTCGAGGGGGCGTGGCGCAGGTCGAGATTGTAGGTCTTCATCGCCGTCTTCTTTGATGAGGGTGTCGAGAATTCTAGCCGCCCTTGAGCAGGCGCCTCTGGTTGGCCAGGACGCGGCGGCGGTAGAGGGCCATGGCGCGAGCCGGGGCCAGGTGGCCCTGACCGCTCATCACGCTGGTGGCGAAGACCATCTGGGCGTCGACGGCGGCCTTGGCCTTTTCGCTCACCATCAGTTCCGCCTCGTCGTGAGCGGCCGCCCCGCCCCAGGCCGCCTTGGCCATCCGCAGGCCGATGACGCTCTGCGCCTCCATGCCCAGGCGCAAGGCGTCCATGCCGAGGCTGAACCATGGATTTCGGCGAGCGGTCATTTTGAGCGAATCCTTGTTGCCGGCGATTATGCTGCATTGCAGCATCGAACTCAACAGCCATTAACGGGGGTGAAAAATCATGTCCGTGCGCGCGTTTGGCGGCGCGCCGGGAGGGGTCTATACCGTCGCGTGACCCAAACTCCCGCCAAGCCCGAACGTTCCGCCGCTAGGGCCGACCGCTACCGCGCCCTCGCCGACGAGATCGACGCGGTCCTGGAGGGGGAGGCCGACCCGGTGGCGCGGATGGCCACCGTGGCCGCCATGCTGGCGGCGAGCTTCGAACATTTTTTCTGGACCGGCTTCTATGTCGTCGATCCGGCCAGGGGGGGGGAACTGGTGGTCGGCCCCTATCAGGGGACCTTGGGCTGCCTGCGCATCGCCTTCGGGCGCGGGGTATGCGGGACGGCGGCGGCGGAGAGGCGGACGGTGATCGCGCCGGACGTGAACGCCTTCGAAGGTCACATCGCCTGCGATTCCCGGTCTCGCAGCGAGATCGTCACACCAGTGTTCGATGCGGCGGGCGCGCTCATCGCGGTGCTGGACGTGGACTCCGCCGAACCGGCGGCCTTCGACGACACCGATGCGCGCGGCCTCGAAGAGATCGTCCGGCGCGTGTTCGGCCGTTAGAACAGGATCGAATCTGATGGACGCGCCCCGGTTTGACCAAGGCCGACACCCCTCTAACGGCGCCCCGCGAGCCTCGAGGCGAAGTAGCCGGCCGTGGCGCCGAGCGCCGTGAGGATCGTCCCCCAGGCCAGATCGAGCAGGGTGATGCGGGTCGCCCACACAACCAGGGTCGCCTGGTTGGTGAGATCGTAGGTGGCGTAGGCGAAGAAGCCGAAGGCGGTGCCCCTCGTCGTCGCCGTCCGCCAACGCCCGTCGCGCAGCGCCGGGGCGACGGCGAAGGCCACCACCCCGACAAGATAGATCAGATAGAACAGGACGGCCGGGGCCGGCCGGAACCCCTCGATGAGGATGGCGCGCAGGGCGGGCCGATAAAGGCTGTCACCGGTCAGGGTCAGCCACACCGCGTCCAGGCCGGCGAAGGCCAGGCCCGCCCCCACATAGGCGGCGATATATCGGCCGATCACGGGGCGGCCCCAAATTCAGAGTGAAGAGCCTGATTCACGCCTCGCATCTCTCCGGTTCGAAGCGATCAGGCTCTTGGGCCGCTTTCAGCCGGTAGTGGCTGACCCCCCAGACCTCGCCGCCCTGGTCGCCGAAGAGGCCGGCGGTGGCCAGGAAGAACAGCCGCCAGCGCCGCCGCCACAGATCGGCGTGAGGGCCATAGGCGTCCTTCAGCACGGCGGCCACGGCGGCGGCGTTACGGTCGAAATTGGCCAGCCAGTCGTTGGCGGTCCGCCGATAGTGATCGCCGCTCCAGCGCCACTCTTTTTCGACCTGAAAGAGATCGGGGAACTGGCGGATCAGGCTGTGGCTGGGCATGATGCCGCCGGTAAAGAAGTGCTGGGCGATCCAGTCGCCGCGGTCGGCGGCCTCGAACCGGTAGGGCCGGTCGATGTGGGTGAATACGTGGAGGAACAGCCGGCCGCCCGGCTTCAGCCATCCGGCGACCCGCTCCAGCAGGCCGCGCCAGTTGGACATATGTTCGAACATCTCCACCGAGACGATCCGGTCGTAGGTGGACGGCGCCTGGAAATCGTTCATGTCGGCGGTGATGACGGTGAGATTGGCGAGGCCCCGCGCCTCGGCCGTCGCCTCGATGGCGGCGCGCTGGGAATGGGAGTTGGAGACGCTGGTGATCGCGCTGTTCGGGTAACGTTCGGCCATCCACAGGCTGAGCGAGCCCCAGCCGCAGCCCAGTTCCAGCACCCGCTGGCCATCGGCGAGGGCGGCGTGGGCGCAGGTGGCGGTCAGGGCGCGATCCTCGGCCGGGCTCAGGGTCCCGGCCCCGGTGCCGTAAAGGCAGCTCGAATATTTCAGGCGCGGCCCCAGGACCAGCCGAAAGAAGGCGGCGGGCACCTCATAGTGCTGGGCGTTGGCGTCGGCGGTGTTCTCGGCGATGGGGCGCCTTGGCATGTCGCGGGCGAAGGCCGCGTCGGCGTCGGCGGAGGCTCCGCGGAGCTGGCGCCGCGCCCGCCCGACCAAATAGCTCACCCCCAGGCGCGTCACGGCGTCGGGGATCGGCGCGCGCTCCACCGCCAAGGTCGCGATCTGGGCCAGGCTCATGGAGTCCCTCCGGCGGCTGGGCGGGGCGGCGGCCCGCTCCTCGGCGGCAGGGGGAAGAAGGCGGAAACGCGGGCCTGGTAGCGGGCGAAGGCCGGCCCGCGCGAGCGCGCCATGGCCGCCTCGGTGGGCGGAACCCCCGACCCGAACCGCAGCAGGTAGAGCATCAAAGCCGGCCCGGTGAGGGCCAGCCAGCCCCATGGCCAACGGCCGTCCAGGTCGATCGCCATCAGCGGATAGGCCAGCCAGCCGAACCACTCGAAAAAATAGTTCGGATGGCGCGACCACGCCCACAGGCCGACGTCGCAGATCGCGTCGCGGTCGCGCCGATGGCTCTTGAACCTGGCGAGCTGACGGTCGGCCACGCCCTCGCCCAGGATGGCGACGGCGAGGATCGCCGCGCCGGCGAAATCGGTCCATTTCAGCCCCGGCGCGGGGTTGCGCGCCGCCACCAGGACGGAAAGGGTCAGGAGGGCCGCCGCCAGGGCCTGGATCTGCAGGAAACCCAGTAGCCGGCCCTCGAACGCCGCGCCCCATTGCTGGCGAAAGTGCGCGTAGCGGGCGTCCTCGCCGCTCGCCCTGGCGCTGCGGACGGCGAGATGGAGGCCGAGCCTCGCAGACCAGATCGCCACCAGGGCGGCGACCAGAAAGGCGCGGGGACCTGGAAAGTAGCCGGCGCTCGGCGCCAGGGCGTAGGCGACACCGCCGGCCCCGGTGGCGAAGGTCCAGACCACATCGACCCAGCCGGCGTTCCCGGTCGCCCGCTGAAGCGCCCACGCGCCGATCATGGCCAGCGACAGGCCCGCGGTCACGGCGACGATCAGGAGGGTCACGCGGCCGCCTTGGTCTGGACGGCCGGCGCGCCCGCGCGCTGGGTCACGAAATCGACGATCGCCTCGAGGGTGGGCGCCCGATGGCGGAACGGCGCGAGGATGGCGGTCAGCAGGCCCACATGGCCGATTCCCGGATAGAGGCGCGCCTCGGCGTCGCCGCCGCGCCCATGGATGGCGGCGGCGAGGCGGGTGGAATTGCCGGGATCGACCACGCTGTCTTTGTCTCCGGCCAGCAACAGCATGGGCGGCGCCCGGCCATCCACATGGTCGATCGGCTGGGTGTCGGGGCGCCGATCCTTCGGGCCGAAAATGATCTTCAGTTTCTCGTCGCGAAGGGGCAGAAAATCGTAGGGGCCGGCTAGGCCGACCACCCCGGCCACGTCGCGGCGCGGATCGAGGCCGACCTCGCCCAGCCATCGCCGGTCGAGGGCCAGCATGGCGACGTTGTAGGCCCCCGCCGAGTGACCGATGAGAAACAAACTGGCCGGATCGCCGCCCCACTCCGTGGCGTGCTCTCTCACAAAGCGCACCGCCAGGGCGTTGTCGCGCAGGAAACCCGGATAGCGCACCGCCGGGTAGACCCGGTAGTCGGGGATCACGGTGACGATGCCGCGCGAGGCCAGGGTGGCGCCGACGAAGCGGTAAAACCCCTTGTCGCCCGATTGCCAACTGCCGCCGTAGATAAATATGGCGACCGGGGCGCCCGCCGCCGGCCGGCTTGGCAGATAGACATCGAGCTTGCCGCGCGGACCCGCCTCGAACGCCAGACCCCGCCTGACGGCGACGCCGTGGGGCGCGGCCAGGGCGAGCAGGGCCGCCGCGACCGCGCTGAACAACCCCATTTAGATCCGCACGAGCGGTTGAAAGAGCCGCCCGACCCAATCGCGGGCCACCAGGGAGGCGTCGACGGCGATGAGGCAGACACATTCCCCCTCGCCGGTCACCTGGGGCCGGTGATCGACGGCTTCGTCGCTTTCGACGAAATCGCCGGGGCCATAGGTCTCGCCTCGATCGGTGAAGGCGCCCTTCAGCACGCACACCATTTCGCGCCCCAGGTGGTTGTGCCGGGGAACGCCCATCCCGGCGCCGACCCGCAGCAGATAGCTTCGCGGCCCGCGGGACCCGCCGATGACCGGCGCCACCCAGACCCCGGGTGCCGCCCAGCGGCGACGCCTACGGACGGCTTCGACCACATCGGCGGGGATTTCGATCCAGCCGGGCGGCCGGGCCGCCGGCGGCAGCGCCTCGGGGCCCGGCCGTTCGATGCCGGCCAGCGCCCGTTCCAGCGCGTCCTTGGCCATCCGCGCCGGCGGCAGGGACGCCAGCAAGGCGCCGCCGACCGCTTCGGCCAGCGCCGTTTCGCCGGCGCACGCCGAACATGCGCGAAGATGGGTCGAAACCACCAGCGCCCGATCGGCTCTCAGCGCGCCGGTGGCGTAATCGACCAGAAGATCGTGCGCGGGGTGGTGGCGGACGCTCACGCGACCTCTCCAAGCAGAACCCGCAGCCGCCCCATGGCCAGACGCAGGCGTGATTTCACGGTGCCGAGCGGCAGGCCCAACTCGTCGGCGATCTCCGAATGAGCCTTATCGGAAAAGAACGCCAGGCGAACCACCCGCGCCTGATCGGCGGGAAGTTTCGCGACCGCGCGGCCTACCCGCGCCTCATCCTGAAGGGCGGCCAGAAGGGCGTCGGGCGGGGTGGGACTTGGACCGGTGTCGGACGGATCGTCCGCCATCGTCGGCCTTTTCTCCCGGCGCAGGGCGTCGAAGCGCAGGTTGCGGGCGATGGTGAAAATCCAGGTGGACGCCGCCGCCCGGCCGGGATCGAAGGCGCCGGCGCGGCGCCAGACGGTCAGCAGGGTTTCCTGGGCAAGCTCCTCGGCGGCTTCCGCGCCGGCGCCCATGCGCAGCAGATAGCTTTTCACCCTGGGCGCGAAATGGCTGAACAGGGCGGCGAAAGCCTCGCGGTCGCCGCGTTCGGCGATCGCCACGATCGACGCCGACAGTCCGACACCGGGCGTTTCCTTCGTCACGTTCATGGGAGTGCGACCCGGTCGCGGCGCTCGGGGCGTCCAGGCAAGGGGGAAGGCGTTACAAGACAGCGCGATCGCATGCATGACCTTAGTTACGGTGGCCGCGCGAGATTAGATCACCGCGACGAAAGAGGGCCGGCTGCCCCGGTGATCCAAGCGTCCGTCCTCGCCGTAGAGAATACGCCGGGGCGCGGATTCGATCCACGGGCGCCCCCAAAACGTGGAACCGCGCGCACCGTGACCAATACGCAGCGACTGGCGTCCCTGAAGATCGCGGTCGTCGGCGCGGGAATATCGGGCATGTCGGCCACCTGGCTGCTCAGCCAGGCCCACGACGTGACCCTCTACGAAGCGCAGCCGCGCCTGGGCGGCCACAGTCAGACCGTCGATGCACCGTCCGCGCGCGGCCCGATCCCGGTCGATATGGGGTTCATCGTCTATAACGAGGCCAACTACCCTAATCTGGTGGCCCTGTTCGATCATCTGGGCGTGCCGACCCAGCCCTCGGACATGGGCTTCGCGGTCAGCCTGGACGAGGGGCGGCTGGAATACGGCGGCGAGAACTTCTCCACCCTGTTCGCCCAGTGGCGCAACCTGGTGCGGCCCCGCTTCTGGTCGATGCTGAGCGATCTGATGCGCTTCTATCGCGAAGCCCCGGCCCACGCCTGCGCGCTCGACGCCAACATGACCACCCTAGGCGACTATCTCACCGCTCAGGGCTACGGCCGCGCCTTCCAGTACGATCATCTGCTGCCGCAGGCGGCGGCGATCTGGTCGGCGTCGGTGAGCGACATTCGGGACTATCCGGCCGCCGCCTTCATCCGGTTCTGCGAGAACCACGGCCTGCTCAAGATTCTCGACCGGCCGCTGTGGCGCACCGTCGAGGGCGGCAGCCGGGCCTATGTCTCGCGCCTCACGGAGAGCTATGCCGACAAGGTGCGGCTGGGAGCGGCGGTGAAGGCGGTCACGCGCACGCCCGCCGGCGTGTTGGTGCGCGATGTATCCGGCAAGGTCGAGCGCTACGATCACCTGGTGGTGGCTACCCACGCCGACCAGGGCCTGGCCCTGCTGGAGGATCCCAGTCCCAGGGAACGCGCCCTGCTGGGGGCCTTCGGCTACCGCCGCAACCTCGCCGTGCTGCATTCCGATCCGGCCCTCAGGCCCCGCCGCCGCCGGACCTGGTCGGCGTGGAACTATGTCGGCAGGACCCGGGCGAGCGGCGCGCAGGAACTCTGCGTGACCTACTGGATGAACAGGCTGCAGGCGCTGCCCAAGGAGACGCCGCTCTTCGTCACCCTCAATCCCGTGCGCGCGCCCGACCCGACCAAGGTGATCCGCGCCGAGGTCTACGAACATCCGCTGTTCGACGCCGGCGCCCTGCGCGCGCAGAGGGAGCTGTGGTCTCTGCAGGGCGAAGCGAACACCTGGTGGTGCGGGGCCTATTTCGGCTCCGGATTCCACGAGGACGGGCTGCAGGCCGGCCTGGCGGTGGCCGAGGCGCTCGGCGGTCTCAGGCGCCCCTGGACTGTCGCCAGGGAATCGGGGCGCATCCATCGGGGACCGGCGCCGGACCTGGCGCGCCCCCTCGAGAGCGTGGCGTGAGCGCCTTCGCCTCCGGCCTCTATGCCGGCGTCGTGACCCACCAGCGGTTGCGGCCGAAGGCGCATCATCTGCGCTATTCGATGTTCCAGATGCTGTTCGACCTGGACGAGGCGCCGAGACTGGCGGCCCGCCTGCGCCTGTTCTCGCACAACCGGTTCAACCTCTTCAGCTTCTTCGACCGCGATCACGGAGACGGACGCGCCGGCCCGTTGCGCGCCTGGGTCGAGGAGACCTTGGCCGCCGCCGGCATCGCCCTGGAGGGCGGCGCCATCCGCCTGCTGTGCATGCCCCGGCTGCTGGGCCATGTGTTCAATCCCTTAAGCATCTACTACTGCCATCGGGCCGACGGCGCGCTGGCCGCCATGCTCTACGAAGTGAACAACACCTTCGGCGAGCGGCACACCTATCTCATCGCCGTCCCGCTTGGCGCGAGCGGGCCGATCCGTCAGACCTGCGCCAAGGCCTTCCATGTGTCGCCGTTCATGGACATGGCGATGACCTACGATTTCAAGGTGACGACGCCGGGAGCGAACATCGTCACCGCGGTCAACGCCAGCGACGGGCAAGGCGCGCCGGTCCTCGCCGCCGCCTTCCGCGGACGCCGCCGCGAGCTCACCGACCGAGTCCTCTTTCACGCTCTTATCGCCTATCCCCTGCTGACCTTGAAGGTGGTCGCCGCGATCCGCTTGGAGGCGGTGAAACTCATCCTCAAGGGCGTCCGGCCGCGCCCTCGACCCGCCGCGCCCGCCCATGCGGTGACCGTGGCCTGAGGCGCCGCCGCCCGCCCCTCGCTCGCCTTGGGCGGCGACTTCGCCTATAGAATGGCGCTAATGCGCATACTGTTGGCCACCGACGCCTGGGAGCCGCAGGTCAACGGCGTCGTGCGCACCCTGACACGGGTGGTGGCCGAGTTGCGCGAGATGGGCGACGTGGTCGAGGTCATCAGCCCCGATCAGTTTCAGACCCTCCCCATGCCCACCTATCCTGAAATCAAGCTGGCCATGGGCGCCTATGAGAAGGTCCAGCAGCGCTTCAAGGCCTTCGAGCCCGAGGCCATCCATATCGCCACCGAAGGGCCGATCGGCCTGGCGGCGCGGCGCATCTGCCTGGAATGGAAACTGCCGTTCACCACCAGCTATCACACCCGTTTTCCCGAATACATCGCCGCCCGTCTGCCGCTCCCCCTGGCGGCAGGCTACGCCTACATGAAGTGGTTCCACAAGCCATCGGGGCGGATGATGGTGGCCACCCCGACCATGCGCGAGGAACTCGAGCGCCACGGCTTTCGCAACATCTCCCAGTGGTCGCGCGGCGTCGATACCGAGACCTTCCGCCCCAGGCGTCCCGGCGAGCCGGACGTGTTCGAGGGCTTGGCGCGGCCGATCTTCCTCAACGTCGGCCGGGTGGCGGTGGAAAAGAACATCGAGGCCTTTGTCAGTCTCGATCTGCCGGGAACCAAGGTGGTGGTCGGCGACGGACCGCTGAGGGAGGAACTGGGGGCGAGATATCCGCGAGTGGTGTTTCTGGGCGCCAAATTCGGCGACGAACTGGCCGCCTGTTACGCCTGCGCCGACGTGTTCGTCTTCCCCTCGCTCACCGATACTTTCGGCCTGGTGATCCTGGAAGCCTGGGCCGCCGGAACCCCGGTCGCCGCCTTCTCCGCGCCCGGGCCCATCGACATCATTCCCGGAAGCGGCGCGGGGGTGGTGGCGGCGGGCCAGACGGAGGGCCTGGCGGACGCCTGCCTGGAAGCCCTGACCCTCGACCGGAACAAGGTGCGCGGCGTCGCGCAGCAGTTCTCCTGGCGCGCCTGCGCCGAGGATTTTCAGCGCTTCCTGCAACCCTATCCCGATCCGGAAAAGAGCCGCTTCTGGCGCCGGCTGCGGCGCCTGACCCGCCTGCGGCGCGGCCCGAGGGCGGCGGCGGGATCGGCCTAAATCAGCCGCGT
>JBBRQW010000052.1:0-19015 GCA_038225765.1 Caulobacterales bacterium | reverse complement strand
GACATGCCCGACCCGGCGCGCATCGCCACCATCGCCGAGCCGTGGATCCGCGCCACCATCTTCACCCCCGACGAATACCTCGGCTCGGTGATCAAGCTGTGCCAGGACCGGCGCGGCGCACAACGGGAACTCAGCTACGTCGGCAGCCGGGCCATGGTGGTCTACGACCTGCCCCTCAACGAGGTGGTGTTCGACTTCTACGACCGGCTCAAAAGCGTCTCCAAGGGTTACGCCAGCTTCGACTATCAGCTCGAGGACTACCGCCAGGGCGACCTGGTGAAGATGCTGATCCTGGTCAACGGCGAGGCGGTGGACGCCCTATCCATGCTGGTCCACCGGGGCCGCGCCGAGATGCGCGGCCGCTCCATGGTGGAAAAGATGAAGGAACTCATCCCGCCCCACCTCTTCGTCATCCCCATCCAGGCGGCCATCGGCGGCAAGATCATCGCCCGCGAGACCGTCCGCGCCCTGCGCAAGGACGTCACCGCCAAATGCTACGGCGGCGACGCCACGAGAAAGCGCAAGCTCCTCGACAAGCAGAAAGAGGGCAAGAAGAAGATGCGCCAGTTCGGCAAGGTCGACATCCCGCAAGAGGCCTTCATCGCGGCGCTGAAGATGGACGCGGATTAGGGGGGCGCTTCCTCACACATGCCGCCACAGTTCCGCAACTCTACGGCGAACAGCAGGGTGGAAATCTAGAATGCCTCTGTGCTTGACAAAAATGAGGCCCGCGCCATTGCCAGAATTCTTCAGCAAATGGTCGAGATACCCTTCCGGATTTGACGATCCGACTTTACGCGCCCGTTGAGCGAAATTTTCGTAGCGTTCAGGTAGCCACTTTAGAGCTTCCCTGATAATCCTATAGCGGATTGTGGTTGGCTTTAGGCTCCAACTTTTGATGAGCCAGTCGGGTGCCGGCTCAGAATCACTTGTCATGGTCGTCTCCTGGGTGAGCGCCGCGACGGCTGCGGCCGGAATGTTCTCGTCGGCGAGGAAGCGCATTTTAGGCGGCGCTGGGATAGACCTTCTCGGACATCAAGGCGTCGCGCGCGTAGGCGAGGCAAGCGGCAATGTCCTCGTGGGTCACGCCGGGATAGTTTTTCAGGATGTCGGCTTCGGCCCACCCTTCGGCCATCAGCCCGATCGCGAAATCCACGGAGAGCCGGGTTCCGCGAATAACGGGTTTCCCGGCCACGACGGCTGCGTCGAGCGTGATGCGTTGAGGCGTCTTGGACATTGACCGGCCCTCCAATCGGGAGGTCGATCCTACGCGAAAAGGAACGCCGACGCGAGCCGCCTAGTCTATCCATAGCTGGCCATAGCTGGAAGCTATGGACGGGTTGATTGGTCAGCGCCCTTTCCCCCCAACCTTGCCCAGCGGCGACGGGGCGCCTAGGGTGGCGGGCGTTTTCAGGGAGGGATCCGTCGATGAACATCCGCATCCTCATCGCTTCGTTGCTGATCGCCGCCGCCGGCCTCGCGGCCGCCGCCGCGTCGCCCGCCGTCCCCGCCTATATCGCCAAGGCGGTGGCCGACCCTTCGCGCCCGGCCGACGACCGCAAGCTCGATGCCGACCGCAAGCCGGCCCAGATCCTCGCCTTCGCGGGGGTGCGGCCCGGCGAGAGCGTCGGCGAATATCTTCCGGGCGGTGGCTATTACACCCGCCTGCTCGGCGACATCGTGGGGCCGCGCGGCAAGGTCTACGCCCTGGAGACCACCACCTGGGGCCAGGAAAACATCGCCGCCACCAAAAAGGCGCTGGCTGAACCCGGCCGCGGCGCCGTCTCCCTCGATCTCGCCCCCCTGGGCGCGTTTCACCTGCCGGCCAAGGTCGATCTCTTCTGGATCACCGACAACTACCACGACCTGCATGTGCCGAAATACGCCAACGTCGATATGGCCGCCTTCAACAAGGAGGTGTTCGAGTCCCTCAAACCCGGCGGCGCCTATTTCATCATCGACCACGCGGCGGCGGCGGGAACGGGCGCCACCCTGACGCCCAAGCTGCACCGTATCGACAAGGCCACGGTGATCGCCGAGGTCACCGCCGCCGGCTTCAGGCTGGCCGGCGAGAGCGAGATCCTGCGCAACGGCGCCGACGATCACACCCGCCCCATCTTCGACCCCGCCATCCACTTCAAGACCGACCAGTTCGTCCTGAAGTTCGTGAAGCCCTGAGGGCGGGGAAGGCGGCGGGCCGCTCGCCGGCGGAGGCGCGAGGCGCGCTTGGGTCGGATGGATCGGCCTTGACGGCCTTAGCGGAATATTGCATTATGCAAAATCGCGCCGGTCGAAAAACGTATGCGCCGGATCGATCGTCATCCTGTCTGACCTTGACGTGAAACCGTAAGGAATACAAAGTGATGCCAAGACTTTCGAGGGCACCGAGCCGTTACGGACATGCCTTTGCCACCGATTTTCCGTCCTTAAATTCACAAAAAAGGGCGGCCGAAACGCAAAAGGCGCCAAAAACCTCCCTCGGAATGCCCGGATATTCCAAAATGTCGGTTTTATTCGTTGGCGGTGAGAGCCTCTCCATCCCATGATCGCGCCCGTTCCCGTCGAAATCCTCGACCGTCTCAAGGCCGCCCTGGGCGACGGCGGCTGGAGCGACGACCCCGAGCGTCTCGCCCCGACACTCACCGAATGGCGCGAGCGGTGGAGCGGGGCGACGCCGCTGCTCGCCCTGCCCCGCTCCACCGCCGAGGTGGCGGCGGTGGTGGCGATCTGCGCCGCGGCCGGGGTGGCGATCACCCCGCGCGGCGGCGGCACCGGCCTGGTCGGCGGCCAGATTCCGATGGGCGAGATCCTGCTTTCCACCGAGCGGCTGACGCGGGTGCGGGACGTCGATACCCGCGACGACGTGCTGGAGATCGAGGCGGGCGCGACCCTGGCGGCGGCGCACGCGGCGGCCCTGGCGGCGGGGCGGCGGTTTCCGCTCAGCCTGGCCTCGGAAGGCTCGGCCACCATCGGCGGCCTGATCTCCACCAACGCCGGGGGGACGGCGGTGCTGCGCTACGGGACCATGCGCGCCCTGGTGCTGGGCCTTGAGGCGGTGCTGCCCAGCGGCGAGATCTGGAACGGGCTCAAACGCCTGCGCAAGGACAACACCGGCTACGATCTGAAACAGCTTCTGATCGGCGCCGAGGGGACGTTGGGCGTGGTCACCGCCGCGTCGCTAAAGCTGTTTCCGCTTCTGGCCTCGCGGGCCGTCGCCTTCGTTGGGGTGGCGAGCCCGGCGGACGCCATCGCCCTGCTCAACCGGGCCAAGGCCGAGACGGGCGGGGCGGTGGAGGCCTTCGAGCTGATCGGCGCCGTGGGGATGGACCTGGCCCTCGCCCATCTGCCCGGCGCCCGCGCGCCGCTGCAAAGTCGGCCGCCCTGGTATGTCCTGATCGAGATCGCCGGCGCGGCGACGGGGGAGGCGGAAGCGGGGCTCGAGCGGCTGCTGGCCAGCGCCCTGGAGGGCGGCCTGATCGCCGACGCGGCGGTGGCTCAGAGCGAGGCCCAGGCGGCGGCCTTCTGGGCCCTGCGCGAGGGCCAGTCGGCGGCGCAGAAATCCGAGGGGCCGGCGTGGAAGCACGACATCTCCGTCCCCATCTCGGCCATCGCCGAATTTCTGGGCGAGGCGGGGCGGCGGCTGGCCGCGCGCTTCCCAGGCGCGCGCATCGACGCCTTCGGCCATGTGGGCGACGGCAATATCCACTATGACGTTCTGGCCCCCGTCGGCGGCGATACCGAGGCCCACGCGGCGGGGCGCGACGCCGGCGCGCGGATCGTCCACGATCTGGTGGTGTCGCTCGGCGGTTCGATCAGCGCCGAACATGGCCTGGGAACCATGAAGACCGCCGAGGCCCTGGCCTATAAATCCCCGGTCGAGATCACCGCCCAGCGCGCCATCCGCGCCGCCCTGGATCCCAAACGGATCATGAACCCGCGCGTGCTGTTTTAGGCTTTTGAGAGGAGCGATATTTGCCGTCCCCCCACGATCTCGCCGGCCAGGGCGCCGTGATCACCGGTTCCACCAGCGGCATAGGCCAGGCCCTGGCGCGCGCCCTGGCCGGCCAGGGCGTCAACGTGGTCCTCAACGGCCTTGGCGATCCGGCCGCCATCGAGGCGGCGCGGGCCGAACTGGAAGCATCGAGCGGCGTCCGAGTCCTGTACCACGGCACCGACATGACCAGGGGGGGCGAGATCGCCGACCTGGTCGCCTTCGCCCATCGCGAACTGGGCCGGCTCGACATCCTGGTCAACAACGCCGGCGTCCAGCACGTCTCGCCGATCGAGGACTTCCCGCCGGAGAAGTGGGACCAGATCGTCGCCATCAATCTCACCAGCGCCTTTCACGCCATTCGCGCCGCCGTGCCGATCATGAAGGCGGCCGGGCGCGGGCGGATCGTCAACATCGCTTCGGCCCACGCCCTGGTCGCCTCGCCGTTCAAGGCCGCCTATGTGGCCGCCAAGCACGGGGTGCTCGGCCTCACCCGCACCGTCGCCCTGGAGGTCGCCCAGAACGGCATCACCTGCAACGCCATCTGCCCGGGCTATGTGAAGACGCCCCTGGTCGAGCGCCAGATCGCCGACCAGGCCAGGGCGCGCGGCATGAGCGAGGCGGCGGTGATGAGCGACGTCATCCTCGCCGCCCAGCCCACCAAGAAGTTCGTGGAATTCGATCAGATCGCCGGGCTTTTACTGTATCTGGTCAGCGACCTGGGCGCCTCGGTCAACGGCGCGGCGCTCAGCATCGACGGCGGCTGGACGGCGGCTTGAAAGACAGAGGGAAGGAAAAACGCCATGGCCTATGCGCCGTTCAATCTGAAGGGCAAGGTCGCCCTGGTCACCGGCGGCAACCGGGGGATCGGGCTTGGCATGGCCCGCGCCCTGGCCGAGGCGGGGGCCGACATCGTCATCTGGGGCAGCAACGGCGAGCGCAACCGCTCCGCCGAGGGCGAACTTGTCACCCACGGGGTGCGCGTCCTCGCCCAGACCGTGGACGTGGCCGACGAGGCGGCGGTGGTGGCCGCCATGGCCGAGGCCGCCGTGGCCATGGGCCGCATCGACACGGTGATCGCCAACGCCGGTGTCGGCGGGGGCGCGCGCTCGTTCTCCGAAATGAGCGTCGAGGTCTGGCGCCGCGTGATGAGCGTCAATCTGGAGGGCGCCTTCTTCACCTGCCGCGAGGCCTGCAAGCACATGGTCGCCCGCGCCGGCGCCGGCGATCCCGGCGGCTCGATCGCCGTCACCGCCTCTCTGGCCGCCATCGAGGGGGCGGCGCGCAACGAGGCCTACGCGGCCACCAAGGGCGGGGTGATCTCGATGATGCGGGCCATCGCCGTGGAGCATGCCCGTTACGGAGTGCGGGCCAACGCCATTCTTCCTGGCTGGATCGCCACCGACATGACCGCCGCCGCCCAGGGATCGCCCGCCTTCGCCGAGAAGGTCATCCCCCGCGTTCCCATGCGCCGCTGGGGCGAGCCGGCGGACTTCGGCGGCATCGCCGTCTATCTCGCCTCCGACGCCTCGAAATACCACTCCGGCGACACCTTCGTCATCGACGGGGGCTATTCGATCTTCTGATGGCCGCGCCATGGCGGAGCCGCGCCCGCCGCGCTAGTCTCGACCCCGCCGAAATCCTCGAAGGAACGCCGAAGTGTTCGCCATCTTCCCCATCGCCATTGTCATTCTGGCCATCTTTCTGGCCTTCGCGACCATCAAGATCGTGCCGCAGGGCTATGAGTACACGGTCGAGCGGTTCGGCCGCTACACCCGCACCCTGAAGCCCGGCATCACCATCCTCATGCCCTTCATGGAGGCGGTGCGGCGCAAGGTCAGCGTCATGGAGCAGGTGCTGGACGTGCCGCGCCAGGAGGTGATCACCAAGGACAATGTCACCGTCCAGGTGGACGCCATCGTCTTCATCCAGGTGATGGACGCGGCGGCGGCGGCCTATCGGGTGGCCAACCTCAACTACGCCATCGGCCAGCTGACCATGACCAATTTGCGCACCGTGGTCGGCTCCATGGAGCTCGACGAGGTGCTCTCCCAGCGCGACCAGATCAACACCCGCCTGTTGACCGTCATCGACGAAGCCACCGGCCCATGGGGCGTCAAGGTGGCGCGGATCGAGATCAAGGACCTGCAGCCGCCGCCGGACATCACCAACGCCATGGCCCGCCAGATGAAGGCCGAGCGCGAGAAGCGGGCGGTGATCACCGAGGCCGAGGGCGAGCGCCAGGCCGCCGTCACGAGAGCCGAGGGGGCCAAGCAGTCGGCCATCCTCCAGGCCGAAGGGCGGCGCGAGGCGGCCTATCGCGACGCCGAGGCGCGCGAGCGCTCGGCCCAGGCCGAGGCCGCCGCCACCAAGAGCGTCTCGGACGCCATCGAGGCCGGCAGCGTCAACGCGCTCAACTATTTCGTCGCCCAGAAATATGTCGAGGCCTTCGCCAAGCTGGCCGATTCGCCCCAGCAGCGCACCGTCATCGTGCCCACCGACATGGGCTCGATCGCCGGCTCCATCGCCGGGATCACCGAACTGATCAAGGCCGCCCGCGACGGCGGTGCCCCCGCCCCGCCGCCGCCGCGCCGGCCGGCGGTTCCCCCGGCCGGAGCCTGACAAGGCCATGGACGCCGTCGGCACCTTCTATTTCGCCCACCCCTTCTGGGTATGGCTGGCCGTCGGAGCGGCGTTCCTGGCCGTCGAGGTCGCCACCGGCTCGGGCTGGATGCTGTGGCCGGCGGCGGCCGCCGCCGTGGTCGGGGTGGCGAGCCTGTTCATCGGCGTCGGCGTTGGCGGCGGGATCGCCCTCTTCGCCGCCTGCACCCTCGTCCTGACCTATATCGGTCGGCGGCTGCTGCGAAGGACCGCGCCGGGCGGGGCCGACATCAACGACGCCCGCGCCCGGCTGATCGGCCATCGCGGCTCGGCCTGCGCCCCCTTCGAGGGCGGCCAGGGCCGGGTGTTCGTGGACGGCAAGGAATGGTCGGCCCGCCTCGACGGCGACGGCCAGCTGCCGGCCGGCGCCCCCATCGAAGTCACCGCCGTCCTCACCGGCGCGCGCTTGAAGGTGCGGGCGCTTTGAGGGCTGCGTCCTACGCCTCCGCCCCGACCTTGGCCTCCAGCACGAAATCCTCCGGGTTGGGGGCGACGGTGGCGTTCCAGTAGTCGACCAAGGGGAAGGGCCAGTTCTGCGACACCCGGCCGGTGGCGTTCTTGTACCAGCTCGTCACGTGCGGCGAGCCCCAGGCCATCAGGGCGTTGGCGGCGTCCACGCGGGCGTTGAAGGCGTCGTGGACCTCGCGCTTCACCTCCAGGGTGCGCGAGCCGGTCTGCGCCATCAGCTTCAGGGCGCCCACCACATAACGCACCGAACACTCCGAGAAGAAGATGATGGAGCCGTTGACCACGATATTGGTGTTCGGCCCATAGAGCATGAAGAGATTGGGAAAGCCCGGCGCGGTCATGCCCAGATAGGCCCGCGCGTCACCGTCCCACGCCTCGTGCAACTCCACCCCGCCGCGCCCGACGATGCGCATTCGCGACAAAAACCGGCTGGCATGGAAGCCGGTGCCGTAGATCAGCACGTCGGCCGGGTGCTCCACGCCGTCCTTGGTGAGGACGCCCGCCGGCGTGATCCTCGCGATCGGCGCGGTGACCAGATCGACATTGTCGCGCCTCAGCGCCTCGATCCACACCCCGTTATCGACCAGCGGCCGTTTGCCGCCGAACGGATAAAGGGGCGTGACCTTTTCCAGCAGGCTGGGGTCGTCCGGCGCCTGGGCGGCGATCGCCGCCGCCAGCATCTCGCGCAGGTCCGCGTTGGCGACGCCCACCGACTGGGTGGGGCCCGGCCAGTCGGGGTCGGCCTTGACCGCCTCGTAGACCCCGTCGGTCAAGGTCCAGAACAGCCAGAAGCGGTACCATTTGCCGTAGAAGGGGACGTGTTCGAGCAACCACTTCATCCCCTCGGGCACGTCGTGGTGATAGCGCGGTTGCGGGATCAACCACGGCGGGGTGCGCTGGAATATCTCCAGATGGGCGACGCTCGGCGCGATGGCCGGCCCGAACTGGAAGGCGCTCGCCCCGGCCCCGATCACCGCCACCCGCTTGCCGGCGAGCTCCACGTCGCGGCGCCAGCGGGCGGAGTGGAAGCTTGGCCCCTCGAAGGTCTCCATGCCGTCGATGTCGGGATAGCGCGGCCGGTTGAGCTGGCCGACGGCCGTGATCAGGGCGTTGGCCTCCAGGGTTTCCAGGCCGCCGTCCGCCGTCTTGACCGTGACCCGCCACAGGGCGGCGGCCTCGTCCCACGCCGCCTCCTCGACGCTCGTCTCGAAGCGGATGTGGTCGCGCAGGCCATACTTGTTGGCCACCCGGTTGAAGTAGTCCCTCAGCACCGGCTGGGTGGAATAGTATTGCGGAAAGTCGTGACTGGGCTCGAAAGAGTAACTGTACATGTGGTTGGGATTGTCCACCCGGCAGCCGGGATAGACGTTCTCCAGCCAGGTGCCGCCGACGTCGGCGTTCTTCTCGATGACGGTGAACGGGACGCCCGCCTGCCCCAGGCGAATGGCGGCCAGCAGGCCCGACATGCCGGCCCCCACCACGATCACCTTCGTCTTCGCCGCCGCGTCCCTCAACGCCGGGGCCTCCCAGCGCGGTGTCTTGGTATCGACGCCGCCCAGCCCAAGCTCGTCCATCAGGAAGGGCGCGTAGTGGGCCGGGATGTCGGCCCCGGCGATGAAATCCATCATCGTGCGGATGGTCGCCGGCGACGGCGCGGGAGGGAGGGGCGCGCCGTCCAGATGCGCCTGGATGGCCGCCTTGGCGCGGGCTCGGATGTCGGCCTGGACCGCCGGCGGGTAGCCGCCCTCGCGCGGTTCGGCGAAGGGATTGAGCGGCTCATAGGCCGCCCGCCGCTCGGGGGTGAGCAGGCTCTCATCGCCGGTCAAATGAATAAGGGCCATGAGCAGGGCGGGCAGATGCGCCTCGGCCAGGGCCTTGTCGAGCGTCGCGGAATCGAAGGTCATGGCGCTTCCTTTGGGCCTCGATCTTAGCGGCCTTCCCGCCGGCGCCAAAGCCCTCAGGCCGAGCGGCCCCGCGCCTCGATGGGCAAGATGTCGATCAGGGTGTCACCCCTGACCGCGTGATAGGCCTCGTAGAGGTTCACGGTCGGATCGCAATGGGGCGCGGCGAAGGTCACCACCTCGCCCAGCCTCGGCGCCGCCGCGCCAGAGGGCGGGACCACGGCGCCATGCTCGTCGCCCATGAAATGATAGGTCGATCCGGCCGCCGCGCCGGCCAGGACCGGCGGCGATCCGGCCTCGGTGGCGAAGGCCTTGAAGCCGGCGTCCACGGTGGCCATGAACCGGTGATTGGCGCTGATCACCCGCGCCTCGACCATCAGGGCGGTCTCGAAAGGCGCGGCGCCGCCCTCGCCCGTCAGGTCGCAGTCGCCGTACTCACGGTCCATGAACACATAGGAGCCCACCTGAAGCTCGGTGAAGACGCCGAGCTGGGCGTCGATGCGGTGCGTCCCCGTGCCGCCGCCGGTGACGATCCCCGGCGCCAGCCCCGCATCGCTCAGTTTACGGATAATATCGGTCAGATAGGCGGTGCGCTCGACGATCGCCTCGCGACGGGCCTCGAAGGCCTCGATGTGCTGCTGCATGCCGCAATAGAACTGGACTCCCGCGAAGGTCAGGTTCGGGGCGTCGGCGATCCGCCGGGCCAGGGCCAGGGCCGCCGCCCCGTCGGCCACCCCGGTGCGGTGGATGCCCGGATCGATGTCGATGATCAGGGTGAGGGCCACGCCGCTGGCCGCCAGGCCGTCCACCGCGTCGGGGTGATCGACCACCGCCATCAGGCCGGGCGAACGCGCCGCCAGCGCCGCCAGCCGCCCCACCCCCGCCGCGCCGACCACCGGCGAGGTGATCAGGATGTTCTCGATCCCGCCGTCGGCCAGGGCCTCGGCCTCGCCCAGCTTGGCGCAGCACACCCCGACCGCGCCGGCCGCCATCTGGCGCCGCGCGATCTCAACGCTCTTGTGGGTCTTGGCGTGCGGCCGCAGCTTCAGCCCCGCTTGGCGCGCGAACGCCGCCATGGCCGCGATGTTGCGCTCCAGCGCATCCACCTCGACGATCAGCGCCGGCGTGTTCAAGTCCCGCCGCGATCCCTGGCGGCCGATCAGATGCTGGTGGAGGGCGAGGGCATGCATGGGTTCCCAATAGCAAGCAAGGGCTGGTTAGGTCACGGGGGAAACGGTGGAATTGGATCAAGACGCCCGAAGGTGATAGGCTGACCTTGTCAACTGGTCTGGAAATTAGGCCCGGCGCGCGCCGTCCCGACTGTTCGATCGCGAGGGGAAATGGGTGAGTCGTCAAGCCGCCGCGCGGTCGCGGTTTTGGCCTTCGTCGGCGCCTTCGCCCTGGCGCCCTTCCCGTCGATGGCGGCGGACGCCGCGGGGGCCAGGGCTTTCCTGGCCAGGCTCTACGCCCACTACTCGGCCCCGCCCGGCGGGGAAGGTTTTGCCCCGACCGGCCCGGCGGCGCCGCGGGTGTTCGACCCCGGGATGGTCGCCCTGCTGCGCGAGGACGAGAGATTGGCCGGCGGAGAGGTCGGGGCGATCGACGCCGACCCCCTTTGCGATTGCCAGGACGATAGCGGCCTGAGAGTCAGCATCGAGGAGGTCCGCCTCACCGGTCCTTCTAGCGCCAAGGCCACGGTCGCCCTGCGGTTCGCCGCCTCGACCCCGCCGGCCTTCGAGCGCTTGCGGATCGGCCTCGCCCGCGTCGCCGGCCGATGGCGCATTCATGACATCGGGTCGAAATCGACCCCGAGCCTGCGCGCCTATCTGACCGAGCAGAACCGGGCCAACGCCAACCCGCGTCGGTGAACCCCGCCCCTCTTCACCGCGTAAAGGTGAAGAGCTCGCGCAGATGGGCGTTGAGGAACTTGGCCGTAGGATCGACGCGCTTGCGCACCTCCCCCCAGCGCTCGGCCGCCGGATAGAGCCGCGCCACATCCTCCGACGTCAGAGTATGCCGCTTGGCCCAGTGGGGCCGGCCGCCGGCGTCGGCGAACACCGCCTCCACCGCCGCGAAGGCCTCGCGCCACGGCATCTTGGCGTACTGGTGGAAGGAGATGGAGACGCAGGGTCCGGCGTTCATCGGCGAGAGGGCGATATCGTCGCCGGCCACGGCGCGGAACTCGAAGGGGAAGATGATCGGAAACCGGCGCGCCCGCACCTCGCCGATGGCCGCTCGCAGGGTCTCGGGGCCGGCGGCGGCGGGGATTTCGTATTCCATTTCCTCGAAGCGGGTGGCGCGCTCGGAGGGGAAGATGCGGCAGGCCGGCCCGGCGCGGCTGGAAGCGCCGATGGCGCGGGTCATCAGGCGCTGCAGGGTAGGGGCCAGGAACGGCGCGGCGGCGGCCAGATCGCAGGCCAACTGATAGACCCCCTCGGCGGGGTCCTTGACCGGCGGATCGTCGCCTTCGTCCACCGGATCGAGGATCTTGAGCATGGCCTGGTCGGCGTAGGGAAAGACGAAGAACTCGACGTGACGGTGGTGCTTCGTCAGCGCGTCCCAGTCGCCCAGCACCTCGTCGAGCGGGCCGCGGCGGATGGTCTCCCTGAGGCGATAGGCGGGCAGGACCGCCAGCTTGACGGCGGCCATCACGCCCAGCATGCCCAGGCTCACCCGCTGGGCCTCGAAAAGGTCGCCCTCGCGCTCGGCGTCGCATTCGACCACCGATCCATCGGCCAGCACCAACCGGAAGGCCAGGGCCAGGGTCGATAGCGAGCCCAGGGTCGCGCCTGTCCCGTGGGTGCCGGTGGCCAGGGCGCCGGCGATGGCCTGTTTGTCGATGTCGCCCTGATTGGCCAGCGACAGGCCCTCCGTCCACAGCGCCCCCGTGAGACGGGCGATCGGCCAGCCGGCCGGGGTCCAGACCGACCGGCGACCGGGCGCCACCTCCAGCTCGCCTTCCATGTCGGCCAGGGAGATCAGCACCCCATCGGTCGCGCACAGCGGCATGAAGGAGTGGCCGGCTCCCGTCACCCGAACCGCCCCGCTCCGCGCCACCAGGGCGCTGAGTTCGGCCTCGGTGCGCGGCGTGGCCAATTCAGAGGGCGCCGCGACCACGCTCCCCGACCAGTTCCGCCAGTTCGCCATGCGACCTCCCCGATCTTTCGCGAAAATCGGCCCTATCGCCCGCCGCCCCAGGCGCTAGATTTGCCCAAGCGGCGCGGAGGAACAAGCATGGGTTTCGCGGAGTATGGGGAATACGACGGTCTGGGCCTCGCCGGCCTGGTCGCCCGAGGTGAAGTTTCCGCCGCCGAACTGGTCGAGGCGGCCATCGAGCGGATCGAGCGCCACAACGGCGCCTTGAACGCGGTGGTCTTCAAGGCCTATGGCGAGGCCCGCGCCGCCGCCCGGAGCGGCCTGCCGGACGGGCCGTTCAAGGGTGTGCCCTTCCTCATCAAGGACCTGGGCGTCACCGTGGCCGGCTGGCCGCAGACGCGCGGCAGCCGCTTCACCCGCGACATGGCCGACGCCGAGGACAGCGGCCTGGTCCGCCGCTATCGAGAAAGCGGGGCGGTCCTGGTCGGCAAGACCAACACCCCGGAGTTCGGCATCACCGGCACCACCGAGTCGGCCCGCCTGGGCCCCTGCCGCAATCCGTGGAACGCGGGCCACATCGCCGGCGGCTCTTCGGGCGGCTCGGCCAGCGCCGTGGCGGCCGGCATGGTCCCCCTGGCCCACGCCAGCGACGGCCTGGGCTCGATCCGCATCCCCGCCGCCTGCTGCGGCCTGGTCGGCCTCAAGGTCACCCGCGACCGCAACCCCGATCTCCCAGACGCCGGCGACTACGCCTTTGGCCTGGTGGTCAACCATGTGGTCAGCCGCACGGTGCGCGACAGCGCCGCCATGCTCGACGCCACCGGCCGCCCCGAACCGGCCTCGCCCTATCCGGCGCCCCCCAAGGAGCGCCCCTATCTGGAGGAAATCGAGCGTTCGCCGGGGCGCTTGCGCATCGCCTGGTCGGCCCAGACGCCCGCCGGCCGCGCCATCGATCCCGAGGTCGAGGCCGCTCTGCATGAGACGGCCGAGCTGCTCGGCGCCCTGGGCCATCAGGTGGTGGAGCGGGGCCTCGGCATCGACCAACGCGCCCTCTACCGCGCCATGGGGCCGGTAAGCGGGGCCAATTTCGCGGCGAGCATGAAACGCCTGATCGAGCGGCTCGGCCGCGAACCGGAAGAGGGCGAACTCGAACTGCTGACCTGGGCGGCGCTGAAGAACGGCCGGAAGGTCACCGGCGAGGAGGCGCTCTGGGGCCTGCGGGAACTGCGCGCCATCAATCGCCAGACCCTGGGCCTGTTCGAGACTTTCGATGTCTTCCTGACCCCGGTGATGGGAACGCCGCCGCCGCCGATCGGCTACGTCGATCCGGTGGGTCTGGCCCCGCGCGAGGTGAACCGCCGCCAGGGCGAGGTCTTCCCCTACACCCCGCCGTTCAACGCCAGCGGCCAGCCGTCGCTCTCCCTGCCCCTGGCTTGGTCGGCGTCCGGCTTGCCCATCGGCATGATGTTCACCGTCCGCTACGCCGACGAGGCCACCCTGTTCCGCCTGGCCGGCCAGTTGGAGAAAGAGGCGCCGTGGAAGGGCCGGCGGCCGACAATCTGGAATTGAGGGCTAGCCGACGGCCGGCTCCGGGTCGAATATGGTATCCGTCCTTGAGGCTCGGAGGGGAGTTTCGTGATGTTCGGCAATCAGAGCTTGGTGCGCGGCCCGCGCCGGCCGCCGCTGCTGGAGCAGACCATCGGCGAGGCCCTCGCCTGGGCGGCCGAACGGTGGGGCGACGAGTTGGCCCTGATCTCGGTCGCCCAGGGCATCCGCTGGAGCTGGCGGCAGCTGGAGCATCGGGCCGATGAACTGGCGGTGGGTCTTCTGGGGTTGGGGCTGGCGCCGGGGGACCGCGTCGGCATATGGGCGCCCAACTGCGCCGAATGGACCCTGACCCAGTTCGCCGCCGCGCGGGCCGGCCTGATCCTGGTGACCATCAATCCGGCCTATCGCCGCTCGGAGGTGGAATACACCTTGAACAAGGTCGGGGTGAAGGCCCTGATCGCCGCCGAACGCTACAAGACCAGCGACTATGTGGGCATGATCGAGGACCTGGCCCCGGAAGTGGCCGCCTCCGCCCCCGGCACCCTGGCCAGCGCCGCCCTGCCCGCCCTCAGGGCTTTGATCAAGATCGGCGGCGAGGCCCGCCCCGGCTGGCTGGCCTTCGACGAGGTGGCCGAGCGGGCGCGCGAAGCCGACCTGGCCGGCGTCGAGGCGGTGGGCCGGCGGCTGAAGGCTGGCGACGCCATCAACATCCAGTTCACCAGCGGCACCACCGGATCGCCCAAGGGTGCCACCCTCTCCCACCGCAACATCCTCAACAACGGATATTTCGTCGGCGCCGCCATGGGCCTTCGGGCCGACGACCGCCTGTGCATCCCCGTACCCCTCTACCATTGCTTCGGCATGGTGATGGGCAACCTCGCCTGCCTGACCCACGGCGCCGCCATGGTCTATCCCTCGCCGACCTTCGACGCGACCGCCGCCCTGGCCAGCGTGGAGTCGGAGGCCTGCACCGGCCTCTACGGCGTGCCGACCATGTTCATCGCCATGCTGGGCGCGCCCGATTTCGACCGGTTCGACCTCACCTCCCTGCGCACCGGCTGCATGGCCGGGGCTCCCTGCCCGGCGGAGGTGATGAAGCAGGTTATCGAGCGACTGCACATGCGCGATGTAACCATCGCCTACGGCATGACCGAGACCAGCCCGGTCAGCTTTCAGACGTCGCCGCGCGATTCCCTGGCGCGGCGCGTCTCGACCATTGGCCGGGTGCAGCCGCATCTGGAGGTCAAGATCATCGATGAGCATGGGGCGATCGTCGGACGAGGCAAGCCGGGCGAAATCTGCACCCGCGGTTATTCGGTTATGCTCGGCTACTGGGAAGACGCGAAGCGCACCGCCGAATGCCTGGACGCCCAGGGCTGGATGCACACCGGCGATATCGGCACGATCGACGCCGCCGGCTACGGCAAGGTGGTGGGGCGGATCAAGGACATGGTCATCCGCGGCGGCGAGAACCTCTATCCCGCCGAGATCGAGGAATTCCTGTTCCGCCATCCCAAGATCGCCGAGGCTCAGGTGGTGGGCCTGCCGGACGCTCGTTACGGCGAGGAGCTGTGCGCCTGGATCCGCCTGCATCCCGGCGAGGCGGCCGACGAGGCCGACATCCGGGCCTTCTGCGAGGGCCAGATCGCCCATCACAAGATCCCCCGCTATATGCGCTTCGTCGACGCCTTCCCGATGACCGTCACCGGCAAGGTCCAGAAATTCCTCATCCGCCAGACGATGATCGAGGAACTGGCGCTGGAGGCGCGGCAAACGGCGTGAGCGGCGTCTCGGCCCACGACGCCGCCCGCGTCCTGGCCGAGTTTCGCGGCGGCCGGCGCATCTACGTCCAGGGG
Source organism: Caulobacterales bacterium (assembly GCA_038225765.1). Lineage (GTDB taxonomy): Bacteria > Pseudomonadota > Alphaproteobacteria > Caulobacterales > Caulobacteraceae > Acaudatibacter. The sequence continues at coordinate 3,494 of JBBRQW010000052.1, read as the reverse complement.
GCGGTGGGCGAGCCCCTGGCCCTGCGCTCCATTCTGAAGAGCGCGCCCGAAGTCTTGGCGGGGACCGAGCTGGTGGCCGGACTGCTGCCGGGCGTCAACGATTTCGACTACGCCACCCTGCATCCCACCGTTCGCCTGACCGTCTTCCTGTTGCCGGGCGCCCTGGGCGCCTCCTTCGAGGCGGGTCGGGTCGAGGTGCGCGCCGCTCCCTATTCGGCGATCGCCGCCGACTGCCTCGAAGGCCCGCCGTTCGACCTCGCCGTCCTGCAGGTGACCCCTCCGGACGAGGAGGGCCTGTGCTCCCTCGGCCCGTGCGCCGATTTCGCGCCGCTGATCTGGCCAAGAGCCGCCCGTCGCTTGGCCTTTGTCAACGCCGACCTGCCGAGGGCGCGGCGCGGGCCGACCATCCCGGCGGTCGCCATCGAGGTCGCCATCGAGGCGCCCGGCCCGTTCATCACCGGCGCGGAGGCGGCGCCCGGCCCGGAGCACCGGGCTATCGCCGAGCGGGTCGCCGGTCTGATTCCCGACGGCGCCGCCATCCAGACCGGCGTCGGCGTTGCGCCGGCCGCCGCCGTGGCCACCCTCACCGATCGCCGCGGCCTGGTCGTCCGCTCGGGCATGGTGACGGAAGGCTATCGCGCCCTGGCCGAGGCCGGGGCTCTGGCGGCCGGCGCGCGCCACCTGGCCGGCCTGGCGTTTGGCCGCGAAAACTTCATGCTCTGGGCGGCCGAGGCGTTCGAGTTCGCCGACGCCACGGTTACCCACGGGGCGGCGGCTCTGGCCGGCGTGGATCGGCTGCACGCCATCAACTCGGCCCTGGAGGTCGATCTCTCCGGCCAGGCCAACATCCAGTGGCGCGGCGGCGTTCTGGTGAGCGGTCTGGGCGGCGCGCCCGACTTCGCCAGGGCGGCGCGCCGCTCGCTCGGCGGCCGGGGTATCCTGGCGCTGCCCTCCACCGCCGCCGCCGGCGCGATCTCGCGCATCGTCGCTCGCCTGGACGCCGCCACCGTCTCCCTGCCAGGCGTTGACGCCGATCTGGTGGTCACCGAGTACGGCGTCGCCGACCTGCGCGGAGCGGGCCCCGAGGCGCGGGCCGCCGCCCTCATCGCCATCGCCGCGCCGGCTCACCGGGACCATCTGACCCGGGCGTGGGAGGCCATCCCGCGGGAATTCTAGAGCCGGCGCGGCGGCGAACTTGCCTCTTGCGCCAGCCCGCCGCCGGGGGGATGCTCGCGGCGAGAAAGAGGGGGGCTTCGAGATGGTTGCGATCGCGCGGCAGTCGGCCCGGCTGGAGAGCCGCAACTTCTATGTCTGGATGGCCGGGGCCTGCGTCCTGGTGGCGTTCGGCGGCTTCGCCGAAACCTTCTGGCTGCAGCTTCCGGCCCGGACCTTCGTCGGGGCGCCGCTCATTTATCTGCACGGCGCGCTGTTTTCCGCCTGGACCCTGTTCTTCTTCCTGCAGACCGCCCTGGTCGCGGGCGGGCGCATCCGCGATCACCGCGCCTGGGGGATCGCGGGAGTCTCCCTGGCCACCGCCCTTGTCCTGGTCGGCATGGCCACCGCCGTCCACTCCCTAACCACCCGGCTGGCCCTGGGATACGGCGACCAGGCGCGCGCCTTCGTCATCGTACCGATCAGCGACATCGTCCTCTTCACCGCCTTCTTCGCCGCCGCCATCGCCAATATTTCGCGGCCCGAACGCCACAAGCGCTGGATGCTGCTGGCGACCATCGGCCTCTTGCCGGCGGCGGTGGCGAGGGTCTTCTTCCTGCTGGCCACCGGCGGCGGCCCCGGCCTTCGCCCCGGCCTGCCCGCCCCGCCGCCGGTTCAGATCGCGCTCGGTCCGGGCCTTATCGTCGATCTGCTGGTGGTCGCGGCGATCGCCTATGACTGGCGGACCCGAGGTCGCCCCCACCCGATCTATCTCGTCGGCCTGGCGGTCATGCTGGCGGTGCAATTGCTCCATGGACCGGTGAGCGCCACCCCAGCCTGGCGCGGCTTCGCCGACTACCTCGCCGGTTTCGCCCGCTGAGGAACAGCCTCACCCCCCGCCGATCCTGGGGATGAGATAGACTTCGCCGCCGGGCGCCAGCGGCGTGCCGTCGGCGTCTTGATGGATTTCGCCGTCGATGGCGACGGCCATGCGGCGGGCGATGTGGTCGCCGAAACCGGGAAAGCGGGCGTCGAGCTCGGCGACCATCCGCCGCACGGTCGAGGCCTCGACGTCGAACTCCGCCGCCCCGCCGGTGAATTGGCGAAAGCCCGACCCGGCCGCCACCACACGGACCATCAGCGCGCGTCGATGGCCGCCCGGACCTTCGGCGGCGACAGGGGCAGGTCGGTCATCCGCACACCGATGGCGGCGCGCACCGCGTTGGCCACCGCCGCCAGGGGCGGCACGATGGGGACCTCGCCCACCCCCTTGGCCCCGAACGGGTGGCGCGGATTGGCCACCTCGACGATGATCGGCTCGATCATCGGCAGGTCCGAGGCCACCGGCACCCGGTAATCGAGGAAGCCGGCGTTCTCCATCCGCCCTTCGGCGTCGAAGACGTATTCCTCGTTCAGCGCCCAGCCGATTCCCTGGGCCACGCCGCCCTGGATCTGGCCTTCCACATAGGCCGGATGGATGGCGCGGCCGACGTCCTGGGCGGCGGTGTAGCGCAGGACGGTGACATGGCCCGTCTCCGGATCAACCTCGACATCGCAGATGTGGGCCCCGAAGCCCGGTCCCGCGCCTTGGGCGGTGAGCGAGACCTGGGCCCCGATCGGGCCGCCGGTTCGCGCCGACTGGGCGGCCAGGGCGGCCAGGGTCAGGTCGGGGACGGCCTTGGCGGCGTCCAGGCACACCGCCGCGCCGTCCAACCAGTCCACCTTGTCGTCCTGGACATCCCAGATCTGGGCCGCCCGGCGCTTCAGGTCGGCGACGATCTTCTGGGCCGCCTGGGTCACCGCCATGCCGGTGGCGAAGGTGGTGCGGCTGCCGCCGGTGAGCATGGAAAAACCGATGGAGGCGGTGTCGGCGACGATCGGGCGAACCTTTTCCACCGGCAGGCCCAGAACCTCGGCCGCCATCATGGCCATGGAGACCCTTGAGCCGCCGATGTCGGGATTGCCGGTGATCACCGTCGCCGTGCCGTCCTCGCCGACGTTGACCGCGGCGGTGGATTCGCCGCCGATGTTGAACCAGAAGCCCACCGCCACGCCGCGCCCCTGATTGGGCCCGAGCGGGGCGACGTAGTGCGGGTGGTTCTGAATGGCCTCGAGGGTCTCCACATAGCCGATGTTTCGAAACGTCGGGCCGTAGGCGGCCTTGACCCCGTCGCGCACCGCGTTCTTCATCCTAAGCGCGATGGGATCCATGGCGAGCTTGCCGGCCAGTTCGTCGATGGCGCTCTCGATCCCGAAGGCCGAGATCGGCGCGCCGGGCGCGCGGTAGGCCGCGACCTTGGGGCTGTTGGTCACCACGTCGTAGCCGGTGACGCGGAAATTGG
>JBBRQW010000051.1:0-19632 GCA_038225765.1 Caulobacterales bacterium | reverse complement strand
CAGATGCGGCTCTATCGCCGCCCACTGCTCATCCGTCAGCCAAAACAACGCGCTCATGATCACCTCCAAGAACCGAGATGACCCTCGGAATCCTGATTTGCCCACCGACATCAACCATCTGATTGGGTTTGGAGCCTAAGATCGCTGAAACCTACGCCGGATACGGAGTGAGGGCAGAGCCTTGAGGCGCGTGGCCGGGATGCCGCAAAACGCACCACGAATTGTATTGATCGGGCCGGCGTGCGACGTCCGCGCGCCCTGCCCATCCCCTTTTTCATACTGAAGGTCTTCATCATGCGAGCGGATATCGAGGCGATCGGCGCCGATATCGAGCGGTCCGTCGGGCTGCTCAGGAGGCGTCTTTGACTGGGGTGCGGCGCTGAGGCGGCTGGACGAACTGGACGCCCGCGCCGAGGATCCAAACCTTTGGAACGACGCCCCCGCCGCCCAGAGCCTGATGCGCGAGCGTACGCGTCTGGCTGCCCAGGTCGAGGCCGTGCGCCGCCTGGAGCGCGAACGATCCGACGCCCTGGAATTCGCCCAGATGGCTCAGGCCGAGGGCGACGAGGCCTCTCTTGACGACGCCCAGACCCAACTCGAAGCCTTGCGGGCCTTCGCCGCCCGCGCCGAGCTGGAAGCCCTGCTGTCGGGGGAAGCCGACGCCAACGACGCCTTCGTGGAGATCAATTCCGGGGCCGGCGGGACCGAGTCCGCCGACTGGGCGGCCATGCTGCTGCGCATGTACACCCGCTGGGCCGCCGCCCACGGCATGGCGGTCGAGGTGATCGAGGAGACCGACGGCGAAACGGCCGGAATCAAGTCGGCCACCCTCCGCATCGAGGGCGTCAATGCCTATGGCTGGCTGAAAACCGAGGCCGGCGTCCACCGGCTGGTGCGCATTTCGCCCTTCGATTCCGCCGCCAAGCGCCACACCAGTTTCGCCTCGGTGTGGGTCTATCCGGTGGTGGACGACAAGATCGTGATCGAGATCGACCCCTCCGACGTGCGCGTCGATACCTATCGCGCCAGCGGTTCGGGCGGCCAGCACGTCAACAAGACCGACTCGGCGGTGCGCCTGACCCACATCCCCACCGGCATCGCGGTGGCGTGCCAGAACCAGCGCTCGCAGCACCAGAACCGCGACCAGGCCTGGAAGATGCTGCGCGCCCGCCTCTACGAGGCCGAATTGCAGCGGCGCGAGGCGGCGGCCCAGGCGGTGGAGGACGCCAAGACCGACATCGGCTGGGGCCACCAGATCCGCTCCTACGTTCTGCAGCCCTATCAGATGGTCAAGGATCTGCGCACCGGGGTGGAGACCTCCGACACCGCCGGCGTCCTCGACGGCGCCCTCGACCCCTTCATGGCCGCCTCCCTGGCCCAGCGCGTCGGGGCGACGCGGGACGAATCGGGCGGGTAGAAATCGCCGTGGAGAGAGGCCGCGCCCCTACGGCGCCGCGGCCGGCTTGGGTCCAAGGCCCAGGCCGTTGTTGTCTTTCGGCGGCGCGGGCGGTGCGGCGGCCGGGGGCGGCGAGGGGCGGGGCGGCGTGGGCCCGGCGGCCTGGGAGGGCGGGCGCTGCAGGCGCAGGGAACGGCCCTGGAAGAAGGCGCCGATCTCCATGGCCAGCTGTTCGTGGGTGATGTCGCCGTCCACATGGCAGGCGGCGTGCAGGCGCACCTGTTTGGCGGTGATCGAGCCGTTGACCCGGCCGCGCACCTCCACCGCCTCGGCGTAGACGCCGCCGTCCACATGACCGCCTTCACCGATGGTCACCCGCTCGACCCGCAGGTCGCCCTTGATGGCGCCATCGACCTGCAGCTCGCCGCCGCCGGTGATGTTGCCCTCCAAAGTCATGTCGGGGGCGATGAGCGAGGCCGCCTTCTGCGCCCGCTGGGGCGGGCGAAGGGTCGGATCGCCTGGCTGCGGCGTCGGCTCGGGATGCCCCGGAGCGGGCGGGGCGGGGGGAGGGCTATTCGGTTTGCTGAACATAGTCGCCGGCCTTCACAAAGCGCAGGGGGTTTTGGGGGCGGCCGTTCACCCACACTTCGTAGTGCAGATGATCGCCGGTGGAACGTCCGGTCGAACCCATGGCGGCGATCTTCTGGCCCAGGGCGACATGCTGGCCCACGGTCACGAAAGTCGCCTGGAGGTGCGCATAGCGGGTCTTGAATCCGCGGCCATGATCGATCTCGACGGTGTTGCCGTAGCCCGACCGTAGCCCGGTGAAGGAGATGACGCCAGGGGCGGTGGCGTGGATCGGGGTCATGAAAGCGCCGGCGAAGTCCTGGCCGGAATGAAAGGCCGGCTCGCCGGTGAACGGATCGACCCGCACCCCGAAGCCGCTGCTCTCGGTGGTGTTCTGGGTGGGCCTCGCCAGCGGCAAGGTGGCCGCCGCGTCGGTGAGGCCGCGCATGTCCGAAAGGTCGGCGGCGGCGCGCTGGACGCGACCGGCGAACCCTTCGTCGATATCGAGGACGGCGGCCAGCGCCCTGGGATCCTTGGCCTGGATCAGCGGCCCGCCCACGCCCTCGCCTCGGCCGGCATAGACGACCGGATCGAGGCCGGCGAGGCGGAACGCCAGGCGCAGGCGGTCGGCGCGGGTCTTGGCGAAGGATTCGGTCGCCTCGATCAGCCGCTCCTGATCCAGCTGCACCGCCTGGATTCGCTGGGCGGGCGCGGCGTTGTCGGGGCCGGCCGGGCGGAGCAGGATCGGGGCCATGGCCTGGAGAACGCCCGGACTGCCCTGCGCCTGGGTGAGCAGCATGGCCAGGGCGGCATGGCGCCGCTCGAGGGTGTTGGCCAGAACGCCGATGGAATTGGCCGGGGCGTTGAGCTGGGCCAGGGCGCTGTCCAGCCGCGCCTGCCGATCGGCGATCCAGCGCTCGTACTTGGCCTGGGTCTGCCCGAGCGCCGCTTCGGCCCGGTCATGGCCCACGGCGCCCGCCAGCATGGCCAGGGTAGAGACACCCATCCACAAGGCGCACAGGCCGGCGACCGCCGCGATGGCCAGCTGCCGGCGGGGGCTCAACGCCAGGGCGCGCACGTCGCCGCCCGAGTGGATGAACAGGTGGCGCTCGGGAAACAGGTCGAACAGCGCCTCGGCGAGGCGCCTGGCGCGGCCAGCAATCATGGGTCGTGGGTCCGGGGTTTTTTTACGAAGGCGGCGCGTTATGCCCCGATCGTCTGGGGCGGCGCAACCCCGCCGAGCCAATTGGTCGCGGATACGCCAGCCCCGCCGGCCAGCAATCTAAACTGTGGCGAGATCGCGGCGAAACAACCTCAAGTAACGAGTCCAATTAATGACCCATATATGGTGCGAGATCAGTGGAGATATGCGAGGAAATACTGCCTGGGCGTCACCCGAGCGCCCGCGTCGCCTCCAGCACCTCGGCCGCGTGTCCCGGGACCTTCACTTTACGCCACACGCGGCGCACGACCCCTCGCGCGTCGATCAGGTAGGTGCACCGCTCGACGCCCATGTATTTGCGCCCGTACATATTCTTTTCGACCCAGGCCCCGTAGCGCTCCACCACCTCGCCGTCCTGGTCCGAGGCGAATTGGGGCGCGAGGCCGTATTTGGCGCGGAACCGGCCGTGGCTGGCCGGCGAATCCTTGGAGACGCCGACGACCACCGCGCCCGCCGCCGCGAAGTCGGCCGCCGCCGCGGTGAAGGCCTGGGCCTCGGCGGTGCAGCCGGAGGTATCGTCCTTGGGATAGAAGAAGAGAACCACGGCCTTGCCCCGGAGGGCCGCGAGCGACACCTGGCCCTGGTCGCCGGGCAGGTCGAAATCGGGGGCGGCGTCGCCGGGGTTCAAACCCATGTGAGTTCTCCTAGTGAAACGTACTATTGGATGGGTCGCACTAGGACAATCTTGCCCCGTCGCCCGGTCTGAACCTTAAATACGCCTAGAGGTTGTTGCAATTTATCCCATCTTATTATTTCTAGTGGATCAGAAACAATTTGATCATTTATCCTAATTTCTCGCGCCAAAATTTTCTTTCTGGCTTCTGACTTTGATGTTACCAAGCCCGAGGCGAATAGAATCTCGACCGTCGAGCGACCAACCGGGAACGCGCCGCGTACGATATCTCGTATCGGCAGTTCCCCCGAAATGCTCCCTTCCTCGAAGGCCCCCTTCGCCGCGTCGGCCGCCGCCTCCGCCGCCGCGCGTCCATGCAGCAGGGCGGTGGCCTCGTTGGCCAGCACCTTCTTGGCCTCGTTGATCTCGGCCCCAGCCAAAGCCTCCAGCCGGCCGATCTCGGCCAGCGGCAGGTCGGTAAAGAGGCGCAGGAAGCGGCCGACGTCGGCGTCCTCGGTGTTGCGCCAGAACTGCCAGTAGTCGTAGGGCGGTCGCATCTCGGCGTTGAGCCACACCGCGCCGGCCACGGTCTTGCCCATCTTGACCCCCGAGGCGGTGGTCACCAGGGGCGTGGTGACGCCGAACGCCAGCGCGCCCTCCACCCGGCGGATCAGGTCGACGCCGCCGACGATATTGCCCCACTGTTCGGAGCCGCCGAACTGCAGGGTGCAGCCGTGGCGCCGGTGCAGTTCCAGAAAGTCGGCCGCCTGCATCAGCACATAGTTGAACTCCAGGAAGGTCAGGGGCTGTTCGTTGTCGATCCGTGTCCTGACGAACTCCAGATTGACCATCTTGTTGATGGTGAAATGCACCCCATAGTCGCGCAGGAACTCGATGTAGCCGAGCTTCTCCAGCCAGTCGGCGTTGTTGACCCAGGCCGCGTCGGTGGGCCCGTCGCCGAAGGCGAGGAATGGCGCGAAGGCGCGGCGGATGCCGGCCAGATTGGCCTCGATCGCCGCCTCGGTGAGCATCGGGCGGGCGTTCGCCTTGTCCGAGGGATCGCCGACCTTGGTGGTTCCCCCACCCATCAGCACGATCGGCCTGTGGCTGGTCTGTTGCAGCCGCCGCAGGGTCATGATCTGAACCAGGCTGCCCACGTGCAGGCTGGGGGCGGTGGCGTCGAAGCCGATGTAGCCGGCGATCGGGCCTTTCAGGGCGGCGGCGTCCAGGCCTTCCAGGTCCGTGGCCTGATAGACGTGGCCACGCTCCATCAGAACGCGCACGAGGTCCGAGCGCGGTTTGAAGGCGGCGGCGGTCATCGGCTCTAGCTAGCGGGGCGGGCCTATGGCAGTCAAGCAAGGCATGCGCGTCCTCGGCTTCATGACCGGCACCTCCCTCGACGCGGTCGATATGGCGGTGATTCAGACGGACGGCGAGACGATCGCCGCCTTCGGGCCGGCGGCGGAGCGCGGCCTTGGGCCCGACACGCGCGCCATCGTCGAAGAGGCGATCGCCGCCGCCCGCGCGTGGCCGCGCGGCGCGCCGGCGCCGGACGTTTTCGAGGCCGCGGCGGCGGCCGTCGCCGACGAACACCTCGCCGCCGCGCGAGCCTTCCTCGCCGAGACGGGCGGTCAGGCCGGCCGCATCGACCTGGTTGGCGTCCATGGCCAGACGGTGCTGCACGAGGCCCCAAGCGGCGGGCGGCCCGGCCGCACCGTGCAGCTCATCGACGCCCGCCGCGTGGCCGAGGGCCTGGGCCTGCCGGTCGCCTTCGACTTTCGCGCCGCCGACGTGGCGGCCGGCGGGCAGGGGGCGCCGCTGGCGCCGATCTATCATCAGGCGCTGGCCCGCTGGTCGCGGATGGAGGCGCCGCTGGCGGTGCTCAACCTGGGCGGGGTCGCCAATGTGACTCTGATCGGCGAGGGCGGCGGGCTCGAAGCCTTCGACACCGGCCCGGCCAACGGTATGATCGACCTCTTCGTCCAGGGGCGAAGCGGGGCGCGCCGGGACGAGAACGGCGCCCTGGCCCGCTCGGGGCGGATCGACGAGGCCATCGTCGCGGCCTATCTCGACCACGGCCATTTCAAAGCGCGCGGGCCCAAGTCCCTCGACCGGTTCGATTTTTCCCTGGATCCCGTGGCGGAGCTTTCCCTGGAGGATGGCGCGGCGACCCTCACCGCCTTTGCCGCCGAATCGGTGGTGCTGGGTCTGGCCGCCTGTTCGCAAATTCCCAGAAGGGTGATCGTCTGCGGCGGCGGGCGGCACAATCCCGCTCTCATGCACGCCATCCGCAAACGCCTCGAGGTGCCGGTCTCGGCCGCCGAATGGGTGGGTTGGCGCGGCGATTCCATGGAGGCCGAGGCCTTCGCCTTTCTGGCCGCCCGCACCTTCACCGGCCTGCCGATCTCCTTTCCCGCCACCACCGGCGTCCCCGAACCCCTCCCCGGCGGCCGGATCGTGCGGCCATAGAGGATGCGGAGCGCGGGCTTCCAGCCGCTTCTATACAAAAAAAGGAGAGCGGGCTGGAAGCCCGCGCTCCGAGTGGCATCGTGAAGCGCCCTAAACCGGTTCCGCCGCCAGCCGCTTGTCGAGATACGCGCCCACCCGCGTCTCCACCTCCACGAGGTTGTCGCTCCAGAAATGGCCGCCGCCTTCCACCAGCTCGTAGTCGATGACGATGCCCTTCTGGGCGCGCAGCTTGGTCACCACCTTCTCGACTTCCGCGAACGGAACCACCGCATCGGCCGAGCCGTGCAGGATCAGGCCGGAGGCGGGGCAGGGGGCCAGGAAGCTGAAGTCGTACATATTGGTGGGCGGGGAGACGGAGATGAAGCCGTCGGTCTCGGGGCGGCGCATGAGGAGCTGCATCCCCACCCAGGCCCCGAAATCGAAGCCGGCCACCCAGAACTGCGAGGCGGCCGGGTGGGTCGATTGCAGACAGTCCAGCGCCGTCGCCGCGTCGGCCAGTTCGCCGATGCCGGAATCGAACTCGCCCTGGCTGCGCCCGACGCCGCGAAAATTGAACCTCAACACATTGAAGCCGCGCTTCATGAACAGGTGAAAGAGTTGCACCGCCACCGGATGGTTCATGTGGCCGCCCGCCTTGGGGTGGGGAGAGAGAATGAGGGCGATGGGCGCGGTGTCGTCCTTGCGCGGTGAGTAGCGCGCCTCGATGCGGCCGGCGCCGCCGGGCAGGACGAGCTCGGGCATGGAGGCTCCTGGAACTTTCAACGGGGGCGGCGCCAAATACTTGACTGCCGCGCTTGGTTTTCCTAACTACCCAGCGATGGCCGAAACCCTCCGGCCTCTCGCGAGGCGGCGGCTTGTAGCAAGAAGCCGGCGCGGATGGCGAGGAAATAGCGACGGACGCGCCAATGCACCTCAGCACCCGGGGACGATACGCCGTGATGGCCATGACCGAACTGGCGGGCCGCGAGGGCGCGCGCGCCGTCCCCCTGGCCTCGATCGCCGAGCGCCAGCAGATCTCCCGCCCCTATCTCGAACAGCTTTTCGCGCGCCTGCGCCGCCGCGGCTTGGTGGAATCGGTGCGCGGCCCGGGCGGCGGCTATCGGCTGGCCAGGCCCGCCGATCAAACCAGCGTCGCCGATGTGGTGATCGCGGTGGACGAGCCGTTGCGGGCCACGCGCTGCGCCGGCGCCGGGGTGGGATGCATGAGGGGCGGCGTGCGCTGCCTGACCCACGATCTTTGGGACGAGACCGGCCGGCGCATCCACGACTATCTGGCGGCTGTCTCCCTGGCCGACGTTCTGGCCGGCCGCCTGCGCCCGGGCGAAGCGGCCGTGGGGGCGAGGGCGGCATGAGCGGCCCCGTCTATCTCGACTACAACGCCACCGCCAAGGTGCGACCCGAGGCGATCGAAGCGTTGGCCGGGGCCCTGGCGCGGGGCGGCAATCCTTCGTCGGTCCACGCCGCCGGCCGCGCCGCCCGCGCCCGGGTGGAAACCGCCCGCGCCGAGGTGGCGACGCTCGTCGGCGCCCCGCCCGCCGCCGTCACCTTCGTCAGCGGCGGCACCGAAGCCGACGCCCTGGCCATGGAAAGTGCGCTCGCCGCCGGCTTCAGCCGGATCGTCGTCGGGGCGACCGAGCACGAGGCGGTGCGCGAGACCGCCGCCGCGTCGGGCCTGCCGGTCGAGATGTGGCCGGTGGACGGCGCCGGCCTCGCCGATCTGGACTGGCTGGAGGCGCGCCTGGCCGCCGGGGCGCCCGCCCTGGTCTGTCTGATGCTCGCCAACAACGAGACCGGCGCGATCCAGCCGGTGGCGGCGGCCGCCCGTATTGTCCGCCAGGCGGGCGCCTGGCTGCACGTGGACGCCGTCCAGGCGGCGGGCAAGATCGCGGTGGATTTCGACTCGCTGGGCGCCGACACGATGGCCCTTTCCGCCCACAAGCTCGGCGGCCCGCAGGGGATTGGCGCCCTCGTCGCCGGCCAGCGCGCCACCCTCGCCCGCCGGTTGCACGGCGGCGGTCAGGAGCGGGGCCTGCGCGCCGGCACCGAGAACGTGCCGGGGATCGCCGGGTTCGGCGCGGCGGCGCGGGCCTCCCTGGCCGACCTCCCCGCCCTCGCCGCCCAGTCCGCCTGGCGCGACGCCCTGGCGGCGCGGGTGACGGAGGCGGGGGCGACGGTGCTCGCCGCCGGCGCGCCGCGCCTGCCCCAGACCCTCGCCTTCGCCACCGCTGACTTTTCCGCCGAGACCCAGGTGATGGCCCTCGATCTGGCCGCCGTGATGGTGAGCGCCGGCGCCGCCTGTTCGTCGGGCAAGGTAAAGGCGAGCGGGGTCATCGAGGCCATGGGCCGCCCCGACCTCGCCCCCTACGCCATCCGGGTGAGCGGCGGCTGGGCCTCGACGGCGGAGGATTGGAATCGCTGCGGCGACGTCTGGCTCGAAGCCTTCGAACGCCAGTCGGCGCGCCGGCGGAGGGTCGCCTGATGGCCGCCGTCCAGCAGACTCTCGAGCACGTGGCCGACGTCGAACGCTACAAGCACGGCTTTTCCAGCGACATCGACCAGGAATTCGCTCCCAAGGGCCTCTCCGAAGCCACCGTGCGTTTCATTTCCGCCAAGAAGGGCGAACCGGCGTGGATGCTGGACTGGCGCCTGGAAGCCTACCGCCGCTGGCTGGCCCTGGAGGAACCCGACTGGGCCCGCGTCCATTTCCCGCGCATCGACTATCAGGACTCCTACTATTACGCCGCGCCGGTCGAGAAGGTCGGCCCCAAGAGCCTGGACGAGGTCGATCCGGAATTGCTGGCGGTCTACGCCAAGCTCGGCATCCCATTGAAGGAACAGGAAGTCCTGGCCGGCGTCCAGGGCGCGCCGAAATACGCCGTGGACGCGGTGTTCGACAGCGTTTCAGTGATCACCACCTTCAAGAAAGAGCTCGCCGAGGTCGGGGTGATCTTCTGCTCCATGAGCGAGGCGATCCGCGACCATGGCGATCTGGTCCGCCGGTATCTGGGTTCGGTGGTGCCGGTGTCGGACAACTACTTCGCCTGCCTGAACAGCGCCGTCTTTTCCGATGGGAGCTTCGTCTATGTGCCGCCCGGGGTGCGCTGCCCCATGGAGCTTTCCACCTATTTCCGCATCAACGCCGCCCAGTCCGGCCAGTTCGAGCGCACCCTGATCGTCGCCGACAAGGCCTCCTACGTCTCCTATCTGGAGGGCTGCACCGCGCCCATGCGCGACGAGAACCAGCTTCACGCCGCCGTGGTCGAACTGGTCGCCCTGGACGACGCCGAGATCAAATACTCCACGGTGCAGAACTGGTATCCGGGCGACAAGGACGGCAAGGGCGGCATCTACAACTTCGTCACCAAGCGGGCCGATTGCCGGGGCGACCGCTCGAAGGTGTCGTGGACCCAGGTCGAGACCGGCTCGGCGATCACCTGGAAATACCCCTCCTGCATCCTGCGCGGCGAGGGCTCCAGCGGCGAATTCTATTCCATCGCCATCACCAACAACCGCCAGCAGGCCGACACCGGCACCAAGATGATCCACCTGGGGGCCAACACCCGCTCGCGCATCGTCTCCAAGGGCATCTCGGCCGGCCACTCGTCCAACACCTATCGGGGCCTGGTCTCCGCCCATCCCAAGGCCAAGGGCGCGCGCAACTTCACCCAGTGCGATTCCCTGCTGATCGGCAAACACTGCGCCGCCCACACCACCCCCTACATCGAGGCGCGCAACGCCTCGGCCAAGTTTGAGCACGAGGCGACCACCACCCGCCTCTCCGACGACCAGCTCTTCTACGCCATGCAGCGCGGCCTTCCCCAGGAAGAGGCGGTGCAGCTCCTGGTCAACGGCTTCGTCAAGGACGTTCTGCAGGAACTCCCCATGGAATTCGCGGTGGAGGCGCAGAAGCTGGTCGCCATCTCGCTCGAAGGGAGCGTCGGATGACCCTCGAAGCCATCGATCACGTCCAATTGGCCATTCCGCCGGGCGGCGAAGAGAAGGCGCGGGAGTTCTACGCCGGCCTCCTGGGGCTGGTCGAACAGCCCAAGCCGGCGGAGATGGCGGGGCGCGGCGGCTGCTGGTTCGAGCGCGGGTTGCTCAAGGTCCATCTGGGCGTCGAGGCGGATTTCCGCCCCGGCCGCAAGGCCCACGTCGCCTTTCGCGTGCGCGACGTGGCCGCTCTCGCCGCCCGCGCCCGCGCCGCCGGCTTCGAAGTGGCGGACGATTCCGCGCTGCCCGGCCACGACCGCGCCTTCATCTTCGACCCGTTTGGGAACCGGTTGGAGTTCCTGACGCCAACCCCGGAGCGCGGGCTTCCAGCCCGCACTTCTCAGGATGCGGGCTGGAAGCCCGCGCTCCGGCCAATTTAAGATTTCGTATGAAACCAATGCTTTCCATCAAAAACCTCCACGTCGCCGTCGATGCCAGGCCCATCCTCGACGGCCTCACCCTCGACATCCCCGCCGGCGAGGTTCACGCCGTCATGGGGCCGAACGGGGCGGGCAAATCGACCCTCAGCTACGCCCTGGCGGGGCGGCCGGGCTATGAGGTCACCGCCGGAACCGTCACCCTGGACGGCGAGGATCTGCTGGCCCTTGAGCCCAACGAGCGGGCGGCGCGGGGCGTCTTCCTGTCGTTCCAGTATCCCACGGAAATTCCCGGCGTCCCGGCCCTGACCTTCCTGCGCACCGCCCTCAACGCCCAGCACAAGGCGCGCGGCGAGCCTGAAACCTCCGCCCCCGATTTCCTGCGCCTCGCTCGCACCAAGGCCGCCGCCCTCAAGATCGATTTCGACATGCTCAAGCGCGGCCTCAACGTCGGCTTTTCCGGCGGCGAGAAGAAACGCATGGAAATCTTTCAAATGGCGGTTCTTTCCCCGCGTCTGGCTATCCTCGACGAGACCGACTCCGGACTCGACATCGACGCCCTGCGCATCGTCGCCGAGGGGGTCAACGCCATGCGCTCGCCCGACCGCGCCATGCTGATCATCACCCACTACCAGCGCCTGCTCGATCACATCCGCCCCGACAAGGTGCATGTGCTGGCGGCCGGCCGCATCGTCGCCTCGGGCGGGCCCGAACTGGCCCACGCCCTGGAGGCCGAGGGCTACGACAAATATGCCCTGGAGAGCGCCGCGTGAGCCTGGCCCGCGCCATCGAGACCGGCGATCTGGCCGAACTGCCCTCGCGCCGCGACGAGGACTGGCGGTGGAGCGATCTGCGCGGCCTGATCCGCGTCCTGCCAAAGCCGTCGCCGGTGAGGATGGAGCGCTTGATCGTCGCCGCCGGCCAGACGCGCCGCGTCGACCTGGCTTTCGTCTCCGCCGAAGCCGGCGCCCAGGTCTCTCGCATCGTCATCGAGATTGGCGAGGCCGCCCGGCTGGTTCTGTCCGAGCGCTATGAAGGGGCGGCCGACTCTTTGGCCGAAGTCGATCTCCACATCGCCGTGGGGCGGGGGGCGACGCTGCACCGCACGGTCGTGGCCGCCGACTCGGAGGACGCGGTCTCGGTGTCCAGGGCGGATATCGCCCTTGGCCCCGGCGCCCGCCTCGCCCAGGCCGTCCTGACAACCGGCGCCAAGCGCCAGCGCCTGGAAACCCGCGTCAGCCATCCCGGCGCCGGGGCGTCGGTTCGCCTCGACGGCCTCTATCTTCTGGAGGGCCGGCGCCACGCCGACATCACCACCGTCGTCACCCATTCCGGCATCGACGGCGTCACCGACCAGCTCATCAAGGGCGTGGTGCGCGACCAGGCGCGCGGCGTCTTTCAGGGCCGCATCGTGGTCTCGCCGGGGGCGGACAGGACCGACGCCCGCATGGGCCATCATGCCCTCATCCTGTCGGATCGCGCCGAGGTGGACGCCAAGCCGGAACTGGAAATCTACGCCGACGACGTGGTCTGCGCCCACGGCAATACGGTCGGCGCTCTGGACGAGGAGGCTCTGTTCTACGCCCGCCAGCGCGGCATCCCGGATGGCGACGCGCGGGCCATGCTCATGGAGGCGTTTGTGGGCGAGGTGGCGGATCGCATCGAAGACGCCGGCGCTCGCGCCGCCGCCCGCGCCTGGGTCGCCGCCCGCCTGGGGGTCGTTACATGACCTTCGACGTAGCGGCCGCCCGCGCCCAGTTCCCGATTCTGCATCGCCGGGTGAACGGCCATCCCCTGATCTACCTCGACAGCGCCGCCTCGGCCCAGAAACCGCGCGCCGTCATGGAGGCCATGACGGCGGCCAGCGAGACCGCCTACGCCAACGTCCACCGCGGCCTGCACACCCTCGCCAACGAAGCCACCGAAGCCTACGAGGGCGCGCGCCAGGCGGTCGCCAAGTTCATCAACGCCGCCAGCGCCGCCGAAATCGTGTTCACCAAGGGGGCCACCGAGGCGATCAATCTGGTCGCTTCTTCCTGGGGCCGCTCCCTCCAGGCCGGCGACGAGATCGTGCTCTCGGAAATGGAGCACCACGCCAACATCGTCCCCTGGCACTTCCTGCGCGAGCGGCAAGGGGTCGTCCTTCGCTTCATCCCGGTCACCGACGACGGCCGCCTGGACATGGCCGCCTACCGCGCCCTGCTGGGACCCAAGACGCGGATGGTGGCGGTGAGCCACATGTCCAATGTGCTCGGCGCCGTGAACCCGGTCGCCGAGATAATCGCCGCCGCCCATGCCGCCGGCGCCCTCACCCTCATCGACGGCGCCCAGGCGGTGGTCCACGGGAGGGTGGACGTCCAGGCGCTGGACGCCGACTTCTACGTCTTTTCCGGCCACAAGCTCTACGGCCCGACCGGCGTCGGCGCCCTTTTCGGCAAGGCGGACCTGCTGGCCGCCATGCCCCCCTATCAGGGCGGCGGCGAGATGATCGAGACCGTCACCCTCGACGCCATAACCTACGCCGATCCGCCGCACCGCTTCGAGGCCGGCACCCCGCCCATTCTGGAGGCGATCGGCCTCGGCGCCGCCATCGCCTGGCTGGAGAGCCTGGACCGCGCCGCCATCGACGCCCACGAACACGCCCTCTACGCTCGGGTGAAGGACCGCCTCAACGGCGCCAACTGGTTCACCGAGATCGGCACGGCGCCGGGGAAGGGGGCCATCTTCGCTTTCAACGTCGAGGGCGCCCACGCCCACGACATCGCCCAGATTCTCGACCGCTACGGCATCGCCGTGCGGGCGGGGACCCACTGCGCCGAGCCCCTCCTGCGGCGCTTTGGCGTCACATCCAGCGCGCGCGCCTCCTTCGCCCTATATAACACCCTGGACGAGGCCGACGCCTTCGTCGACGCCCTGATCAAGACCCGGACCTTTTTTAGCTGATGGACGACGCCGCTTTTATCCCTGACCAGAAGGCTTCCGCCATTCCCCAGGCGGAGCTCGACGCCCTGACCGACAGGCTGGTCGAGCAGCTCAAGACGGTGTTCGACCCGGAAATCCCGGTCGATATCTATGAGCTGGGCCTGATCTACAAGGTCGATGTCTCCGACGACAAGGCGGTGGCCATCGACATGACCCTGACCGCGCCGGGCTGCCCGGTGGCCGGGGAGATGCCCGGCTGGGTGCACGACGCGGTGGTCAAGATACCCGAGGTCACCGCCTGCACCGTCAACCTGATCTTCGAGCCGCCGTGGGACCCCTCCTTGATGTCCGACGAAGCCAAGCTCGAACTGAACATGTTCTAGCCCCATGGAAATCGCCGTCGAACCCCGCGCCCGGCGCCCGCGCCCAAAGGTCGTCACCCTGAGCGATGCCGCCGCGGCGCGCGTCCAGGAGATCATGGACCGCGCCGAAGCGCCCTACGCCGGCTT
Source organism: Caulobacterales bacterium (assembly GCA_038225765.1). Classification (GTDB taxonomy): domain Bacteria; phylum Pseudomonadota; class Alphaproteobacteria; order Caulobacterales; family Caulobacteraceae; genus Acaudatibacter. The sequence goes on along the minus strand of JBBRQW010000051.1, from coordinate 5,567 downwards.
GCGGGTCGGGGTGAAGAACGGCGGCTGCGCCGGCCAGGAATACGTCCTCGAATACGCCGCCGCCGCCGATCCCCTGGACGAAGTGGTCGAGGACAAGGGCGTCACCATCCTCATCGAACCCAAGGCGGTGCTGTTCCTGATCGGCACCCAGATCGATTACGAGGTCACCCGTCTGGCGTCGAAATTCGTGTTCAGGAACCCCAACCAGACGGATGCGTGCGGGTGCGGGGAGAGTGTGACGATCACGCCGGCGGGGGCATAGGGCAGGGGCCTCCCTTCCTCAAGAAACCGCCTTGGCCCGAAGAATCCAAGTTTGGAAGTTCTGGCCACGGCCGGGAGCTTAGGTATAGACCGAGGCCACATACTGATTCCTAGGAAATAACCATGAACGCCCGTCATACCCGGATCGTCGAGGGTGGCAAGGTCGTCATCCCGGCCGCATTTCGCAAGGAATTGGGTTTCAAGACAGGGGACACCGTGCTGGTGGATGTCGACCGGGGCGCCCTGCGTATCCGCTCGCTCGCCGCCGCGATCGCCAAGGCTCAGGCCATCGCCCGGCGATATGCGCCAGAGCGCGTCCTTTCGGACGAGCTGATCGCCGATCGGCGCGCCGAGGCGGCGGGTGAATAGGCCCTTCGTCCTCGACGCCTCGGCGCTTCTCTGCCTCATCCGTGACGAGCCGGGGGCGCCGGCGGTGGCCGCGCTTCTGCCGGATTCGACGATCAGCGCGGTCAATCTCTCCGAAGCCGTCGCCAAGCTCTCCGAGATCGGCATGGATGAGGCGACGATCGGCGCGATACTGGCGCCGCTTCAGCTCCGGGTCATTGGGTTCGACGAGCGGGCGGCCCTGGCGGCCGGGCTCCTGCGCACACGGACGCGAAGCTCCGGACTTTCGTTCGGCGACCGCGCCTGCCTCGCCCTGGCGGCGGAATTCGGTGCCGAGGCGGTGACCACCGATCGGGCGTGGTCGAAGATCGACGTCGGCGTCTCGATCAGGCCGGTGCGCTGAAAGCGGATTCGACCTCGATCTCACGCCCCCGTGAATTTCGCCGGCCGTTTTTCCAGGAAGGCCCTTACCCCCTCCAGGAAATCCTCGGTCTTGCCGGCGAGGCGCTGGGTGTCGCGTTCGTTGGCGAGTTGCTCGGCCCACCCCGTGTCCAGGCTTTGCCACATCAGCTTGCGGATCAGGCCCAGGGCCTTGGGGCCATCGGCCAGTTCGAGGGCGAGGGCCCGCGCCGCGCCCATCAGTTCGGCGTCGGGGACGCAGCGGTTGATCAGGCCCCATTCCAAGGCCTTGGCGGCCGGCAGGCGCTCGCCGAGCAACGCCATCTCCATGGCCCGGGCGCGGCCGATCATGCGCGGCAAAAGGTAGGTCGAGCCGCCGTCGGGGACCAGGCCGATGCGGCGGAAGGCCTGAAGGAAATAAGCGCTTTCGCCGGCGATGATGATGTCGCCCATCAGGGCCAGGGAGCAGCCGATCCCCGCCGCCACCCCGTTCACCGCCGTGACGATGGGCATGGGAAAATCGCGCATCAAGGTGACGAAGGGGTTGTAGTGGCTCTCCAGGGCTTTCCCGGCGTCAGGGCGCCCGTCGGCGCCCGCCGGCCTGCCCGCCGCCCCGCCGCCGGCCAGATTGGCCCCCGAACAGAAGCCGCGCCCATCGCCGGTCAGCACCACCGCCCGCGCCCCGTCCTCGCCGCTGGCCGCCCGCCCGAAGGCGTGGGCCAACTCCTTGACCGTGTCGATACCGGCGGCGTTCAGGGTGGCCGGATCGCAAAGGGTGATGGTCGCCACGCGGCCTTCGATAACGAGCTTGATCTTCTGGTAGTCCACGACTGTCCTCCCGGGCGAAGCGCCGCCGCAGATACATCCAGCCGACGCGGCGGAACGCCAGCGGAAAATCGCCGCTCACTTGCGCCCGCCTCCCGATCTCGCCATCGTGGCGCCCAAGGAGACGACACATGGCCGACGACATGCAGACCGTCCTGGACCGCCAGAAGGCCGCCCATCTGCGCGACGGGGCGCCGAACGCCGAGCAGCGCGTCGAGCGGATCGACCGCTGCATCGGCCTGCTGGTCGATAACCGCGCCGAGATCGAAGAGGCGCTGAACGCCGATTTCGGAGCGCGCTCGCGCGAGGCCACCGCCTTCACCGATGTCGCCTCCTCGATCGGCACGCTCAAACACGCCAAGGCCAATCTGGCGCGCTGGATGCGCCCGGAAAAGCGCAAGACCACGCCGGCGATCCTGGGCCTCTTCGGCGCCAAGGCCCAGGTGCGCTATCAGCCCAAGGGGGTTGTGGGGGTGATCGCCCCGTGGAACTTCCCGGTCAATCTCACCTTCACGCCGCTGGCCGGGGTGCTGGCGGCGGGCAACCGGGCGATGATCAAGCCCTCGGAATTCACCCCCGCCACGTCGGAGCTGATGGCGCGGATGTTCGCCTCGGTGTTCTCGCTGGAGGAGATCGCGGTGGTCACCGGCGGGCCGGAGGTGGGGCAGGCTTTCGCCGGCCTCGCCTTCGACCACCTGATCTTCACCGGGGCCACCTCCATCGCCCGTCACGTGATGAAGGCGGCGGCGGAGAATCTGACGCCGCTGACCCTGGAACTCGGCGGCAAGAGCCCGGTGATCCTCGGCCGCTCGGCCGACATGAAGACCGCCGCCGCCAGGATCATGAACGGCAAGACCCTCAACGCCGGCCAGATCTGCCTGGCCCCCGACTATGTCCTGGTTCCCGCCGACCAGGTGTCGGCTTTCGTCGGCGCGGCCGAGGGCGCGGTGAAGCATATGTTCCCGACCATGAAGGACAACCCCGACTATTCGGCGATCGTTTCCCAGCGCCATTTCGACCGGCTGAAAGGCTACGTCGATGAAGCCCGCGCCACCGGAGCGCGGGTGATCGAGCTCAAGCCCGACGGGGAGGATCTCGGCCAGCAGGAACACCGCAAGATCGCCCCGACCCTGATCGTCGATCCCGGCGACGACATGAAGGTCATGCAAGACGAAATCTTCGGGCCGGTCCTGCCGGTGAAGGGCTATGCCTCCATGGACGAGGCCCTGGCCTATGTGAACGCCCACGACCGGCCGCTGGGGCTCTATTATTTCGGCCAAGACGAAGGCGAGCGCGAGCAAGTGCTCGCCGAGACCACCTCCGGCGGGGTCACGGTGAATGACGTGGTCTTCCATGTGGCGCAGGAGGATCTGCCGTTCGGCGGCGTCGGCCCCTCGGGGATGGGCAGCTACCACGGCTTCGACGGCTTCAGGGAGTTCAGCCACAAGAAGGCGATCTACACCCAGATCAAGAAGGATCTGCCGCAGCTCAAGGCCCTGCGCCCGCCTTACGGCGGCGCGATCCGCAAGTATCTGAGCGGCGCGATCGTCAGGTAGGGTTTGGGGTTTCGCCGTGGAGATCACCGCCCGTCACCGCGCGTTCGGCGGCGACCTCGCCTATGGCCGTCATGCTTCTCGCGCGACCGGTACGCCGATGCGCCTTTCCGTCTTCCTGCCGCCGGGCGACGGGCCGCACCCTTATGCGATCTGGCTCTCGGGCCTTACCTGCACCGAAGACAATTTCACCGTGAAAGGCGGCGCGTATCGCGAGGCGGCGCGGCTCGGGCTGGCCGTGGTGGCCCCCGACACCAGTCCGCGCGGCGAGGGCGTAGCGGACGATCCGGCCTATGATCTGGGGCAGGGGGCGAGCTTCTATGTCGACGCCACCCAGCCGCCGTGGGCGGCGCATTTCCAGATGGAGTCCTACGTCACCGGCGATCTGATCGAGGCGGTGGAGGCGACCTTTCCGCTGGCGCCCGCGCGGCGAGGGCTGTTTGGCCATTCCATGGGCGGTCATGGGGCCTTGACCCTGGCGCTGCGCCACCCGGGCCTCTTCGCCGGCGTTTCCGCCCTGGCCCCGATCGCCGCGCCGTCACGCTGCGCCTGGGGCCGCAAGGCGTTGACAGCCTATCTCGGTTCCGACCGTGCTCTCTGGCGGAGGCACGACGCCGCCGCGCTGATCGAGGACGGCGCGGCCAAAGGTCGTTACGACGACATCCTCGTCGATCAGGGCGCCGCCGATCCCTTTCTGGAAGGGCAGCTCCGGCCGGCGCTTCTGGCGGACGCCTGCGGGCGGGCCGGTCAAAAGCTCACCTTGCGGATGCGGGAGGGTTACGACCACTCCTATTTCTTCATCTCGACCTTCATCGCCGACCATCTGGCCTTCCACGCCGCGCGCCTTCGCTGAACGGGAAGACTATTCCTCGCGCGTCGCCGGCGGGGCGGGCGCGGGGCGGGCGAGGAAGGCGGGCAGATCGGCCCCAAAACCGACCACGCGGCGGTCGTCGCCGTCGCGAGGGCTGACCGTCTGGACGCCGCGCCGGCGCTCGGGGTCGGCTCGTTCCTGAAGGCGTTCGGGGGGGCGTTCCGGCGCGGCCTGGGGCCTGGGGGCGCTCTGCTCGGCCGGCCCGCGCTCGCGCCGCCGGCGACCGCGGCGGGGCCGCTCGGCGGCCGGCGGCGAGGGATGGGAAACGGCCGCCGACTCCGGCGACGTTTCAAGCGGCCCTTCGGGCGGGGTGGCGACCGTGGGCGTGGGAACGGTCGGTTCCATGGAGGCCACCGAGGTCTCGGAGGCGGGACGGCCACGGCTCCGATCCCGGCCACTTCGGCTGGCCGGGGCCCGCTCGGATCGGCCGCCGCGCGGGCGGGTGTCGGCCTTGGCCAGGCTCCAATCGACATCGAGGGTGACCTCGTCGGGCGTCTGGCCGATCAGCTTGAGCACCTTGTCGAGCGCCCGGCCGTCGGCCGGGGTCACCAGCATGAAGGTGTCCCCCGACTTGCCGGCCCGGCCGGTGCGGCCGATGCGGTGGACATAGTCGTCGGCGTGGTGGGGCACGTCGTAGTTGAAGATGTGGCTGACGTCGGGAATATCGAGGCCCCGGGCGGCCACGTCGGAGGCCACCAGCAGTTTCAGCTCGCCGCTGCGGAACGCCTCCAGGGTGCGGGTGCGCATGCTCTGATCGAGATCGCCATGGATGGGAGAGGCGTCGAAGCCGTGCCTTTTCAGCGACTTGGCGACGACATCGACCTCGGACTTGCGGTTGCAGAAGACGATGCCGTTCCTGACGTTGGCCGCGCCGACCAGGGTGCGAAGGGCCAGACGCTTGACGCCTGGATCGGCCGAGGGGACGCGCACGATATGCTGGGCGATATTCTCGGCCGTGGTGGCGGGGCGGGAGGCCTCGATGCGGACCGGGTCGGTGAGGAACTGTTTGGTCAGCCGGGTGATCTCCGGCGGCATGGTGGCCGAGAAAAACAGGGTCTGCTTCTTGGCCGGCGTCAGTTTGAAGATGCGCTCCAGGTCGGGGATGAAACCCATGTCGAGCATCCGGTCCGCCTCGTCGACGACCATGATCTGGACCCCGTTCAGCAGCAGATTGCCGCGCTCGAAATGGTCGAGCAGGCGCCCGGGGGTGGCGATCAGCACATCGACGCCGCGGTCGAGTTTCATGTCCTGGTCGCCGAACGACACCCCGCCGATCAGCAGCGCCCAGGTGAGCTTCTGGCCCTTGGCGTATT
>JBBRQW010000050.1:0-19773 GCA_038225765.1 Caulobacterales bacterium | reverse complement strand
CATGGCCACCACCGCCACCGTCAGGCCGGCGGTGAGGTCAGCGCGCAGATCAGAGAACCCATAGCCGCTCCGCAAGGCGGAGATCAGCTTCGGTGTCAGCATCCGCCAGTCGCCCGGCGCCTGGGATCTGAGGGGAGGGAGTTCAGCCACGAGGCGCTCAGGATGCGCCGTGGCGCGGTGATTTCATACCCACTTCAAGGCCACACGCCGCGGGCGAATATGTGCGGCGCCGCCCTATTTTGCGTCCCCAGCCGCCGGTTCGACGATCAGTTTCCACGCCCGGTCGTCGGTGAAATAGGCCTTGGCGGCGGCCTGGACATCGGCGGCGGTGATCGCCGCGTAGTCGGGCAAGGTGGTGCGGATCAAGTCCAGGCGGCGGGGGTCGGCCAGGGCGCCGGCCAGGCGGGTGAGCCAATAGTCGTTGGTCAGCCGCGCCTTTTCGATCCCGGCCACGCGCGGATTTTTGGCCCGCGCCAGCTCGTCGGCGGTGACGCCGCGGGCCCCCATGTCTGCGGTGAGGGCCGCCACGCTGGCGTAGAAGGCGGCGATCCTGTCCGGCGGCGTCTGGGCGACGCTGAAGGCGACGCCGTAGCGCGGAAAGGTTTCCGACAGTTCCGCCTCGGTCTCCGGGCTGTAGGAATCGCCGCGGGCGATCCGCACCTGATCGAGAATGCGGTTCTGCAGCACCTCGCCGGCCAGCATGGTGGCGCGCGAGCGCCTCATGTCGGCGAAGAAGCCGGTGAGCGGCCAGGCGACCACCGCGATGGCCTGATCGGCCCGCCCGTCGTGCGTTCGGGTGACCGGGGCGGCGGCTGGAGCCGGAAAGGCGGCCCGCCGGGCATCGGCGGGTAAGGTGACGCGGTTCGGCCGGGCCGGCAGGGCGCCGAAGGTGGCGGCCACGGCTTCGATGGCCTGCTGGACCGTCACGTCGCCGACGATCGTGACCTCGAGCGGCCCTTCGGCGAGGGGGCCTTTGAGCAGGCTCGCCAGATCGCCGGGCTTGGCGGCCTCGAGCTGGTCGCGGGTCGGAAACGCCCACCGCGGATCGCCGGCATGCAGCAGGCCCTCGAGGTCGCGGCCAAGAACGCCCTCCGGCGTCGCCTGAAGTTGCGCCAGGGCGGTGAGGTAGGCGGCGCGGGTGCGCAGGAAGGCCTCCGGCCGAAAGCCGGGGTCGGCGACGTAGGCGGTCAGCACCTGGAGCTGGGTCGCCAGATCCTTGGGATTGGTGGTGCCGGCCAGTTCGAAGGCCTGGTCGCCGATGGTGAACTTGGCCCCATAGATGCGGCCGGCCAGGGCGCGCTGCTCGTCCTCGAGACTGAGCTTCTTGAGGCCGCCGTTCACGAAGCCGGGGGCGGCCCAGCCGGCGTCGGCGCGGTCTCGCGGCAAATCCTCGCGGCCCGCCCCCACGCTTACCTTCACCAGCACCTGATCCTTGCTGAACTGGGTCGGCTTGACGATCAGGCCGACGCCATTGGCGAAGCGCACCCCCACCGCCCCCAGGTCGGCGATCTCGATCCGGCTGGCGACCGCGCCGGGATTACCGAAGTGGGTGTAGGGCCAGGCGACGGCCGCCTGGGCGCCCGAGGCGTTCACCGGTTCGGCGTGGGCCTTGTCGTATTCGACCGCCAGCATCGCGTCGCCACCTTCGATGGGCTCGGGCGAGGCCAACTCCACCACCGGACCCGCGCCCGTGAACACCTGACGGGCGGCGGAATCGACCTCGGCGGCGGTCAGGCCCTTCACATCCGCTTCGAACAGCGCCAGATCCTCGGCCGGATCGGTGAACACCTCGTTTTCATCCACCGCATCGACCAGGTCGTTGGCCAGGGTCGGCGTGACGCGGGTCGCGGCTCCGGCGACGGCGTTGGCGAGCGCGGCGCGAGTCTCGGCGATCTCCCGCGCCAACTCCTCCTGGCCGACGCCATAGGCGACCAGGCGGCGAACCTCGCGGTCGGCGGCGACCAGGGCCGGCCGCCACGCCTGAGGCGCGGACACCGCCGCGACCATGGCGACCTTGTCCGAGTGCAGCAGATTTTCGAAACTCGCCCGCGCGCCCAGAAACGGCGGATGCGCCGAGCGGACCAGCGCCTGCAACCGGCGGTTTAGAACGGCGAGGCCCAGGGCCTCGACCGTGTCGCGGCGGCGTTTGGCGGCGCTGTCGGGGGTGGCGTCGTAGGGCCGAACCCAGGCGATCAGGATCCGCGTCGATGAGCCGGCGACCTGGATCGCCTTGGCCGTCAGGCCCCGCGGTTCGACCGGGCCTAGAACCGGCTCGGCGGTCGGCGGCCCGACCGGCTTCCAGTCGGAAAACCGCGCCTTGATCTTGGCTTCCATGGCGGCCGGATCGAAGTCGCCCACCGCGATCAGGGTGGCGCGGTCCGGCCGATAATTGGCGCGGTAGAAATCGGCGACGAGGCCGACCGGCGCGTGTTCGATCACCTCCACCTGGCCGATGGGGAAGCGCCGGGTGATGCGCTGGCCGTGGGCCAGCAGGTCGATCTGGGCCTTCTCGGCGCGGTATTCGGGGGTGTCGCGCAGCCGCTGCTCGGAGAGCACCACGCCGCGCTCGGGGGTCAGGGCGGCGGCGTCCAGGGTGAGATTGCCGGCCGTCTCGCGCATCAGCATCAGGCCGGTGTCGAGGCTCTCGCGGTCGCTGCGCGGCAGATCGAACTGATAGACGGTCTGGGTCCATTCGGTCTCGGCGTTGGTGTCGGCCCCGAAGGCCAGCCCCTCCCGCTGAAGGATCCGGACCATTTCGCCGGCCGCCACATGCGTCGATCCCTTGAAGGCCATGTGTTCGAGGACATGGGCCAGGCCCTGCTGGGCGTCGTCTTCCTCCAGCGACCCAGAACCGATGCGCAGGCGAAGCGAGGTCTGGCCGGCGGGGGTGGCGTTGCGCATCACCGCATAGCGCATGCCGTTGGCGAGCACGCCGAAGCGCGCCGCCGGATCGGGGGTCAGGTCGCTGTGAGCCTGCGGCCAGGTCGGCGGCGTGGAGGTCGCCGGCGCCGGCTGCGCCCACACGGTCGCCGCCGCCAACCATCCAAGGCCGGCGATCGCGGCGAGTCCGGGGGTGCGGCGCATGAACGGGTCCTGCTGTCTCGGCGCGGACGCCCGTCGCCGTGGGCGGCGATGTAAAAGCCGCCCGTGGCGAAGGCAAGGCGCGGCGCGAATAGGCGGCGCCGTTGCCAACCTGGAAGCGGCGTTTAAGGTGTGGCGATCGGTTGGAGGGAAACAATGTCAAACCCGCTACTCGGAGCCTGTGCGATCGCCGGCCTGTCGCTCGGCTTGGCCCAGGCAGCGCCAATCCAACCTCCGCCGCCGACCCCATCGCCGGTCACCGAAACCCTCCATGGTGTCCAGGTGACCGACACTTGGCGCGGCATGGAAAAGCTCGGGCCCGAGACCATCGACTGGATGAAGGCGCAGGGGCGCTACACGCGGGCGCTTCTGGGGTCGATCGGCCCGCGGGCGGCCCTGCTCGCGCGGATCGCCAACTTTTCGGCCAGCTTCGGGCCGGTCAAGAGCGTGGAGGTGTTCGGCGGTCGCACCTTTTATCTGGAGCAGCCGGCGGGATCGGACAACTTCAACCTGATGGTCCGCGCCGCCGACGGATCGGCGCGGACCCTGGTGGACGTCGGCGCCCTGCGCGCGGCGCATGGCGGGGCCCCCTATGCAATCAACTATTACGAGGCGTCTCCGGACGGGTCGCGCGTGGGGGTGGGCGTTTCGGCGGGCGGCAGCGAGGCGGCCCAGCTCTACGTGTATGACGCCGCGACGGGGGCCCAGATCGCCGGGCCCGTCGATCGCACCGATTTCGGCGGCCTGGCCTGGAGCGACGACGGCAAGACGCTGTTCTTTCTGCGCCTGCAAAAGACGGGCGACCCGCAGCTCAAGTATTTCAACATCACCGACCAGGTTTGGGATCTGAAGGGGGCGCCGCGCGACATTCTGGGCGCGCCGGTCAAGGAAAGCCCGGTCAAGGTTCCCCCGGTGATGGCGGCCGGCGTCTCGCTGACCCCCGGATCGGATGTCGCCCTGGCCTTCGTGCAGAACGGCGTCCAAAACGAGATCGAAATCTGGACGGCGCCGGCCGCCCGGGCGGGCGAACCCACCGCCCCGTGGCGTCAGCTTGCGACCCGCGACGACGACGTGACATCGGCCGCCGGGCGCGGCGGCGATCTTTATCTGCTCAGCCACAAGGACGCGCCGACCTTCAAGGTGCTGCATGTGAAGGCGGGCCAGCCGCTCTCGGCGGCCGACACGGTGCTCCCCGACCAACCGGGGCGGCTGGTGGAATCCATCCACGCCGCGGCGGACGGCCTTTATGTGCAGGCGCGCCAGGGGGTCTATTCGCAACTGCTATTCATCCCCACCGGTGGGACCGCCAAGGAAATCGCCCTGCCGGCGCGCGGGTCGGTCAACGCCCTCTTCACCGATCCCCGCAAGCCCGGCGCGGTGATTCAATTCGAAAGTTGGGCCATTCCCGTCACCTTCTATGCCTACAATCCCGGTGACGGCCGCTTCGTCGACCTGCATCTGGGCGCCAAGCCGAGCTACGACGACAAGAATTACCTGGCCACCGACTTGAAGGCGCCGGCCCAGGACGGCGCCCTGGTTCCGATGACCTATCTGGCGAAAAAGGGAGCCGCTCGCCCCGGGATCGTTCTGGTAAGAGCCTACGGATCCTACGGGATTTCCTATTTTCCGGCGTTCAACGCCCGCGCCATTCCCTTCCTCGACGAGGGGGCGGCGTGGGTTACCTGCAATGTGCGCGGCGGCGGGGAACTGGGGGAGGCTTGGCGGCTCGGCGGCAAGGATGCCAACAAGCCCAACACCTGGCGCGACCTGATCGCCTGCGGCAAGGCGCTGGTTGCCCAGGGCTACGCCACTCCGGCAAAGCTGTTCATTACCGGCGGCTCGGCCGGCGGGATCACCATGGGCCGCGCCATGGAGGAGGCGCCCGCCCTGTTCGCCGGCGTCATCGATCAGGTTCCGGCGGCCAACAGCCTGCGATCGGAGTTCACCCCCGGTGGGCCGGCGAACATCCCCGAATTCGGCACGATCGCCACCGAAGCCGGTTTCCGCAATCTCTACGCCATGGACAGCGTCGTCCATGTCGAGAAGGGCGTTCAATACCCCGCGGTGATGATCACCACGGGGCTGAACGACCCGCGGGTCTCGCCGTGGGAGCCCGCCAAATTCGCGGCGGCTCTGATGGCCTCGGGCACGAAGAAGCCGGTGTTGTTGCGCATCGAAGAGCAGGCCGGTCACGGCATCGGCTCCACCAAATCCCAGACGGACGGCCTGTTCGCCGATATCTACAGCTTCGTCTTCTGGCGCGCCGGACGGCCCGGCTGGGCGCCGGCGGACTGAAGCGGCGGCCGGCCGGTGGCTCACGCCAGAGCGGACGCGCAAAAATGCAACGGCGCGCCGCCGCGCGCGGTAAACATCGTTTTCACTATTCCAGATTAGCGATATTGGCCTTATGAGTAGGTCACTGAATCGAACCCACAGGGGAACTAGAAACATGAAGCTTCCAGCCTTAGCCGTCGCGGCCTTCACCGTCGCGGCCTTCGTCGGCGGAACCGCGGTCGCCCAGATGGCCCCGCAGGTGACGATGCAGCCCATCCCGAATCCGCCAGGATCGGCCATGTCGCATGGAACCATGCATCATCACATGCGCCACCACGTGATGCATCACCACATGCACCATCACATGGTGCATCATCGCATGATGAAGAAGTCGGCGAAGATGTCGTCGGACATGAAGGACTCGTCGGCGCCGATGAACAGCGCGCCGCCGGCCGACAACATGGCCCCTCCCCCGCCGCCGTCGCCGCAATAGGCGACGTCGCTCGTAGCTTCCTAAGCCCTCCGCGCCGGCGGAGGGCTAGCGGGAGGCCGCTGAAAGGATGAAGCCCGCCATGATGACTCGTGGCGGGCCGTAGCTTGTTATGCCAAACGCGGTCTGGCCGGTGGCGACCGCCACGTCGAACAGATTTTCGGCGGCGACGAACAGGGTCGTGGCCGCGCTTACCCGCCATTCGGCGCGGGCGTCGATGGTCGCCGCCGCCCCCAGGGGGCGCAGATTGAGATCGTCGTCGAAGCGGGCGCTCTCGTAACGCAGATCGGCGGTGAGTTTCAATTTCGGGGCCGCTCGCCAGGCGAGCGAGCCGGTGGCTGAAAAGCGCGGCGTCTCGGCTGGCGCGAGGCCGGTGAGTTGGGGCGCCGCCAATCCGCCATCGACACGGGCGTGGGTCCAGTCGATCGCCGCCCGGACCGTCAGGGCCTCGCCGAGAGCGGCCGAGGCGTCCGCCTCCACGCCCCAGGCGTCCACCGCGCCGACGTTTCGCCTCTGGAAGAGCACCCCGCCGGCCGGAATGAAACCGGCCACCGGATCGAACAGGGGGCCGAATCCAACCGTGACGTTGGTCACCGCGTCCTCGAGGCGATTGTAGAAGGCGGTGGCGCTCCAGCGGATGCCCCCGGCCTCGCCGCCACCTCCAATCTCGGCCCCGTAAAGGCGCTCGGGAACCAGATCGGCATTGGCCTCGGTGACGTTGGCGCCGACGCGGAACGGCCGGTAGAGCTCGTTGAGGGTGGGGACGCGGAACCCCGAATAGGCGGCGGCGCGCAGCCATGCCTTCGAGGTCAGATCCAGCCGCGCGCCCAGCCGCATACTCGGCAACACCCCGCCGCGCGCCGGCGGATGCAGGTCGAGGCTCGTCGCGCCGGTGGCGATGTCCCGCTCCAGCCGGTGCGAATCGAACACCTCCCAGCCATCGACGCGAGCGGCGGCGACCAGCAGCACCGGGCCGATCCGATGGGTGTCCTCGCCATAGGCCCCGCCGATCGCCTCCTGGCCGCCGGCGCGGCGGTCGAAGGTCAAAATTCCGCCGACCGGCAGAAACCGTTCGCGATCCTCGCCGGCCGCGCCGCGCCCATCGAGGCCCAGTTCGACGGTGTCGTTCGCGGTCACGCGGCGGGCCGCCAGATTGGCTCCATAGCCGACCGCCGGGGTCTGATACTGATCGTCGGCGAGACTGGTCGATGACCGATCCGGGGCCACCGCCACCGAAACATTGGCCAGGTCGGAAAGCCGGGTCCAGGCCTGGGCGCGCCACCCCCAAACGTCGGCGGCGGGCGGCCGCCGGGCGGCGGTGAGGCTCAGGCTCCCGCCGCGCGCCAGCGAACCGGCTCCGGCGAGGCCGGCGCCGCGCGTCTCCTGATAGGCCGACACCCGGGCGGCGGCGGTGGCGGGGCCAAGATCGGCCTCGAAGCGGGCGCTGGCCTCCTCGTCCCGCAGAGTCAGGCGGGTGTCGGCCGCGCCGCGCCCGGCGCCGACCGGAATCCAGCCATCGCCGCGTTCGGCCGACCCGGCCAGAAACAGCGTCCCCGAACCGGCGGCGAAAGCGGCGGTCGCCGCCCCCCGCGCCTCGCCCAGCGATCCGCCCTCCCCGCTCACCGCCCATTGGCCGGGGGCGGGGTCCGCTTCGTCCAGGGCCACCACGCCGGTCAGCGCCCCCGCCCCGTAGGGTCCGGCACCGGCTCCCCGGACCACCGTGGCCCCGGCGATGTCCTCGGTGGGTAGGGCGGTCCAGATCACCCAGCCTCCGAACGGATCGTTCTGGGGGACGCCATCGAGGGTGACCAGGGCCCGGCTGGCCGCCGAGCCGGCGATGCCGCGCAGGGAAACGCCCTGGGTGGTGGGATTGGCCCCGAGGCTGGAGGTGCGACGGAACAGCGACAGGCCGGGAACCTGGGCCAAGGCCTCGTCCAGCCGCGCCGGGCCTTTCAGGACGTCCGGCGGCAGGCGGACGATCGAAAAGACGGCGTCGGCCGGGCTAGGCGGCAGGCGGGCAGGGCGCACCACCACGATCTCGACGCTGGGGGGCTGGTCGGGGGTCATGGCCTCGCCGGACGCATCGCTCGCAGGTTTCCCGTGGCGACAACCCTCTTGGGCCACGCCATGGGGTTCGACAATGCGCGGCGCTTGGATAATGTGGCGGGCTTTCTAGGGAGAGTTCGCCATGCGACTGGCCAGGCTGTCGATGCTCGCCGCCCTGACGCTCTGCGCCGGCGCGCCCGCGTGGGGTCAATCGCGGGGTGGCCCGATCTCGTTTTCACAGCTCCTCGCCCGCCCAAAGCCGCCGGCGGCGCGGCGCATCGCCTACGGCCCCGCCGCCACCCAGTTCGGCGAGCTGTCGATGCCCAAGTCGGGGGGATCGCACCGCGTCGTCGTCCTCATCCACGGCGGCTGCTGGCAGAAGGATTTCGGGCTGGATCTGATGGCCTACGCCGCCGACGACCTTCGGCAACGCGGGTTCGCGGTGTGGAACATCGAATACCGCCGGCTGGGCGAGGCGGGCGGCGGCTACCCCGGCACCCTCCTCGACGTGGGAGCGGCGGTGGACCAGCTCGGAAAGCTGGCCCTCCGCTACAACCTCGACCTCCGTCACGTGGTGCTGGTCGGCCATTCATCGGGAGGCCAACTGGCCCTGTGGGCGGCGGCGCGCCACCGGATCGGCGACAAGAGCCCCCTCCACACGGCCCATCCCTTGCCCGTGGCCGGGGTCGTCACCCTGGCCGGCATCGACGACCTGCGCACCTACCGGCGGGTGGGGCCCGAGGCGTGCGGCGGTGCGGCCACCATCGATCAGTTGATCGGCGCCGCCCATCGGACGGCGGGCGACCCGTTCGCCGACACCTCCCCGGCCGAGCTCGTCCCGATCGGCGCGCCCCAGGCGGTGATTTCGGGGGCGCTCGACTTGATTGTGCCGCCGGTCTTCGGCGCCGACTACGCCGCCAAGGCCGCCGCCGCGCACGACGCGGCGCGGGTCATCGTCATCCCGGACGCCGGCCATTTCGAGTTGATCGATCCACAGGCGCCGGCCTGGACCACCATCCAGGAGACGATCGCGGCGATGGCGAAGTAGCGGCCCCTAAAATGGGTCGAGCCGGTCGGCCACGCCCACCCGGTGGCGAAACACCAGCTGGCCGCCCATGAAGGCGGTGAACAGCAGAAGGGCCACGCCGACCCCCGAGAGAATGACTCCATAGGGCGCGATGACTCCCGCCCCATCGCGGCAGCGAAGATAGAAATTCACCGCCTCGACAACCACCAGGATGACATTGCCGATCATGTGGCGCCAGGCGTCGGCCAGAGCGCGGATACGGCCGTCTCCAAGAAAATCGATCAGGCCGCCGGCCGCCGCCACCACGGCGATGGCTAGACCCGCGCCCAGCAGCCACCGGCCGGCCGTCGCCCAGCCCAGATGGCCGGTGCGCAGGAAGACGATGTCGCACACGAACGTCGCGATGAAGAAGGCGATCGGGAACTTGACGGCCATCGGATGGATCGGATGGCCGACGATGCTGAGCGTACTGCGGGGATTGAGATCGGACATGCTTTCCTCCACCGGCCCGTTTCGGTCGTTACAGAAACAAACGGGCCGCCGAATCGTTGCCCCGGCGCGCCGGGCGCTCACCAGCGCAGCAGCCGCCTCCCCAAAAACCCGCCGATCGCGGCGCAGGCGCCGATGCCCAGGGTGTACCAGGCGAAGACGAAGGCCGCCGCCGTCTCGTCGCAATAGAGGCCGTAGACGGTGGCGCCCACCGCGCCGGCCAGAAGACCGGCCGCCGCCCCAGCCAAGGTCAGCCGGGTGGGCGCCAGTCGCCGAAGCGCCCAGGCCACGCCAAGATAGACCGGCGCCGCCAGGGCCAGAATGTGCAGCGAGCAACTTTGCCAGGTGTGGCCGAGCCACAGGTCGCCCCGGTCGGCCGATGGCGCGGCGGCGATCTCGATGGCCCCCAGGATCGCCATGCCGGCGATGGCGGCGGCGACGATCAAGGGCGCGCGCCCCAGACCGGCGCCCGGCCGGGCCAGGCGGCCAACCCCCATCGCCCCCGCCAGGCTGAGGATCAGGGTGTAGCCGGCCTTCATCCAGAACGAGCCGGTCCGGGCGGCCTCGCCCAGGGGCCGCAGCCCGAGCCAGGCGACCAGGAGGACCAGGGCCAGGGCGGCCCCCAGGAGGGCGGCGGCCGCGATGCGGCGCGCGACCGGGATCGGCGGCGTCGGCGTCGAGCCGGCCGCCAGGGCGTCGATCAGGTCAGCGGTCTTCATCGCCGACTTCCTTTTCCAGCCGCTTCATGCCCCGGTGCACGGCGACCTTCACCGCCGACACCGACATGCCGCTCCGCGCCGCCGCCTCTTCCATGGAAAGGCCGGTGAGTTTTACATCGGCCATCAGCTGGCGCTGGCGTGGGGGCAGTCTGGCCAGGAGCTTGTCAACGTCGCGCCGAACCGCCCCCTCCTCGGTGTTCTCGAGCGAAAACAGCTCGCCGGCGTCATCGAGGGGGACGGCGCGGCGCGCGCCCACGCGCCGGAAGTGGTCGAGGAGCTTGTAGCGGGCGATGGCGTAGACCCAGGGCGTGAACGGTTGGCCGCGATCGTAGACGCCGCGCTTGAGGTGAACCGCCAGCACCGTTTCCTGAACCAAGTCCTCCACGTCCGCCGCTCCAGGTCCCAGCCGCCGGCGAAAATGGCCGCGCAGGTATCCGCTCAGAACGCCCAGAAGTTCGCCATAGGCCGCGCGGTCGCCGTCAAGGGCGGCGATCATCAGCGCCTTCAACCGCGATTCCACGCCTGCCACGCCTTGATCCGTTATTCGCGCCCGGGGCTATAAGGGTTACACCGCTTCGAGCCGGCGCGTAACCGATGAGCCCTCTGGCGCGAATTCACCTTGTGCGCGGCAGGACTCTCTAGTCACGACGCCGGCGCCCAACCAAAGGTTTTAACAACCATGACCAGCCGCTCCGCTTCCGATTCCTCCTCCCCGTTCTCGCGTTCGACGTTGGCGAGCGGCACCGCCGCGATCGCGCTGGCGATGGCCGGCGCCGTGGGGGCCTGCTCGGCGGCGCAGGCTTCGATCCGCCTTCCCGCCCCCGCCGCCGACGTCCCGGCGGCCGGCGGCCTTCAGACCGCGGTGCTGGCCGGCGGCTGCTTCTGGGGCGTCCAAGGGGTGTTCGAACACGTTCGCGGCGTCAAGCAGGTGTTGGCCGGCTACGCCGGCGGCAAACGCGCCACCGCCAACTACGAAACGGTGAGCACCGGAACCACCGGCCACGCCGAGTCGGTGCAGATCACCTACGATCCCAGGCAGATCACCTACGGGGAAATTCTTCGCATCTTCTTCTCGGTGGCCACCGACCCCACGCAGGTCAACCGCCAGTTCCCCGACAGCGGGACCCAGTACCGTTCCGAGGTGTTCTACGCCAACCCGGCGCAGAAGACGGTCGCCGACCGCTATATCGCCCAGCTCAATCGCGCCAAGGTGTTCGACCGCCCGATCGCCACCCGGGTGGACCCAAACGCCGGCTTCTTCCGCGCCGAGGCCCATCATCAGGACTATCTGGTCCGCCATCCCGACGCGCCCTACATCGCCACCTACGATGCGCCCAAGGTCGCCGCCCTGAAGACCCTGTTCCCGGCCCAATACCGGCCGGCGCCGGTGACGGCGCTATAGGGCGATTTGTGTAGGGAACATTTGTCGGCCTGCTTTGGATGACTGAAGCCGCCGTGTTTGGAACGACATTGATTTTTGGGCCGTTGAGGCGCTACGCACCATTCTGACCGACGAGCCGCCCATGTCCCCGCCCCCGCCCGAGCAGGGCGTTCTCACCGAGAGCTCGGCGGCTTCATGGGCCGGCGGCTGGTCGGCCGGCCTGGACGGTTCGTTCCGATCGATCGCCGTTCCCCCGCAAGCCGGCTACTGGCGCAAGCTCGCCGCTTTCGCCGGGCCGGGCTATCTGGTGGCGGTTGGCTATATGGACCCGGGCAACTGGGCGACCGACATCGCCGGGGGGTCGCGTTTCGGCTACGCCCTGCTGTCGGTGATCTTCCTTTCCAACTTCGTGGCGATGTTCCTTCAGTGGCAGTCGCTGCGGCTGGGCATCGCGTCCGGCCAGAACCTGGCGCAGCTATGCCGCGAACGATTTGGCCGGCGGAGCGTCATCGCGCTCTGGGCCGTCAGCGAAGTCGCCATCGTGGCCTGCGATCTTGCCGAGGTGATCGGCACGGCCATCGCCCTGCAGTTGCTTTTTCATCTGCCGCTCCTGGCCGGGGTGGCGATCACCGTGGTCGATACCCTGGTGATCATGGGCCTGCAGAGGCGCGGGTTTCGCTATATCGAGGCCCTGGTGATCACCCTGACCGGCGTGATCGGGGCCTGCTTCGTGGTGGAACTGGCCCTCTGCAAGCCCGATGGCGGGGCCATCCTGCGCGGCCTCGCGCCCAGCGCGCACCTCCTTTCCAACCCGGCCATGCTCTACATCGCCCTGGGGATTTTCGGCGCGACCGTGATGCCGCACAATCTCTACCTGCATAGCGCCATCGCCCAGACCCGCCGGTTCGAGCGCAGCCCAAAAGGGCGGCGCGAAGCGATCCATTTTTCCACCGTGGATTGTTTCGTCGCTCTCGGCTTCGCGCTCTTCGTCAACGCCGCGATCCTGATCCTGGCGGCCGCCGCTTTTCACGCCACCGGCCACGGCGGCGTGGCGCAAATCGCCGACGCCTACAAGCTGCTTACCCCCCTCTTCGGCACGACCGCGGCCAGCATCCTCTTCGCCCTGGCCCTGTTGGCCTCGGGACAGAACTCCACCCTGACCGGCACCATGGCCGGCCAGATCGTGATGGAGGGCTTTCTGGGCCTGCGCATGAAACCGTGGGCTCGCCGCCTGGCGACCCGCGGCGCCGCGGTCGTCCCGACCTTCCTCACCATCGCCATTCTCGGCGAAGCCAGCGCCAACAAACTGCTTATCCTCAGCCAAGTGACCCTCAGCCTGCAGCTCGGCTTCGCGGTGATCCCCCTCATCCTGTTCACCGGCGACGCGAAGATCATGGGCCCCTTCGTCAGCGGGACCCGCGTCAAGGCCATCGGGTGGGGCGTCGGCGTGGCGATCGTAGCCGTCAACGGCTGGCTGGTGGTTCAGATCCTGGCGAGGTGAGGCCCGGTTTCGCGACCGATCAGGCGGTCAGATAGGCGCCGTCGAAATCGGCCAGGGTCCTCAGTCGATCGCCATCGATGATGGTCAAGACGCCATCGTGAAAGTCGATCAACCGCTCGCCGCGAAGTTGCTGAAGCACCCGGTTCACATGGACCGGGGTGAGGCCCAAGGCCCAGGCCAGCGCTTGCTGGGTCAGGGGCAGGGCGAAGGTGACGGCGGGCGGACGGCCGGCCCCGGCCAGACGCTGCGCCAGTTCACAAAATAGGTGAGCCGTCCGTTCAGGGCCGGTCCTTTGGCCAAGATTGACCACCCAGGCGCGCACGGTGGACTGCTCTATGGCGGCGGCCATATGCAAGGCCCGGGCGAGGCCCGGATGGTCCCGAAGCGCGGCCGTCACGGCTTCTGGCTCGATCCAGGCGATCCTGGCCCGGGTCAGGGCGCGCACCGCATGATCGCCGGCCCTGGGATGAGTAGCGTCGCCGTGATGGATGAGGTCGCCGGGAATCAACACGGCGGCGATTTGCCGGCGCCCGTCCCGGAAGTCCTTGCAGCGGCAGGCCCAGCCTTCGAGAAGCATGCACACGCCGTCCGGCGCGCGCCCCTCCCCCAGCACCACCTCGCCAGCGCCCACCCATCGGCCTTCGCCGAGGAGGCGACCCAGAGCCTGCCGTTCGCCTTCATCGAGGCCATGCAGGAGGTTGAACGCGTGATCGGCCGCGTTGGTCGATGGAATATTTTCGGGATCAGCGAAGCCGCCCATCGATCGTGACCTTGGAATTGGCGCGACCCCTCCCATCGATTTCTCCCGTCCAAACATAGGTCCGACGGGTCGAAGTTCGTGGGTAGGCGGCGATGATGCGCGGGTGGCAAGGTCTACGGCCGGCGCGGCCGGATGGATCACCTTGCCGCGTAACGGCGTCGGAATCAGCGACCGCCGCCGGTCGAGGTGTCGAGGCCGCGCAGGAATTGCGCCACCTCCGCCCGCGCCTTGGGATCGGCGACGTAGAAGGGATGGGGCGAGGTTGCGCCGCGACGCGGGTTGAGCAGGTCCTCCAAGTTCTTCACCGAACCGTCGTGGAGGAACATCGGCTTGCGGGCCAGATCGACGAGCATGGGGACCGCGTTGCCGCGATGGCCGCCGCCGGGGCTGGCGTCGACCACGATCATCTTGTCGTCGAAGGTCCCCGGCGCGTTCTGGATCGGATCCAGGGGCGGCATGCGATTGGCCAGCACCGTCGGGTGGTAGCCCGGCCAGATCCGGTTCATCTCGACCAGGGTCTTTTGCACCGGTTTGCTCTGGTCGGCGTTGTGGCAGGACGCGCAGTGGGCCGCGAACACCCGCGCTCCGGGCGCCGCCGCGGCCCGATCGACCCGCTCGCCGGCGGGGGCGGGCAGGGAGTCGAGATAGGCCCGGATATCGGCGAGCTTCTGCTCATCGACCCGGCGCCCCACCAGGCTCCCCGGATCGCCGACCTTGTAGCCGCCCATCGATTCGACGACGACGCGACCGCTGACGTGGGTGCGGCGCAGAATGCTGGCATAGTCGTCCGAGAGCTGGGTTCCGGCCTTTCCCCCAAGAATGGTGAGAAATTTTCGGCCCTCGGGGGTGGTCAGGGAGACCGGATCGAAGGCGACCGTATAGACCCCGTTGGAAAAACTCTCGACGCTGGGTTGTTCGCCGGCGCTGCCGAAGGGGGCGGCGAGGTCCTGGCGGACCAGCGGCGATGTCACCACCGGATTGCCATTGCCGTCGGGCGTGTCGTCGAAAAAGCCGACGGGATAGTTTCTGGGATTGCCGAGATAGGCCTTGGCGTCCGCCTCGCTCGAATTGACCGTGAGGCCGCGGGGCGAGCGGCCGATCGTCTTGCCGCCGAGGGTCGTCTGCAGGAACGGATAGAAGGCCAGCGGATTGTCGGCGGTGGCCAGGATCTTGCCGAAGTTCAGATTGTGGTTGGCCCGGCCGTCCTCGCGATGGCCGATCGAACCGCCGCCGGGCATGGTGTAGACTGATCCGTCGCTGATCGTGTGGCACAGGGCGCAGGTCGCGCCGACCTTGTCGCCCTTGGGCGCGAAGCCGACGACGGCGCCCGCCGCGATCAGCCTCATCGTCGTTTTCGGATCGTTGAGCAGCGGCGCGTTGCGCGGCGAAAGATCGGTGTTCAGTTCCGCCGCCAGCGGTCCGCGCATATCCTCCGGGACCGCGTCGATATCCACCACCAGACCGAGCTTCAGGGCGTCGAGGGGGGTGACCTTCGCCTCCATCATTCCCTTGGGCAGACGCACGGCGTCGGTCCAAAAGCCTTCGTTGCCGAAGGTCTCGTTGCGGAACACATCGCGCCCGGCCTGGGGATGGCCGGTAAGCCCCGAATGAGGCGGCGCGATCTTGTCGCCTTCTCGCGCCCCCACCGTGAGCGCGCCCGCCAGGCAAAGAGCGCCAAGCGAAACGCCGATACCGGATTCCCATCGGAACTTGGCCATGACCTCGCCCTCGCTACTTCGGTATGCGCGAACACAACGAACTCGGACGTTCTTGGTTCGCGCCAACTTCGCTGATTTTCCGGTTTGTTCGCCCCTTGGGGGCAACGGTCAAGCGAGCGTGAAGCAAGATTGCGGGTTTCGTGCGGTCTTCGCCGGTATGTTGCTCCAATATTCCCGATTCGCTTCGTATAAGTCAGTGCTCGTCCCGCCACTGGCTGGGTTTCAGCCCGGTGATGCGTTTGAACATCGTGGAGAACTGGCCATGGGTGTTGAAGCCGCATCGCCCGGCGATTTCGCCAAGCGGCAGATCGTGCCCGGCGATCAGGCGCTTGGCGCGCTCGATCCGGCGATCGATGACGAAGGCGTAGGGGGACAGGCCGGTCACCCGCTGGAAGGCGCGGCTGAAATGGTAACGGCTCAGGCCGGAAACTTCCGACAGGGCCGCCAGACCGATGTCTTCGCTCAAATTGTCCCCGATGTAATCGAGAACCCGCCTCAGGCGATACGGCGCCAACGAATGCGGCAACCGCGCGGTGGTCGTCGAAAGCGTCGAGTGTTCGCCCACCAGGCGCGCGATGGCGGCGTGCAACAGAGTTTCCAGGTAGAGGCCGCTCGAACCGACGGGCGCGGAGATCTCCAGCATCATCAGGCTCAGCAGGCCCTCCAGGAGAGCGTCCGATCGCCCGACCTCCTCGCGCAGAGCGACCGACCGGGGTTCGCGGTCGAAGACTTCGACGATCGCCTGATCGACGGCGCGCGGGTGGATGTACAGGTGGCTGAAATCGATGGGCCCCTCGGTGCGCCAGTTCGATGCGGACCCGGCGGCGATGACCGTCAAGGCACCGGAGTCGATGTCGGTGACGCTGCCGCCGGCTTGCCCGTCGCGGCGGATGCGTTTGGCCCCGCCCAGGTGCAGGACGATGAGGTGGTGATCGAGCGCCGGCTGCGTCATCTCCGGAGAGGTGTCGACCCAACGGCGCAGCAGGCCGTGGCGCAATGCGCCAGAATCGCTGCTCAGCACCGGGGGCGCGGAAATCGTCCTTCCCCACGCAAAAGGATCGAGAACAGCCTGTTCCATGCCCCGAGCCAAGCCTCCGCCTCCGGCGAAACGCTACGCTGCGAAATAAGCTCCTTCCCCCGAGCCGCCGGCCGAGACCTCGATTGAAGGCCCCGCCTAGCCGCGCGTGCTGACCACCGTCTTGCCCACCGGCGCGAGGGCGATCAGGGCGAGCTTGAAGTTCTGGATGGCGAAGGGGATGCCGATGAGGGTCAGCATCTGCGCCACGCCCAGCAGGATATGGGCCAGGGCGATGTGCCAGCCGCCGAACACGATCCACACGATGTTGAGGACAAGGCCCAGGGCGCCGGTGCCCAGATCGTCACGCCCGGTGACCAGGCGGCGGTCCTCGACCCGGCGTCCGAACGGGGCGAAGGCGAAGCCGGCGATGCGCCAGGCGGCCAGGGTCCAGGGCAGGCCCACGACGGTGAGGGCCAGCAGGGCGCCGCCCAGCAGCCACAAGCAGCCGGTGATAAAGCCGCCGAAGATGAACCATAGAATGTTGAGCAGAAGGGTCACTTAAGAGACTCCGATTTCAGGATTTCGGGCCGCCGGCGGCTTTTCCCGCCAGCGCCACGGCGACGGCGGGGTTCATGGCGTCCACCATGGACGAGGGCATCAGAATGGTCGTGCCGCGCTCCTTGGTGGTCTCATAGATAATGTTCATGGCCCGCAATTGCAGGGCGGCGGGATTGTCGGCGTAGGCGCGGGCCGCCTCGACGAACTGGCCGGCCACGGCCACCTCGGCCGAGCCGAGGATGATCCGGGCCTGCTTTTCGCGTTCGGCCTGGGCCTCGCGGGACATGGCGTCCTGGAGCGCCTCCGGAATCGAAACATCGCGAATTTCCACCGCGCTCACCGATATCCCCCAGGCCTCGGTCTTGTGGCCGATCTCCTTGCGCAACCTTTCATCGGCGGACTTCAGTTCCGACAGCAACGCCGTGAGCATCGAGGCGCCGATCATCTCGCGCAGGGAGGTCTGGGCTACCCGGTCGATGGCCGTGCGATAGTCGGTGATCTCCAGCGCCGCCGCCCGGGCGTCGTGGACGCGCCAGAAGATGATCGCATCGACATTCACCGGCACGGTGTCGCGGGTCAACGCCTGTTCGGCGTTGAAGGCGGTGGTCTGGATGCGCTCGTCGATCACCGCGACCACATTGTCCAGGACCGGAAGGATCAGGAACAGCCCCGGCCCCTTGACGCCCTGCAGCCTGCCGGCCCGCAGGATCACGAACTTCTGCCAGGTGTTGGCCATCTTCAGCGAAACCGCGACCAGGATCGCGGCGACGATGAACGGCGCGCCGGCGACCAGGCCGGCGGTTCGACCCACCAAGACGCCGATCAGGGCCAGGACCACGGTGAGAAAAAGGGTGATCGGGTTCACGGCGGGACTCCTCGGGACATGGGGCGCGATCATCAAGCGCGGCATTGCCGGCGCGGTCAACGCGCCAGCCTGCCCGCCTTGACGTCGCGGCGTTGGCGGCGCCCTATCGCCATCGCGGGGAGACAAGCCAAGGGAGATCGCCATGAGCGTCTATCGCGTCACCGAAATCATCGGCACGAGCGGGACCAGCTGGGAGGACGCGGCCAAACAGGCCCTGGCGGCGGCGGCGGGATCGCTGCGCGACCTGCGCGTCGCCGAGGTGGTCGAACTCGACATCACCCTGGCCGCCAACGGCGCGATCGAGGCCTACCGGAGCCGGCTGCGGGTGAGCTTCAAATACGAGAAGGAATAACGCCCACGCCGCCGCGCGGGCGCGGAACGTCGGCGGCGGCGAGCCGTTGCCCTGCAGTTCAGCCGCTCAAGGGGCGCCGCCTTCCATGACGACCGCCGATAACCACGCCGCCGAGGCGCTGAAGAAGCGGGTCGTGGCCGTGCTCAACCCGGCGAGCGGCGGGGTGGACATCCACGCCGAGGCGCGGACCAGGGAAATCTTCGCCGAGGCCGGCCTGCCTCACGCCGAAGTGGTCAGAGCCGGGCCGGCGGACATCGACGCGGCGCTGGCCAAGGCGGTGGCCGAGGCCGACGTGCTGGTGGTCTTGGGCGGCGACGGGACCATCCGCGCCGCCGCCGCCCGCTGCGCCGGTTTCGCCGGCTTCCTCGTCCCGCTGCCCGGCGGCACCATGAACATGCTGCCCAAGGCCCTCTATGGAGCCAGGGCGTGGCCGGAGGCGCTGGCCGACACCCTGGCCGATCCCCAGGCCCACGATGTCAGCGGCGGCATGGCCGGCGATCACGCCTTCTTCGTCGCCGCCCTGCTGGGCGCGCCGACCCTGTGGACCGACGCCCGCGAGGCGATCCGCGCCGGTCACCTGGTGGAGGCGGTCGAGAAGTCGATGACCGCGGCGCGGCGCAGCCTTTCCGAACCGCTGAAGTACGAATTCACGCCCGCCATGCGTGGCGCGGCCGAGGCGGTGGCCGTCGTCTGCCCTCTGATCTCCAAGGTGATGAACGAGGACGAGCGCATGCTGGAGGCGGCGGCTATCGACCCCGAAACGGCGGGCGAGGCCCTGCGGCTGGGCTTTCACGCCCTGTTCGACGGCTGGCGGGAGGATCCGACCGTGAAACGCGCCAAGGTCAAGAGCCTGCGGGTGGTCGGCCGCGGGCCGGTGCCGGCGATCGTCGATGGCGAGAAGGTGCGCATGGGCCGTGTTGTCGATATCCGCTTCACCCCCCTGGCCTTCCGCGCCCTGGTGCCGGGGACGCCGGAAGAGGCCCGCGCCGTCGAGAAGCCCGCGCCATCGTGAAGACTGGCGAGGCGGGGGCGATTATGCTCAGATGGCCGTCGAAGCGGCGGAGGATCGACGTGACGGTGCTGGAAAGACCCCCCGCGGTCGTCATTAATCCGTCGTCGCCGCCGCTTCTCGCGGCCTTCCGTCCCCTCATTCCCGCCTCGGCGACGTTGCGCGAACTGACATCGGTGCCGCTCATTGTCGGCATGTTGCTGGGTATCGTCTTCGGCGCCTCCTCGCTCTATCTGGTGCTGAAGGTCGGCCTGACGGTGAGCGCCTCCATTCCCGTGGCGGTGATCTCCATCACCCTGTTCCGGCTGGCCGGCAAGATGGGCTTTCGGCCGGTCAGCGTCCTCGAGCACAACATCGTCCAGACCGCCGGGTCGGCTGGCGAATCGATCGCCTTCGGCATCGGCGTGACCATGCCGGCGATCATGATTCTCGGCTTTGACCTGGAGATCGGCCGGGTGATGCTGGTGGCGATCCTGGGCGGATTG
>JBBRQW010000049.1:0-20626 GCA_038225765.1 Caulobacterales bacterium | reverse complement strand
GACGAGGAGGCCATCGCCTGGTTCGACGTGCGCGACGTGGTGCGCGCGCCGGCCCGCCTCGATTGGAACAAGCTGGCCCACGTCAACAACCACTATATCCGCGCCGCCGACGATGGCCGCCTCGCCGGCCTGGTGACGCCGATCCTGGAGCGGCGAGGCGTCGATCTGCCCGCCGATTCGACCGCGCGCCTCGTCGCCGCCATCCCAGCGGTGAAGGACGGCGCCAAGACCGTTCAGGATCTCGCCGACCTGTCGCTCTTCGCCGTCAAACCGCGACCGCTCGTCTTGGACGACAAGGCCCTGGCGCTGCTCACCGAGGAGACGCGCGCCCTCCTCTCGCGCCTCGCCGCGGCCCTGGCGCTGGAGACCGACTGGACGGCGCCCGGACTTGGCGCCGCCCTGCGCGCCTTCGCGGCGTCGGAAGGCCTGGGCCTTGGCAAATTCGGGGCCGCCCTGCGCGCCGTCCTCTCGGGCGGCGCCCCCGCGCCCGACCTCGCCGGCGCCCTGGCCGCCCTGGGCAAGGCGGAGAGTCTGGGGCGCGTCGAAGACGCTCTTTCGCGGCCCGGCTAACGGGCTATAAGACGCCGCAAAACGCCCGTTTGGACGGGTGTGGGATTTTCGATGAGGGGAATCAAGGCATGGCCGATCACGCCACGCTGACGCTCGGCGGCAAGGACTACGATCTGGGCCTGATCAAGGGGACCGCGGGCCCGGACGTGGTCGATGTGCGCAAGCTCTACGCCGACGCCGACGTGTTCACCTTCGATCCCGGCTTCACCTCGACCGCGAGCTGCGCAAGCAAGATCACCTATATCGACGGCGACGCGGGCATCCTCTTGCATCGCGGCTATCCGATCGAGCAACTGGCGGAGCACTCCAGCTTCATCGAAGTCTGCTACCTGCTCTTGAATGGCGAGCTTCCCGACGCCGCCGAGTTCGCCGATTTCGAGCGGACCATCACCTATCACACCATGCTGCACGCGCAGTTCGACCGCTTCTTCGGCGGCTTCCGCTCGGACGCCCACCCGATGGCGATCATGACCGGCGCGGTGGGCGCACTCTCCGCCTTTTACCACGACAGCATCAACGTCGACGATCCCGAGCAGCGCAAGATCTCGGCCCACCGGCTGATCGCCAAGATGCCAACCATCGCGGCGCGGGCGTTCAAGTATTCCATCGGCCAACCGTTCGTGACCCCGCGCAATGACATGTCCTATGCCGAGAATTTCCTGCGCATGGCCTTTTCGGTGCCCGCCGAGGACTGGAAACCCAACCCTGTCCTGACCCGGGCCATGGATCGTGTCTTCCTCCTGCATGCCGATCACGAGCAGAACGCCTCCACCTCGACGGTTCGCCTCGCCGGCTCCTCTGGGGCCAATCCCTTCGCCTGCATCGCCGCCGGCATCGCCTGCCTGTGGGGTCCCGCCCACGGCGGCGCCAACGAGGAGGCGCTGATGATGCTCAAGGAGATCGGCACGGTCGACCGGATTCCCGAGTATGTCCAGGGCGTGAAAGACCGCAAATACCGCCTGATGGGGTTTGGCCATCGGGTCTACAAGAATTTTGATCCCCGCGCCATCGTCATGCAGCAGACCTGCCACGAGGTACTCGACGAGATCGGCGACGGCGACGACCCGTTGCTGAAAGTCGCTCTGGAACTGGAGAAAATCGCGCTCGACGATCCCTATTTCATCGACCGCAAGCTCTATCCCAACATCGATTTCTATTCCGGCATCACCTTGAAGGCCATGGGCTTTCCGACCACCATGTTCACCGTGCTGTTCGCCATCGCCCGCACGGTGGGGTGGATCAGCCAGTGGAAGGAGATGTTCGAGGACCCGCAACGCAAGATCGGCCGCCCGCGCCAACTCTACACCGGACCGCTCAAACGGGACTACCCGCCGCTGGAGGCGCGGGGGTAGCGGATAAATCTGACCCGGGGTGGCGGCAGTATCCCCAAGGCTCTTTGTCGGCTCGCCGGCGCCAGACAGCGGGCGTTCCTGACGTCTCGGAAAAGTGGTTTGCGGTCATGTGAGCGGGTGGCCCGCCTTGATCCGTCGGCGCAAGATCCATCTCAACGGAGGTCTCGAACACCTCGGCGTCAAGGACTTCCCCGCGTCCGCTTGAGGTCCGCGGCGGACGCGGGCGAGAAAAAGTTGGCGTTTCGGTGTGGATCGACGGCCGGGCGAATCCGGGTGCTAGAGCAAACCGCGTTCAGACGGAATCGTCTGAACGGGGATAATTTGCTCTAGACTTAAACGTGTAGAGCCTGATTCAGCGTCCGCATCTGTTCCGTGCAAACGCATCAGGCTCTACGGCAGTTTGACCGCCTCGCCGACAGCCAGATTGGCAAACGGCGCCGTGTCCTGTTGGCACACCGTCCCCTTTGGCGGCAGCGTCAGTTCAATGAAGTAGGCGCTCACGTAACCATCCGCGCAGGTGCTCGGAACGGCGGCGTCCGCATGCCCGTAGCCTTCGATTTTGAGCAGGCGCGTGTTGGCCAACGCCTTGGCCATCGCGACCGCCTCGCTATAGGGAGTGGCCGGGTCATAAGTATTGTTGATGAGCAGGATCGGGTTGGCGGTGGCCCTGTTCCACGGACCGTTGTATCGATCGGCCGCGGTAGCCGGCCAAGCGGCGCACTCCGCATCGCGCCAGACCCAGTAGGGGCCGACAGGCCCGGCACGTTCCGTGGCCAGGTCAGCAAGCGTGAAATAGGCGGCGCGATTGCGCGGGTTTGGAGCTTCAGCGCACGTTACGGCAAGGAGTTGCACCGCCTGCTGCCCCCCCGGACTTTCCGCGAACGGTGGGTAATCGCGAGGGTTGGTGCTCCCCTCCCAAAGCGCCTCGTTCATCTTCCCCAGCCATTGCCAGTCGAAGCCGATGAATCCGGGCGACACTTCATAGAGCGAGACGACCGTCAAGGTGACCACCAAATCATAGTCGTATTTCACGTCGCCCACGGTTATTGGGCTCGCGCGGAGGCGCTCCAACAGGCTTTCCCACTTTGCCTTTGTGGCCGCTCCGGAACCGGCCGAGAACGCACACTGCTGCGTGGATGCCTGACCGCAGAGCTTGAGAAAGGCATTCAAAGTCTGGGCGGTGCCCTGCTCGACATTTTGTCGCAGGGAGACGTCGAGGCTCGGATTGTCATGGCCTAGGTTCGTGTAACCCACGGGTTCGTCGTTACCCAGCAACACCATGGCGCGCACCTTGTCCGGGAACAGATTGGCATACACCGCGCCCAGGAAGGTTCCATAGGAGTTCCCTTGGTAGGTCAGCTTCTCGTCACCCACAGCCCGCCGCAGCAAATCGAGATCCCGGGCCGTGTCGGCCGTCGATACGTGCGGGAGCAGGTAGGCGGATTTGCTCTTGGCGCAATGCTGGGCAATGTCGGCCCAACCGTCGATCCAGGCCTTCTGTTGCGCCTTGGTCTCGGGGACACCCACGCCAAGTTCGCCTATTCGTTTCGCCTCCTCTTGCGGGGTGGCGAAACACTGCACCGACGTACTCTCGCCGACGCCCCGCGGATCCCAACTGACGATATCGAAGCGCTCGCGCACTCTCACTGGAAACATCACGGGCGCGGGGCTGGTCGGCCCTTTGAAATACAGGGGCAGAACAACGGTGCCGCGGCCTCCCGGGCCACCGGGGTTGAAGAAGAGCGAGCCGATGCGGTGGGCCCTGTCGGTCGCCTTGTGACGGATCAGAGCGAGCTCGATGGTCTTGCCCCGCGGCCTCGAATAGTCCAGCGGGACCTGCGCTGTTGCGCACTCAAAGCCTGCCCGGCTGGGGTCGGCGCAAGGCTTCCAGTGGAGCGCCGGGACCGGCGCGGGCCACCGCCCCACGGCGGCGTTGGCTCGCTGAGAGGCCACCGGGCCGGCGATCGTCGCGCCGACTGTCGCGAGCAGCAGCAAACGACGCAGCTTGGGGGGGCGGGCGGCAAACTGGGGAAGGGCGGCCATGACGTCTATTTTGTCCTATGAGCGTCCGCAACTCTATGGACGATGACGTGAGTTGGCGCCGATGGCGAGCAAAAGGTTGTGGCCTGGATCACCGGCGCAAGTCCCGGCGGTGACGGCAGGGGTAGGGGTGGTTCATCTCAGCCGCCCAAGGCTCCAGCCGCCGAGCGCGACTCCTCGCCTTTAGCCGGAGCGCGGCGAATCGGCGTCCAGGCGTCCGGCCTGGCGCAGGGCGGCGATCACCGCTTCGGCGGCGGCGCCGGCGGGATCGTGGATGCCGCCGCGCATGATTTCCAGGGCCGCGTTCTGAGCCGCGACCTGCGCCGCCCGAAGGTCGGGGTCGTCGAGGCGAAGGGCGATCTCGCTCGCCAGAGCCAGCCCGTTGCAGCGGTCCTGGATCAACTCCGGCGCGACGAAAGCCCCCGCCGCCACATTAAAAAGCGTGACGTAGGGCGTGCGGATGAGGCGCTCGACGACCAGATGGCTCAAGGCATCGAGCCGATAGGCCACCACCATGGGGCAGCCCGCCAAGGCCAGTTCGGTGGTCACCGTGCCGCTGCAGGCCAGGGCCACGGTGGCCGCCCGCATGGCGTCCAGACGCGCCGCCTCGCCCTCGATCACCACGACCCGACCACCCCACCCGACCACGCGGGCCTTGACGGCGGGCGCGACCGTCTCGGCGGCGGCGACCACGATCCACAGGTCGGGGCGTTCGGCCTGCAATATCCGTACGGCGGCGCCAAAGTCAGGCAGGAGGCGATCGACCTCGCCGGGGCGGCTGCCGGGAAGCACCAGAAGAATCGGATCGTCGGGCGCCGCCCCCAGTGTGGCGCGAATCCGCGCCGGATCGGCCGTGGAGAAATCTCGAGCCAGAGCTGGATTGCCGACGAAGGTAACCGGCAAGCCCTCGCGCTCGAAGAAGGGAGCGTCGAAGGCATGGATGGTCAACAAGCGGTCCACCGACCGCGCCAGGGTGCGCGCCCTCCCCGGCCGCGTCGCCCACACCTGCGGGGCGACGTATTTGAGCAGATACGGGCCACCCTCGAGGCGACGCAGCCGGCGCGCCACCCTCAGATTGAAACCCCAGGCGTCGATCAGCACCGCCACGTCCGGGCGCGTCCGGGCGGCCAGAGTCGCCGTCTCGCCGGCGCGGCGCAGCACCAGGGGCCAGGCGGCCAGGCCGTCGAACAAGCCGAGAGTCGCGAGCGGCCCGGTGTCGAACGGGCTCACCACGCCCATGACCGCCATGCGCGCGCCGCCGACCCCGACGAAACGCACCGCCTCGCCCAATCTCTCCCGAAGGGCGCCCGCTAACGCGGCGCCGAGCGCGTCGCCGGACGCTTCGGCCGCCACCAGCATCACACAGGCGGGAGTCATGGGCGCCTGGAGGGTACGCCGATCACGAACAGCCCAAGTTCGTCGGCGAGCGAGATCACCGCACCCCGATCGAGCACCAGGATCAGGCCCGCTTCCCCGGCGATGCCGGCCAGGCCGGCGCTTTTGGCATGCCGCACCGTCGCCGGGCCGATGGTCGGCAGATCCATGCGCAGGTCCTGGCCCGGCTTGCACGCCTTGGCCAGCACGCCGCGCGGACGATCGGGGGCGCCGCGAATCGCCTCAGGCAGATCGGCCACGCGGGCGAGCATCGCGTCGGTTCCCTCCTGGGCTTCCAGGGCCAGGATCAGGCCGTCGCAACACACCGCGCCCTGACCGATATCGAGCGCGCCGATGGCCATGGCCGCCTCCATCGCGCGAGCGATGTCGGCTTGGTGTTTGGCGCCGGGCGAATGGCGCCCGAGGGGGCCCGCCTCCAGAGCAAGCCCGGTCATCACCTCATGGGCGCCCTCGACCGCGAAGCCGTCCTTCTCGAACTCGCCGATCAGGAAGGTCAGCAGCCGGTCGTCTCCCTGGCGCGCCGCCGCGATCGCGCCGGGAAGAGCGGCCAGGCCGCGCAGGTCTGGCTTCAAATCGCGGAAATCGGGGCGGGCGACCGAGCCGGCGAAACAGACGCTCGCGCATCCGGCCCCGCGCAGCGCGCGCATGCCGGCGCCCAGTTGGCCAAGGCCCGCATCGGCGCCGTCGAATTCGTCGAGGGCCGCCGCCGCGAACCCCCGCAACCGGACCACGAACAACGGTCGGCCGGCGGCCCGGCAATGGCGCGCGAGATTGACCGGCAGGGCACCGCCACCCGCGATCAGGCCAAGCTTGCCAGCGGGCGGCGTCAGATTTCCCGCCGCGGCGTGGTCAGCGGCCGATCGGCGTCGGCGCGCACGAAATCGACGATTTCCATCACTTCCGGCGAGCCGACATAGGCCGCGGCGGTGTCGTCCAGGCGTTCCTGAAACGTGCCTTCCTCGGCGAACAACATGCGGTAGGCGGCGCGCAAGGTGTTGATCGTCTCGCGTGGAAACCCCCGGCGCTTCAGGCCCACCAGATTCAGGCCTTCGAGGTGGGCGTGGTTGCCCCACACATTGCCGAACGGGATGACATCGTGGTTGACTCCGGCCATGCCGCCGACAAAGGCGTGGCGGCCGATGCGGGTGTTTTGGTGAACCGCGGAGAGGCCGCCCATGATCACGTGGTCACCCACCACCACATGCCCGCCCAGGGTGGCGTTGTTGGCCATGATCACCTTGTCGCCGACCACGCAGTCGTGCCCGATATGCACGCCGACCATGAAAAACCCGTCCGACCCCACCGTCGTCACGCCCCGGCCCATCGCCGTGCCGCAATGCATGGTCACCTGCTCGCGGATGATGTTTCGCTCGCCGATCGTGAGCCGGGTCGGTTCGCCTCTGTGTCCCGAATGCTGAGGCGGCCCGCCCAGGCAGGCATAGGGATGAACGACGCATCCCTCCCCGATATCGGTCAGGCCTTCGATCACCACATGCGAGGCGAGCCGCACCCCCGCGCCCAGCCAGGCGCCGGGGCCGACGATGCAGAACGGGCCGATCTCGACATCATCGGCCATTCTCGCCTCGTCATCAACGATGGCGGTGGCGTGAATCCGGGTCATTTGCGGGTATCGACCAGCATGGCGGCGAACTCAGCCTCGGCGGCCAGTTTATCGCCCACCATGCCCCGCCCGCGAAACTTCACCACATCACCGCGAACCCGCTGGACCGACACCTCCATCCGCAAGACATCCCCAGGCCGCACCGGATAGCGGAACCGGCAATTGTCCACCGACATGAACAGAATGATCTTGCCCTCCGGATCGACGTCCCAGGACTTGGACATCAGAAGGCCGCCGGTCTGAGCCAGGGCTTCAACGATCAGCACCCCCGGCATCACCGGGTTGCCGGGGAAATGCCCCAGAAAAAAGGGTTCGTTGATGGTCACGCATTTGATGCCGACCAGGGACTGACCCGGGCAAAAAGCTTCCGCGCGATCGATGAGCAGAAATGGCGGCCGGTGCGGGATGCGACGCATCACTTCCTGAATGTCGATGTCGCCCTCGATCGCCGCCTCGGGCTTGTTCCGCGTCATTGTTCGTCCCCGCCTCCGTGGCGCCGCCGGGCGGCCCGCGCCAGCCACGCCGTCTCGCGCAGCCATCGCTTCATGGGCCGCGCCGGATGGCCGCCCCAGCTTTCGCCGGCCGGGACATCCCTCATCACGCCGGCGGCGGCGGCGATCCGCGCCCCCGCTCCGATCGTCACATGGTCGGTGACGCCGGCCCGGCCGCCGAACATACACCCATCGCCGACGATGACGCTGCCGGAAATGCCGGTGTGGGCCGCCAGCAGGCAGTCGCGCCCGATCACCACGTTGTGGGCGATCTGCACGAGGTTGTCGATCTTGGTGTTTTCGCCAATCACCGTATCGTCCCAGGCGCCGCGATCGATGCAGGAGCCGGAACCAACGGTGACTCCATCTTGAATGATCACCCGCCCGAGCTGCGGGACATCCACCAGTCCGTCCGGCCCGGCCGCCGCCCCAAAACCCGGTTCCCCGATCACCGCCCCGGCATGGATCGCGACCCGCGCGCCGATCAGGGCGAAACCGATGCTGGCGCCCGCGCCGACGTAGCCGTCCGGGCCGATCGCCACGCCTGGCCCGATCACGGCGCCGGGCGAAATATGGGCGCCCCGGCCAATCGTCGCGCCCTGACCGATCGTCACCCCCGGGCCAAGAATCACGCCTTCCTCGATCTCCGCCGCTGGATGGATGGCGGGCCCGGCGGCGTCGTGGCGGCGGGGGCGGTGAAGACGATCGGCGGCGATGGCGTAGGCCGCCTGGGGCGAGCGGGTGACAAGGGCCACGCAACCATCCGGCGCCCGGGCCGCGTGCTCGCCGGCGATGAAACAGGCCGCCGCCCGCGTCCGAGCCAACGCCGCGGAATACCGGCGGTCGGCGAAGTAGGTGACGCTCAGCTCGTCCGCGCCGGCCAATACCGCCGCCTGCGCGACGAATCGCGCCGCCGCCCCCACGTCGAACAATTTCGCGCCGGTCAGCGCGGCGAGCTCACCCAGATCCGTCGGGCCCAGGGATTCGTAGAAGCGAGGGTCCGGCATGAGCCTGCGGCGCCGGTTCCTCCCGCTTAAATCAGCGGGCGGGGGCGGCGGTATCGAGACGCTCGCGGTCGAACGCGAACTGCTGGATCCTGGCGTTAAGACCGGCCACCACTTCGTTGGTCATATCCATCTGCGGGTTGACCATCATCACCGATCCCTTGTCCAGCAAGGCGCTGCAACGCTTTTGCTGATAGAGTTGCCGGGCGATCGGCTCGAGTTCCTGGGCGATGCGATTGACCGCCTTTTTCTGGGTCTCGGAAACCTCGCGCTGGCGAAGTTCCTGTTTCTGACGAAGGTTGTTGGCGCGAACCTGGAGGGCCTGGGCGCGGGTTTGGAACGCCGCCGCGTCGAGCGTCGAACGCGCCGCGTCCAGGGCCTTGGCGTCGTTGGTGAGAGAGGTCTCTTCCGGCGTCAGCTCCGCCTTGACCTGGGCCACGATCTGATTCATCCGCCCGCCCACGTATTTGCCGACCGTCGAGGTGGCGATCGCCTGATCGGCCGACAGGACGCATAGGCCCGGTATGGCCGGGCCTTGGGCGACGCCGGCAGCGGGGGCGGCGGCGGCGGCCGGGGCGGCTTGAGCGGCCGAGGCGATAACGGCCACGGCGATGACGCTCGCGGCGCCCAAAGCCAGAAACTGTTTAGTCATGGAGTCTAGAACCTTGTTGATGTGGAAAAACGGAACAATTCCGTCTTATCGTAGGAATCTTTTCGGATGATCTGACTGAAGTCGAAGCGCAACGGCCCCATGGGCGATTTCCAGAAGATGCTGATGCCCGCCGACGCCCTGAGCCCCAGATCGTCTTGTACGGTTAGGAGTGGCTGATTTGTGTTCGGATCGACCTTTTCGGCGCGATCCAGGACGCCGAGCGTGCCGAAATCCGAGAACAGGGCGGCTCTGATGCCGTATTGTTCGGGCAGTTTTGTCGGTATGGTCATCTCCACGGTGCCGATGGCGTAGAGCTTGCCGCCCAGGGAGTCGCCGAATTGGGTGTCGCGTGGGCCGATGCCGGCGATCTCGAAGCCGCGGAAGGTGTCGCCGCCCTCATAAAATCGATCGGTTATGCGGATATTGTCGCCGTTCCAACCGTCGATATAGCCCGCCGAGCCGGTGAAACTGAAGATGAAATCCTTGTTGAAGCCATGGTACCAGCCGCCGCGCAATTCATTGCGCACATAGTGGACCGACCCGCCCGCGCCCGCCACGTCCTGTGAAAGATTGATGAAATAACCGCGGGTGGCGACGATCGGATCGTTGCGCTTGTCCAGTCCCAGAGTGTAGCCGACCTGCGAGGTGATGTAGGATCCGCGCTGCTGGCAAAGCACCACCGAGACCAGTTCCGCGCCTGGAATGCACAAAGAATCATCGACGATCACATCGTCGGTGCGCAACGTATAGCGCGTCGTCAAAAGACTGTTGGACGTCAACGGGAACGCCACCCGCACGGTGCCCCCGGTGGAAGCGGTGTTGTACGACGCCTGCAGCGAGAAGTCGTAGCGATAGGTGTAGAGGTCGAAACCCGCCTGCAGGTCGCGATCCAGGAAATGCGGTTGGGTGAACGAGAAATCGGCCTGTTGCCGCAGCGATCCCAGCGACAGGCGGGCGCGCACATCCTCGCCGCGCCCGCGGAAATTGGATTGGCTGACCCCCACGTCGGTGACCAGTAGGTCGATCGAACTGTAGCCGGCGCTGAACGACAATTGCCCGGTCGGCTGTTCGGTGACGTGAACCTGCAGATTGGTGCGATCCGGCGCCGAACCGGGCACATTGGTGATGTCGACATCCTTGAAGAAGCCGAGGGCCCGGATGTTGTTCTTCGAGCGATCGACCAGGGCGCGGTTGTAGGCGTCTCCCTCGGCCACGTTGAGCTCGCGGCGGATCACATAGTCGAGCGTCGTGGTGTTGCCCACGATGTCGATGCGGTCGATGTAGACACGCGGCCCTTCCTTGACCTCGAACACCACATCGACGGTGTGCTTGACGGGGTCGGCCTTATACTGCGGGCGCACATCGACGAACGCAAATCCGGCCGCGCCGGCGGCGAAGGTCAGCGCGTCCGTGGCCTGATCGATCTTCTGATCCTGGTAGACCTGCCCCTCGCGGATCGGCAGGAGCTGGCGCAGGATGTCCCCGTTCAGTTTTTTGAGATCGGTCTGAACGGTGAGTTTGCCGAAATGGTATTTCGCGCCTTCGTCCAGGGCATAGGTGACCGCGAAGCCATTCTTATCCGGCGCCAACTCGGCCACCGACGAAACGATGCGAAAATCGTAGAAACCGCGGTTGCGATAGTATTTTCTCAACTGTTCGCGGTCGTACTCGATCCGATCGGGGTCATAGTTGTCGTTGGAAGAAAAGAATTTATACCATTGGCTTTCCTTGGTGACGACCACGTTTCGTAGATCGTTGGCCGAAAATTCTTTGTTGCCAAGAAAATTTATCCTGAGGATACCGCTCTTCGGACCCTCGTTGATTTCGAAAATGAGATCGACGCGGCGTTGGGGCAATTCGATGATCTTGGGCGTCACCGTGGCCGAAATTCGCCCCGCCCGCCGATAGAGCTCGACGATTCTTCCGACATCCTCCTCGACCTTGGCGCGCGTGAACACACCCCTGGGGCGGATCTGGACCTCGTCCTTGAGCTTGTCTTCCTTGATGCTG
Source organism: Caulobacterales bacterium (assembly GCA_038225765.1). Taxonomy (GTDB): domain Bacteria; phylum Pseudomonadota; class Alphaproteobacteria; order Caulobacterales; family Caulobacteraceae; genus Acaudatibacter. Next base: position 9,491 of record JBBRQW010000049.1, on the reverse strand, counting down.
GAATTTCCCTCGAACAGAACCTGGTTGATCACCGGGTTTTCCACCACCTTCACGACCAGATCGGTTCCCTGCAAATCGATCTTCACGTCGGAAAACAGGTCGGTTCGAAACAGCGTCTTCAAGGCGATGTCGATCTTGGCCGGATCGACGGTGTCGCCCACCGCGATCGGCAGATAGGAAGTGATGGTTTCAGGGTCGATCCGCTCGTTGCCCTGAATGACGATGCGCCCCACCACGCCGCTCTGTTGCGCCTGAGCGAGAACCACCTGGGGCGCCGTCAGCGCCGCCCCGCCCACGAGCAGAGCCAAGCCCGACACCAGCGCCGCGTTGCGCGCGCGGAAATTTTTCAACGGATCGGCCATGCCAGGGAAGGTCGCCTTACGAAAACAAGCTGCCGAAGAAGTGAACCACGCGCAGTCCCCGCAGGTCGTTCCAGGTGGCGAACAACATCAAACCCACCAGCAAAGCAAGGCCCACGCGATATCCGGCCGCCTGGACGCGGGCGCGAAGCGGGCGGCGCACGACGCCTTCGTAGGCATAGAAGAGCAGATGGCCGCCGTCCAGAACCGGTATCGGCAGGAGATTGAGCAGGCCGACGCTGACCGACAACAGAGCCGCCAATTGAACAAGGGAAAAGGCCGTCGCGACCACCCAGCTGATTCGCCCGTCGTGCGCGATGGCGACGGCCTGCTTGGTGATGGCGCCGGAGGCATGGGCGATGCCGATGAAGCTGTGGAGCTGATTGGCCCCGACCTGACCGGAGACGATGCGCCCCAGGTAGAAAACGGTGGTCGCGGTCACCTGCCAGGTCTTGGCCAGGCCCATGGGCAGAGCTTCCAGGGCCCCGTAGCGTTGGAGTTTCCCCAGCGGGGCGGTCAGGCCCAGGCGACCGATCGTCTCGACGCCGCCGAAGGGGCTGGGGACCTGGACGGCGGCCGGACGCGCGGCGAGATGCAGCCGCCGGCCGGCGCGGTCGATGGTAAAGTCGATCGGCGCGCCGGCCCTGAACTGCACGTAGAACTGGATGTCCTCGAAACTTCGCATCGGCCGTCCGTCGGCGCGCAACAGCACGTCGCCCGATTGAAAGCCCGCCCTGGCCGCCGCCCCGGCGGGATCAACCTCGACCCGGGTGGTCGACATCGGTTGACCGAACAAGGCGAAACCCAGCGAGAAGAGTACGACGGCCAGCACGAAGTTGGCCGCCGGACCGGCGGCGACAATCAACGCGCGTTGCCACAATGGCTTGAAATGAAAATATTTTCTCTCGGCGCCAGGGCCCTCGCGTTGGACGATGGCGGCGCGCATCGCGGCCAGGTCGCCTTGGTCGGGAACGCTGGCGGCGTTGTCGTCGCCGGCGAAGCGGACGTAGCCGCCCAGCGGGAGCCAGCCGATTCGCCATTCGAGGCCGCCGCGATCCTTCCATGACAGAAGCGCGCGGCCAAAGCCGATGGAAAAGCGGTCGATCGCCACGCCGAAGGCGCGGGCGGCGGCGAAATGCCCCAGCTCATGGATGGTGACGATGACGGTGATGACGAAAAGGAACGGCGCCACGTAAAAAAAAGCGTTCTGCAGAAAGGCCATCATGACGGGTGGTCTCCTCGCGGCCTTCAGCCCATGCGCTCGAATCGCGACAGGACTTGGGCGGCCACGCGCCGCGCGTTGGTATCGATCGTGAGCGCCCAGTCGAGGGCTTCGTCATCGGGCCCGGCGGCGAGGGCGCCGGCGTCGTTCATCTCCTCGATCGTCCGCGCAACCGCCTCGGCGATGTCGAGAAAGCCGATCGCGCGGTCCAGAAAGGCGCCCACCGCCACCTCGTTGGCGGCGTTCATCGCCGCCGAAGCGCCGGCCCCGGCTCCCAGAGCCTGACGAGCGATGGCCAGGGCGGGAAAACGCTTGTCGTCCGGCGCCTCGAAGGTCAACCGCCCGATCGCCGCCAGGTCGAGTTTTTCGGCCGGCCAGGCGACGCGCGCCGGCCACGCCCAGGCGCAGGCGATCGGGGCCCGCATGTCCGGCGGGCCCAGTTGGGCAAGGGTCGAACCATCGGCATATTCCACCAGGCTGTGAACCACCGATTGGGGATGGACGATCACCTCGATGCGCTCGGCCGGCATGGCGAACAGATAGGAGGCCTCGATCATCTCGAGGCCCTTGTTCATCATGGTGGCGCAGTCGACCGAGATCTTGGCCCCCATGTCCCAGGTGGGGTGAGCCACCGCCTGCTCCGGGGTGGCGGCGGCCATCGCCTCGCGGCCCCAGCCTCGGAACGGGCCGCCAGAGGCGGTGAGGATGAGGCGACGCACCTGATCGGCGCTGGCCGGTTGAAAGACCTGAAAGATCGCCGAGTGTTCGGAATCGACCGGAATCACCTGGCCCCCCGCCGCCTTGGCGACAGCCAGCAGAGCCGGGCCCGCGCACACCAGACTTTCCTTGTTCGCCAAGGCGACGATCGAACCGGCCCTGGCGGCCGCCAGAGTTGGCGCGAGACCGGCGACCCCGACGATCGCGGCCATGACCCAGTCAGCGCCCTGCCCCGCCGCTTCCACGATGGCGGCCTCACCGGCGGCGACCGCGATTCCCGATCCGGCGAGGCGCTCGCGCAGCTCAGGCGCCCGGCTTTCGTCCTTGATGACGGCGAGTCTGGGTCGCCACGCCAGAGCTTGCTGGGCCAGCAGCGCCACGTTGCGGCCCGCCGTCAGGGCGAGGATATCGACCTCGGCCTTCACCTGGGAAAGCAGGTCCAGAGTCGAAACGCCGACCGATCCGGTCGAGCCGAGAATCACCACCGTGCGCGCGGCCATCAGTGCGCCCAGCCAAAATGGACGACCAGACGGGCGACCGCGAACACCATGACGGCAAACATCAGGCCATCGACGCGATCGAGCAACCCTCCGTGGCCGGGGATGAGATCCCCGGAATCCTTTACGCCGAACCGTCGTTTCAACATCGACTCCCAAAGATCGCCGGCCATGGTCGCCAGTCCCCCCGCCAGGCCGATCCCCGCCGCGCCCACCAGCGAGAGATGCATGATGCTTGCCGCGACACCCACGGCGGCGGCCATGGCGCCGGCCAACGCCCCGATGAAGCCGGACCATGTCTTATTCGGGGAGAAGCGTGGCCAGAGCTTGGGACCCTTGAGGGCGCTGCCAACGACAAAGGCGGCGATATCGGCCGCCCAGGTCGTCGCGAACAACATCAATATCCAACCTCTGCCCTGCATCGTGTCTCGAAGCCAGACGATCGCCAGGCAGGCCGGCGCGATATAGAGCACCCCGTAGGCCGCGTCGATGGCCCGCCTCGAGGCGCCCATCGCCACGGCGCCGGCGGCCAGGGCGCCTAGGGCCACGCAGCCCCAGGCCTCAAGGTAGCGGCCAGTGTAGGCCACCAGAGTCACCGTCACCACCGCCACGGTGGTCACCACGGCCGCCCGCGCGGAATGGCGGGAGGTCACCATGGCCGCCCATTCAATGGACAGAAGGGCCCCGGCCACCGCGATCATGACCAGGAACGGAGCGCGCCACAGGGGGGACGGCCCATCGAACACCCACACGGCCCACACGGCGACCCCGGCCAGAACGGCGCCGGAGCCCGCCCTGACACCGAAGTTGTCCCAGTCGAAGCGCCTAGCTCGCGGCAAGAACGTCATCGATGGCGACCCCGCCGTATCGCCGCTCCCGGGAATGGAAGTTGGCCAGGGCGGCCTTCAGTTGATCGGGGCCGTAGTCGGGCCAATAGACGTCCTGGAAAACCAGCTCGGCGTAGGCGCATTCCCAGAGCAGGAAATTGGAGAGGCGCTGTTCGCCGCCGGTGCGGATGATCAGGTCGGGCGCCGGAGCCGGGGCCGTCGATAGGCACGCCTCGAACGCCGCCTCGCTCAGATCGGCCGCCCGCGCTTCACCCTCTTCCACGGCCAGAGCGAACCGGCGCGCCGCATCGACGATATCGGCCCGGGCGCCATAGTTGAAGGCGACCTGCAGGAAGAAACGCGCGTTGCCGGCGGTGCGGGCCTCCGCCCGCTCGACGATGTCGAGGATGTCCGCATCGAGACCCGAGCGGCGGCCGACGATCCGCACCCTCACCCCGTCGGCCTCCAGGCGGGCGAGATCGCTGTCGAAATAAGCCTTGAGCAGACTCATCAGTTCGGAGATTTCCGGCTTGGGCCGCCTCCAGTTTTCGGTGGAAAAGCCGAACACCGTCAGGCGCTCGATGCCCAACTGCGGCGCCCCCTCGACGGTGCGACGCAGCGCCGCGACGCCGGCCCGATGGCCAAAAGCCCTGGGCAGGCCCCGCTGTTTGGCCCAACGCCCATTTCCATCCATGATGATGGCGACGTGCAGACCCGATCGGGCGCCGGCGATCGCCGGCGTCGGCGCTCTGTCGTGCCTGCCGATCGCCGGCGACATGATGGGTCCCTTCGCTCGCCGTGGCCTCGCCGCTCTTCCCCTAGACCTGCATGATCTCTTGCTCCTTGGTTTTCAAGGTCTCGTCGACCTTGCGAACCGCCTCGTCGGTGAGCTTCTGGACCTCGCCCTCGAGGCGCTTGTGGTCGTCCTGGCTGATCGCGGCGTCCTTTTCCGCCTTGCGCAGATCGTCCATCGCCTCGCGGCGCACATTGCGAACCGCGACCCGCTGCTGCTCGGCGTATTTGCCGGCCAATTTCACGAGATCGCGCCGGCGCTCCTCGGTAAGGGGGGGAATGGGAATACGCAGGTTTTGCCCTTCGACAACCGGGTTGAGACCCAACCCTGAATTACGGATGGCCTTTTCCACCGACACCACCACCGCCTTGTCCCACACGCTGACGGTGATCGAACGCGGTTCGGGCACCGAAACGGCGCCGAGCTGGCTGATCGGCATCCGCGAGCCGTAAGCCTCCACATGCACCTGGTCGAGCAGGCCGGCGGAGGCGCGGCCGGTGCGCAGGGTCGAGAATTCCTCCTTGAGCGCGATGACCGCCTTGTCCATGCGCTCGCGATACTTCTTGAGATCGGGTTGTTCGTCGGACGCCATGACCCATGCTTTCCTTCTTATTTTGCATCTTCGATGGTGGTGAAGACGCCGCCGCCGCCCACGACCCGCAACAGGTTGCCCGGCTCGCGGATGGAGAAGACGACGATCGGAATGGCGTTGTCGCGCATCAGGGCGATCGCCGAGGCGTCCATGACCTTCAGGTTTTTCGAGAGGACCTCATGATAGCTCAGGCGCTCATAGCGCCGGGCCTTGGGATCCTGCTTGGGATCGGCGGTGTAGACGCCATCGACGCTGGTGCCCTTGAACAGGGCGTCGCAACCCATCTCGGCGGCGCGCAGGGCGGCGGGCGTGTCGGTGGTGAAGAAGGGCGCGCCAAGGCCAGCGGCGAAGATCACCACCCTGCCCTTTTCCAGGTGGCGAAGCGCCCGGCGACGGATGTAAGGCTCGCACACCGCGTCCATGGGGATGGCCGACTGTACGCGGGTGTGCACACCGGCTTTCTCCAGCGCGCTCTGCAGGGCCAGGGCGTTCATCACCGTCGCCAGCATGCCCATGTAATCGGCGCCGGCCCTCTCCATGCCCCGACCGGCCATGGAGACGCCGCGGAAGATGTTGCCGCCGCCGATCACCAGGCAAAGTTCGAAACCATGGGCGGCCACGGAAGCGATGTCGGCCGCCACCGCCTCGAGCGTGTTCATGTCGATGCCGAAGGGCGCGTCGCCCATCAGCACCTCACCCGACACCTTCAGCAGGATGCGGCGATAGGGCGGGCGCGGATCGGTCATGGCAAGATCACCCTGGCGAGTCGCTCCCATCTCGCGGAGGCTCAAGGGCGATCCTAGCGCGGGCCGGTCATGGCCGCCACTTCCGCCGCGAAGTCGCCGGAAATCCTGTCCACCCCCTCGCCCAGGGCGAAGCGGGCGAAACCCTTGACGGTCACCGGCGAGCCGACGGCCTTGGCCGTTTGCGCCACCAGCTGCTCGATGGTCAGGCCCGGATCGCGCACATAGGCCTGTTTCAGAAGCACGGCCTCTTCGTAGAATTTGCGGATGCGGCCCTCGACCATTTTTTCGGCCACGGCGGGCGGCTTTCCCGAGGCGATCGCCTGTTCGGTGAAGATGGCCCGCTCGCGCTCCACCGCCGCCGGGTCGAGGTCTTCCACCGACAGGGACAGCGGCGCGGTGGCGGCCACATGCAGGGCGATGTCGCGGCCGAGCGCCTTCAGGGCCGCCTGGTCGCCCGCGCCCTCCACGGCGACCAAAACGCCGATCCGGCCAAGGTCGGACGCGCCGGCCACCGCGCCGTGGGTGTAGGCGCCGACGGCCCCCTGGGCCACGCTGAAGCGGGCCGAGCGACGCAGCACCATGTTCTCGCCGATGGTGCCGATCAGGTGGGTGATGGCGTCGCCGACCGTCTCGCCCCCATCGAGGGCAGCGGCGCGCAGGGCTTCGACGTCGCCGTCCACGCCAAGCGCCGCCTGGGCGATCTTTCGGGCGGTCGCCTGAAAGGCGGCATTGCGGGCGACAAAATCCGTCTCGGCGTTGAGTTCGATGACCGCCGCCGTCATGCCCGCGCCATCGATGCGGGTGGCGAGAGCCACGACGCCCTCGGCCGCCACCCGGTCGGCCTTCTTGGCCGCCTTTGAAAGGCCCTTGGTGCGCAGCCAATCGACCGCCGCCTCCATGTCGCCATCGGTTTCCTGCAGGGCCTTCTTGCAGTCCATCATGCCGACGCCGGACTTGTCGCGCAGCGCCTTGACCAGCGCGGCGGTGATCTCGGCCATGGTTTTAGCTCCGCATCTAGGGGGGATCGTGTCGGCGGCCCAGGTTGGGGAATCCACCTATCGGGTTGGCTCGGAGGCTCATCGCCTCCCTCGTTCAGCTTTCGGCGTTGGCTTCGGCCGGCGCGGGTTCGGGGTCGGCCGGCCTCGTGGGAGATTCTTCGGCCGGTTCGGCGACGGCGGCCGAAGCCGGCTCTGGGGCCGGCTCTGGGGCCGGTTCGTCCGCCGGCTCGGGTTCGACGGCCAGTTCGGATTCGACCGCGGGCGGTTCGGGTTCCGCGGCCGGTTCGGGTTCGACGACGGCTTGCGCCTCGCCGGCGCCGGTGAAGGCCGCCTCGAGTTCCGGTTCTGGAGCGGGCGCGGGCTCCGGCTCGCGTTCCGATTCGGCGGCCGCCTTGGCGGCGGCGCTCATGCGCAGGGCCGGTTCGTCCGGCGACTCGGCGGCGCCGATATCGACGCCCATGGCGACCTGGCCCTCGGTCAATCCGTCCAGCACGGCGTCGGCCACCAGATCGCAGTAGAGCTGCAGGGCGCGCGCCGCGTCGTCGTTGCCGGGAACCGGGAAGCTGATGCCAATCGGATCGCTGTTGGTGTCGAGAATGGCCACCACCGGAATATTGAGCTTGCGCGCTTCCTGGATGGCGATGGCTTCCTTGTTGGTGTCGATCACGAACATCAGATCGGGAATGCCGCCCATGTCCTTGATGCCGCCCAGGGAAAGCTCCAGCTTGTCCCGCTCGCGGGTCAGCTTGAGCAGTTCCTTCTTGGTGCGACCGCCGGCGTCGCCGCCATCAAGCACGCCCTCCAGATCGCGCAGACGGGAGATCGAGCCGGAGATGGTCCGCCAGTTGGTCAAGGTGCCGCCAAGCCAGCGGTGATTCACATAATATTGGGCGCAGCGCTTGGCCCCCGCCGCCACCGGCTCGGACGCCTGACGCTTGGTGCCGACGAACAGCACCCGGCCGCCCGACGCCGCCACTTCCCGCACCTTCACCAGCGCCTGGTGCAGCAGCGGCATGGTCTGGGAAAGGTCGATGATGTGGATATTGGCGCGGGCGCCAAAGATGTAGCGTTCCATCTTCGGGTTCCAGCGATGAGTCTGGTGGCCGAAGTGGGCGCCAGCTTCCAAGAGCTGACGCATGGCGAAATCGGGTAGCGCCATGAACCTGTTGTCCTTCTTCCGGTTCGAGCCTCCGCGGAACCAACCCCTCGTCGAAGAGGGGACCGGAACGGAAACGCGCGGGGACCAACCCGCGCCTCGCCGAACGTCCGCGTGCGTGATGGCGCGCTAACTAGGCGCGGGCGTGGCGGAAAGCAAGGCGCGGCCTCGCCGAAAGGAGCGACGTCCTAGATGTCTTCCAGGAAAGCCACCCCCGGCGCGGTCCGCAAGGCGCCGCGCGCGGCCGGGTCGAGTCTATAGCGGCCGGGCAGGCGCAACTCCACCTCGCGGCCGCCGCGGAACGCGGCCACGAAGATCACCTCGCCGCCCGAGGGCGTCGGCGTAAGCTCCTGGCGCAGCATCTCCAACCGCGCCACCGCCGGCGAGAGGTGGATGCGAAGGCCGGCGGGGATCCGCGCCACCACCCGCTCCAGGATCTGGGCGTCGTCGCCGAAGAAACGGACCTCGCCGTCGGCCGCCTTGGCGCGGATCTTGAGCACCACGGCCTTGCCGGGCTCCAGGAAATCGCGGCAGCGACGCAGGGTTTCGGGGGGGAACAGCACTTCATATTCGCCAGTGGGATCGGACAGGGTGACGAAAGCGAATTTGCCGCCGTCGCCCGCCGAACTGCGCTCCTGGCGGCGGCGGACCACCCCGACCATGCGGAAGGCCTCGGCGCCGGCCGCGGCCGCGGCGAGGGCGTCGACCAGGAGCGTGGTGCGGTGTCGTCGCAAGACCTCGACCATATCGTCCAGCGGATGTCCGCTCAGGTAGAAGCCGACGGCGGCCAGCTCCTCGTCCAGTTTCTGGACCGGATTCCAAGGCTCGGTCTTGGGCAGGCGCGGGCGGCCCGCTTCCGCCTGCTCGCCGAACAGGCTCTCCTGCGCCGAGGCGCGATCCGCGGCCATGCTTTGGGCATAGGCGATCAGGGATTCGGCGCCCGCCACGATCTGAGCGCGGTTGGGGTGGAGGCAATCCAGCGCGCCGGCGCGGGCGAGGCTCTCCAGGGCGCGCTTGTTGACGTGCCGCGGATCGATCCTCTCGAGAAAGTCGAACAGGTCGCCGAACCGGCCGCCGCTCTCGCGCACTTCCACCACATGCGCCATCGCCTGAGCGCCGACGTTGCGCACCGCGCCCAGCGCATAGAGCACGCGGCCGCCCGAAACCTCGAAGTCGGCGCCGGAGCTGTTCACGTCGGGGGGCAGGACGGTGACGCCCTGGCGTTTGGCGTCCTGATAGAAGACGGCGAGCTTATCGGTGTTGGAAAGATCGAGGCTCATGGAGGCGGCGAAGAATTCCACCGGCGCGTTCGCCTTGAGCCAGGCGGTCTGGTAGGCGATCAGGGCGTAGGGCGCGGCATGGCATTTGTTGAAGCCATAGCCGGCGAACTTGGCCATCCGCTCGAACATGTCGTCGGCGGCGGCGGGCGCCACGCCGTGCTCGGCGGCGCCGGAGAGGAACCTGGCCCTCTGCCGGTCCATCTCCTCCTTCTTCTTCTTGCCCATGGCGCGGCGCAGGAGGTCTGCCTTGCCGAGCGAGTAGCCCGCGAGCGCTCGCGAGATCTGCATGACCTGCTCTTGATAG
>JBBRQW010000048.1:0-21428 GCA_038225765.1 Caulobacterales bacterium | reverse complement strand
CGGGTGAAAGCAACCCCGGTGGCGCTGGTCTCGCCCATGTTGCCGAACACCATGGACTGGACGGTCACCGCCGTGCCCCAGGCATCGGGAATATTGTGCATGCGGCGATAGAATTTGGCGCGGTCGTTGTTCCAGCTTTCGAACACCGCGCCGACCGCGCCCCATAGCTGATCGTGAGGCGCCTGGGGAAAAGCCTCGCCCCGCTCACGCTCCACCGCCGCCTTGTAATCGGCCACCACCTGCCGCCAGTCGTCGGCGGTCAGCGCCGTGTCCACGGTGATCCCCAGGACATCCTTGCGATCGTCCAGGATCTCCTCGAACATGTGATGGTCCAGGCCCAACACCACGTTGGAATACATCTGGATGAACCGGCGGTAGCTGTCGAAGGCGAAGCGCGGATCGGCCGCCAGCTCGGCCAGGCCCTCGACCGTGGCGTCGTTGAGGCCCAGGTTGAGAACCGTATCCATCATGCCGGGCATGGAGGCGCGGGCGCCCGAACGCACCGACACCAAAAGGGGATTGACCGGGTCGCCAAAGCGTTTTCCGACCAGGGATTCGACGGTGGCCAGGGCGGCGGCCACCTGGTCCGGCAACTCGGCGGGGTAGGTGCCGCGTGCGGCGTAGAAACGGTTGCAAACCTCGGTGGTGAGGGTGAAGCCCGGCGGAACGGGCAGGCCAAGGGACGACATCTCCGCCAGATTGGCTCCCTTGCCGCCCAGCAGAGCCTTCATCGCCGAGGCGCCATCGGCCACCCCGCCCCCGAAGCCATAGACCCACCGCGGCGCCGTCGCCTGCTCCATCGCCATGGTCTCCCTAGCCTGAAACGCGCGAAAAGTCCGCGACCTGGTTCATGGCGTCCTTCACCCGCGACAGGAGGCGCAGGCGATTGGCGCGCTCGTCGGGGATGAGGGAATTCACCAGCACTTTGTCGAAGAAGGCGTCCACCGGCCCGCGCAAGGCGGCGAGCGCGTCAAGGGCGGTGGCGAAATCCTCGGCCGCCACGGCCGTATCGACGCGTGGCCGCGCACGGGCCAAAGCCTCGATCAGGGCGGCCTCCGGCGGGGGTAGATTCGATCCCTGTATCGGCTCGCCGACCGGTAGCGGGCCCTTTTTGGCCTCGGCGTCCAGGATGTTGACCGCCCGCTTGTAGCCGGCCAGCAGGTTGGCCCCGTTGTCGGTGGCCAAAAACGCCTCCAAGGCGCGCACCCGCGCCACCGTGCGCACAAGATCGTCGTCGCCGAGCGCGAAGGCGGCGTCGCACAGGTCGTGCCGCACCCCCTCGTCGCGGAGAAGAACCTTCAGGCGATCGAGAATGAAGGCCAGAACCTCCTCGATCCACGTCGCGTCGTCCAAACCGCGCCAGAAGGCCAGCGCCTCGGCCGGCCCGCGGTCCCCGACCGCCCTGAAGTTCGCCTCCAGCCGGTCGGCGGCCGCCAGTTCGGCGGCGGGATCGGCGAAGGCCGCCACGGCCTGGCGATAGCTCAGGGCGTTCAGCCGCGAATCCGAGACGTGGCGGATGACGCAGACCGCCACGCCAACGCCGGCATAGGCGATCAGCGGGCGCAGGTTCAGCCCGGATCGTTCAGCCAGGAGGATGCGGATGACGCCCAGGGCCGCGCGGCGCAGGGCGAAGGGATCGCGCGAGCCGGTCGGTTTTTCTCCGATCTCGAAAAAGCCGACCAGGGTGTCGAGCTTGTCGGCCAGGGCGACGGCGACGGAGATCGGCCCCCCCGGCAATCGGTCGGCCGGCCCCAGCGGCCGGTAGTGATCGGCGATGGCGTCGGCGACGGCGCCATCCAGCCCCTCGGCGCGGGCGTAGCAGCCGCCCATGACCCCCTGCAGGGCGGGGAATTCTCCGACCATGGCGGTCGCCAGATCGGCCTTGGCCAGCCGCGCCGCCAGGCCGGCGATCGCGGCCGGCGCGCCGACCCTGGGGGCGATTTCCCGCGCCATCGCCTCAATGCGCCTGGCCCGCTCGCCCACGGAGCCAAGCTTGGCGTGAAAGGTCATACCCTCCAGAGCCTTCAGCCGAGCCTCCAGCGGCAGCCTTCGGTCCTCGTCCCAGAAGAAACGGGCGTCGGCCAGGCGCGCGGCCAGCACCCGGGCGTTCCCGGCCGCGATCAGCGCCCCGCCGTCGGGGGCCTCGATATTGGCCACGGCGATAAATCGCGGCGCGAGGCTTCCATCGACGGCGTGGACGGCGAAATACCTCTGGTGAGTGCGCATCGCGGCGCGGACGACCTCGGCGGGCAGTTCGAGAAAGGCCGGATCCATGGCCCCCAGCAGGGGAACCGGCCATTCGGCCATGCCGGCCACTTCGGTGAGAAGGCCAGGGTCCTCCACCAGGTCAAGGCCGCGCGCCGCGCACAGGGCCCGCGCGCCCTCGCTGATCCGGCGCTGGCGCTCCTCGACTTCCAACACCACGAAACGGTCCGCCAGCGCCTGACGATATTCGTCGAAGTCGTGGGCCCGAAACGGCCCGGCCTCGCCCATGAAACGATGGCCTTCGCTCTCATCGCCGGCGACGAGGCCGTCGATCTCGAAGAGCGCGACCCGCCGATCGAAGACGCAGAGTATGCGATGCAAGGGTCGCACCCAGCGGAGCGAGCCGCTCCCCCAGGTCATCGACTTGGGCCATGGAAAGGCGCGCACGATCGCCTCAATCATTTCGGCGGCGATCACGGCCGTGGGTCGGCCTTTTCGCGCCAGGGTCGCGAAATAGACCCCGTCGCGCTTGGTCAAAGCCTCGCGCGCGACGCCGGCCGAACGAATAAACCCATCGATGGCGGCGTCGGGCGCGCCGACGCGAGGGCCCCTGCGTTCTTCGACGGAGTCGGCCTGGGCGAGGGGCAATCCGTCCACCACCAGGGTCAGTCGCCGCGGACCCGCGAAGGCGCGCAGGCAATCGTACGTAAGATCGGCGGCGGCCAGGTGTTCGTGGGCCAGCCGTTCGAGATCGCGCGCCGCCCCGGCCTGCATGCGCGCGGGAATGTCTTCGGAGAGGAGCTCGACCAGAAGCTGCGGCACGCCCTAGGCTCCGGCCTCTTCCAGCGCCACCCAGGCCTGGGCGCAAGCCTTGGCCAGATCGCGGACGCGGCTGATGTAGCTCTGCCGCTCGGCCACCGCGATCGCGCCGGCGGCGTCCAACAGGTTGAAAAGATGGGAGGCCTTCAGCACATGGTCGTAGGCGGGAAGGACCAGGGGCTGCCCCTGCCGCCCGCGCTCGGCCAGTAGCCTGGGCGCCGCGCGCTCCGCCTCTTCGAACTGGCGCTTGAGAACGGCGGCGTCGGCATGTTCGAGCTCAAAGGCCGAGAACTCCCGCTCGCTTTCCAGAAAGATCTCGCCGTAGGTCTTGAAATCGGGGCTCTGGGGATCGTTGAACGCCAGATCGTAGATGCTGTCGACGCCCTGCACGTACATCGCCAACCGCTCCAGGCCGTAGGTCAGTTCGCCCGAGACGGGGCTGACATCGAGGCCGCCGACCTGCTGGAAGTAGGTGTACTGGCTGACCTCCATGCCGTCGCACCACACCTCCCAACCCAGGCCCCAGGCGCCGACGGTGGGGTTTTCCCAGTCATCCTCCACGAAGCGGATATCGTGGAGCGTGAAATCGATGCCCACCGCTTCCAGGGAAGCGAGATAGAGCGCCTGCATATCCGGTGGGTTGGGCTTGAGAATGACCTGGTACTGGTGGAACTGGCGCAGACGGTTTGGGTTGTCGCCGTATCGGCCGTCCGAAGGCCGTCTCGACGGCTGGACATAGGCGGCGCGCCAGGGCTTGGGGCCCAGGGCGCGCAGAACGGTGGCGGGATGCAGGGTGCCAGCCCCCACCTCGACGTCATAGGGCTGAAGAATCACACATCCGCGGGCGCCCCAAAATTCGTGAAGGCGCAGGATAATATCCTGAAAAGGCAATGGTTTGTCGGCAGTCATCGACATGAAACGGCGCGCGATCCGCGGGGCCCAAAAAAAGTCGGCGGACCTTAGGGCCCGCCGACCGCGGCTTCAAGCGATGGCGGCCCTCAGCCGCCAGATGGCGCCGAAGGCGGCGGCGTCGCGGCCGCGGACGCGGTGGGCAATGTCACATCCGACGGGATCAGCACCTTATCGACCACCTGGATGTAGCCGTTGGTGGCGCGGACGTCGGGTTGAATGATGTGGGCGTCGTTGACCTTCAGCGTCGGGCCGCTGCCGTCAACCACCAACTTGCTCGTCTCCACCGATTCCACGGGTCCCTTGGCGCCCTTGATCTTGCTGGAATCCAGATTGAGGTGGACCAGGTGATAGGTCAGCACCTTCTGCAGAAGGGGGGCGTTCTTGGCCATCAGAAGCTGGTCGAGCTGGCCCGGCGGCAAGGCCTGGAACGCTTCGTCGGTGGGCGCGAACAGGGTCAGATCAGGGGTCGATTTGAGGGTGGCGGTCAGGTTGGTCGCGTCGAGCGCCTTAAGAAGCGTGGCAAAATGACCAGAACCCTGAAGGGTGGAGATCAAATTGCCATTGGCCACAAGATTGGGAGAGGCCGAAGCCGCTGGAGATGGCGAGGCCGGTGAAGCGACGGGCGCCGCCTGGGCGAGCGCCGCGAGCGGGCAGGCGATCAGGCTCACCGCCGCGACGGCGACTGACAAGCGTAAAAACGGCATGGTCGTCCTTTCGATGGGAAAGGCCCCCCAAGGGCATCCTTCCCGCTAGCCTCAACAGCGTCCGCGAATCCTTGTCAATTACCGGCGGGCGCGGTTTTCTTTCCGGCGTTCGATAGCGGTCGGCCATACTTGGCGCGACTGGCGGGGGTGTCGGGCACCGGACCGTTGGTGACCAGCGCGTTGTCCCCCTGCTGAAGGGCCTGGACCTGACTGGCGGGAGCCTGCGCGGGATCGACCGTCATGGCGTTGGTGTTCATGCCGGCCGCGCCAGCGGACGGCGCGTTCATGGGCGCGCTCATCGGCGGGGTGGCATCGACGCCCGGCGCCGACATGGGCGCCTGAGCCTGGCCGAACGCCAAGGCGGGGATGGCGACGATGGCCGCCGCCGCGGCGGCGCCGAGGATGGAAGCGGAAGTCATTGGGCATACCTCGCGTTGTCAACAGCCGGCAGCGTGCGCCGACGCCCAGCCATTACGCGCGGCGGCCCGCGCGGTTGCCTGAGATCACGGTTTCGTGAACACGTTGAGCGACCGGCCACGTCCACGGATTGACCGTTCCCCGGCCTCAGCCCAGCCGGCAGGCGCGCGCCCACCAGCCTGGATGGACGGCGGCCAGTCGATCGGCCAGGCGTCGCGCGTCCCGGCTGCTTTCGCACAGCGAAAAACAGGTCGCCCCCGAACCCGACATGCGCGCCAGCCGCGTCTCCGGCTCGGCCCGCAGGACGGCCAGAGCCTCACCGATGAGCGGCTGCGACGCGACGGCCGGCGCCTCGAGGTCGTTGCGGGCCGCGCGCATGAAATCGACCACGTCCAGGACGGATTGAAACGCGCGCGGCAGGTTCGGAACATCGGCGCGCCGCTCGCCGGGGGCGGCGTCGAAGGCGCGGTAGACCGCCCGCGTCGATGACGGCGCTCCGGGATTGGCGAGCACCACGTCCAGCGGCGGCATCGGGGGCGCGGGCGCCAGCCGATCGCCCCGGCCCCGGGCGATCACGCACCGTGAACGCAGGCAAGCGGCCACATCGGCGCCCAGTTCCCGAGCAATGTCTTCGAGCCGGGTTTCGCCCGGCGGGTCGGCGCCCGACGCGGTCAGAAAGTCGGTGATGAGGTTGAGGGTGGCCGCCGCGTCCGCCGAGCCGCCGCCCAGGCCGGCGGCGATCGGCAACCGTTTGTCGAGAGTCAACCGGAACGGCGCCGGCGCCACCTTGAATTCGGCAAGCAGCCGATCACGGGCGCGCGGGACCAGATTATCCCCCCCCACGCCCAGGGCTTCCGAGAACAGCCCGCGGGCCTCGAACGCCATCGAGGCGGCGGGCGCCAGGCGAACCTGGTCGCCAATATCGGCGAACACCATCAGACTGCAAATCGGATGATAGCCGTCGGCGCCGAGGGGGCCGACGTGCAGGAAGAGATTTACCTTGGCCGGCGCGAGACGCTCCAAATTTCCGCCTCGCCCACGCCCGGTTCAGGAGCCGGCGACAATCGTCGGCGTGGCGCCACCGTCCAAGCCGTTCTTGAGTTTGGCTTCGGCTTCGGCCTTCAGCTTGGCTGTCGGCTCGAGGGTGAGCACCCGGCGCCACTGGAACCGCGCCTCGATGAGGCGCCCGACGCGCCAATAGGCATCGCCGAGGTGGTTGTTGACGTCCGGGTCGCCGGCCTCGAGCACCACCGCCGCCTCGAGTTTTTCCACCGCCGTCTTGTAGTCGCCCAGGCGAAAATAACCCCAGCCCAGAGAATCGAGCATGGCCCCCGACTGCGGGTTGAGATCGACCGCCTTCTTCACCATGGCCATCGCCTGAGGGAGTTTCTCGCCGCGATCGATCCACGAGTAACCCAGGAAATTCAACAGTTCGGGTTCGTCCGGGCGCTCTTTCAAGGCGGCGGAAAGGTCGCGCTCCGCCTCGGCCCAACGGCCGCTTTCCTGAAGATCCACCGCGCGCATATAGAACAGCCGCCAATCCACCTTGTCGCCCTGGGCGGCGATCAGGCGATCCAGCACCTGGGCGGATTCGTCATAGCGCTCATCGGCTCGAAGCAGGTCGGCCAGGGTCGAGCCGGCGTCCTGACTGACCGGCGCGGCGGCGAGCGTGTCGCGGGCGATCTTCAGCGCCGCCGCCTTGTCGCCGGCGGCCTGATAGGTCCAGGCGAGCTTGCCGCGGGCGGCGACAAACTGGTCCGAGCCGCGCCTGGGCGTCAGATAGGCGGCCCGCGCGGCGTCGAGATCGCCGATATTGGTCATGATGTCTCCCACCAGCATCCAGGCTTCGTCCCGCCCCGGATCGAGGCGCAGGGCAAGGCGCAGATAGGCCAGCGCGACCTCCTCCTGCTTTTGCACCATCAGGACGGTGGCCGGCGCGATCAGCGCCTCGGCGGCCGATTGCCGGATGGAAGGCGGCGACGGCGGCGGCTTGCGCGCCGCGGCGCGGGCTCGCGCCTCGCCGAGAGTCCCGTCGCCGGGATTGCGGACCAGCGCCTGATCGTAGATGGCCACCGCGTCGGCGGCCCGACCGCGTCGCTCGAGCGTCTCGCCCAGATTGAGGCTGGCGAGGCCGCCGGGATCGCCGGCGGCGATCAGCGAACGGAACGCGGTCTCGGCTTCGTCGTAGTGGTGTTGGCGCTCGTAGAGCTTGCCCTGATCGAGATTGGCGAAAAACTGCGCGATCGGCTCGCCGGGGATGACCGGGTGGACGGTGGCGCCCTGCTCGTCGCCGGCCGCCGCCGCCGCCCACGGCGCCAGCAGAGCGGCCGCGGCCTGGTGCGGCGCGCCGACATCTGGACCGGTCAGAATGGCATGAGCGCCTTTTGCGTCGCCCTCGGCCAGGGCCTCGACCCCGCGCACCAGCCCGCCCAGGTGGCGTATGGCCGGTTCGCTGGCGGGGTCGGTGGGGGCGATGGCGGACGCCCGTTTGACATCGCCGGCAAGCAGGGAAGCGCTGAACGCGCGGCTATCCAGCAGGTGGGCGCCGGCGCCCGGATCGAGCGTGGCGGCGCGGCCGAAAAAGGTCGCCGCCGTCGCGCCGTGCCCCCCATTGACCGCCGCCTGGCCGGCGAGAAACAGGCCATACGACGAATCGTCTCGCGAACCCTGGCCCGCGCGCGAGGCGGTCGCGACGCCCGCCGGCCCCACCCCAACCGACGGCGTGGCGCAGGCGGCCAGCGCGGCCAGGGGCAGCAGGACGAGGAGGCGGCGTGGATCGAGCATGGAGCCTCCTTGATCCCGAAATGTGGCGCCGGCAAGGGCGGGCGACCCGCCATCGCCGGCTCACATATTCGGATAGTTCGGGCCGCCGCCGCCCTCGGGCGTGGTCCAGCGGATATTCCGCGACGGATCCTTGATGTCGCAGGTTTTGCAGTGGACGCAGTTCTGGGCGTTGATCTGGAAGCGCGGATTGGCGCCGGCCGCGTCGTACAGCACCTCATAGACGCCGGCCGGGCAATAAAGGCGCGCCGGCTCGCCATAGAGCGGCAGGTTCACCGCGATGGGGATGGCCGGATCGTTCAGCTTGAGATGCGCCGGCTGGTCCTCCTCGTGGTTGGTGGCCGACAAAAAGACGCTGGAGAGCTTGTCGAAGCTCAGGACGCCATCGGGCTTGGGATAGACGATGGGCTTGTAGTCCTTGGCCAATCCCGTCGCGGCGGCGTCGGTCTTGCCGTGTTTCAAGGTGCCGAAGGCCGACCATCCGCCCGTCAGATTGCTGACGATCAGGTCGGCCATCACCACCGCCCCGCCCACCCAGGTTCCCAATCTCGACCACAAGGGTTTGGCGTTGCGGACGACATAGAGTTCCCGGCGCACCCACGAAGTGTCGTAGGCGTCCTGGTATTGGGTCAGCGTATCCCCGCCGCGGCCCGCCTGGAGCGCGCCAAACGCCGCCTCGGCGGCCATCATGCCGGTCTTCATGGCGTTGTGGCTGCCTTTGATACGCGGCAGGTTGACGAAGCCGGCGCTGCAACCGATCAGCGCGCCGCCGGGAAAGGCCAGCGCCGGCACCGACTGGAACCCCCCCTCGGTGATCGCCCGCGCCCCATAGGCGATCCGTTTGCCGCCCTCCAGGTAGCGGCGGATCGAGGGATGATGCTTGAGGCGCTGGAACTCGTCGAACGGCGACAGCCAGGGATTCTTGTAGTTGAGGTGAACCACCAGGCCGAACGCCACATAGCGGTCGCCGAAATGGTACATGAAGCTCCCGCCGCCGGTCTTGCTGTCCAACGGCCAGCCAACGGTGTGCTGGACCAGGCCGCTCTGGAAATTCTCCTCGGCGACCTGCCAGATCTCCTTGAGCCCGATGCCGAACTTCTGCGGCTCCTTGCCCGCGCACAGGTTGAACCGGGCCTGGATTTCCTTGGCCAGGGAGCCGCGGACGCCCTCGGCGATGAAGGTGTATTTGGCGCGCAGCTCCAGGCCGGCCTGATAGTCGCCCTTGCGCTCACCGTCCTTGCCGACGCCGAACTCGCCGGCGACCACGCCTTTGAGCGCCCCGTCGGCGCCGAAGATCGCCTCCGAGGCGGCCATGCCAGGATAGATTTCCGCCCCCAGCGCTTCGGCCTGGGCCGCCAGCCAGCGGCAGAGGTTGGCCAGGGAAGCGATGTAATTGCCATGGTTGTGCATGAACTTCGGCATGGGAAACATCGGGATCTCGAAGTCCCCGGCCGGGCCGAGAGCCAGGAAGCGATCCTTGGCGACCGGCGTCTCCAGCGGCGCGCCCTTTTCCTTCCAATCGGGGATCAGTTCATTGAGCGCCCTGGGGTCGATGACCGCGCCGGAAAGGATGTGCGCCCCGACCTCCGAGCCCTTTTCCACCACGGCCACGGAAACCTCCGCCCCGGCCGCCGCGGCGAGCTGCTTCAGCCGGATGGCGGCCGAAAGTCCCGCCGGGCCGGCCCCGACGATGACCACGTCATAGTCCATCGCCTCGCGCTCGACCTGATCGCTCATGACATCGTCCCCTTGGCCGTCATCGACCTTCATCCTAATCGAAGCCGCCGCCGGAGCGGTCAAGGGGAAACCGCCGGTCACCGCATCGCCTCCCCATCGCGCCGCCGGAGGTGTAAGGCTCGCCCCATGTCCGCCGACCCGCGCGCCGTGGAAAGCCTGCTCGCCTTCTGGGCCGGCGCCGGCGTGGAGGCGTGTTACGCCGAGGCGCCCATCAACCGGACGGCGGGCGGTCCGGTTCGGCCCCCAGCCAGCGGGCCAACGACCGCCGGCCCCTCGCCCGCGACCGCGCCCCCGATCGAGCCCGAGGCCGCCGCGTCCGCCCAGGCGGCGCGGGTCTTGGCGGCGGGCGCGTCGAATCTGGACGCCCTGCGGGCGGCCATCGCGGCGTTCGACGGCTGCTCTCTAAAGGCCGCCGGCGCCCGTCAGGCGGTGTTCGCGCGCGGCGCGCCTGACGCGCCGGTGATGGCGATCGGCGAGGCGCCGGGGGCGGACGAGGACATCCAAGGCGCCCCTTTCGTCGGCCGGGCCGGCAAGCTCCTCGACAAGATGCTGGCGGCGGCGGGGCTCGAGGGCCGGGTCTTCATCACCAACACCGTCTTCTGGCGACCGCCCGGCAACCGGACCCCGACGCTGGCCGAACAGCGGGCGTGCGCGCCCTTCCTGGAGCGGGCCATCGCTCTCGTGCGGCCACGGCTGCTGCTGCTGGTCGGCGGCGCCTCGGCCAAGGCGGTTCTGGGGCAGACGGACGGCATATTGAGCATTCGCGGCCGCTGGTTCGAGTGGCGATCGGCCGACGGGGCGCTGGAGATTCCGGCCCTGCCGACCCTGCACCCCGCCTTCCTGCTGCGCCAGCCGGCGGCCAAGAAGAAGGCGTGGGCGGATCTGCTCACCCTGACCGAACGCCTGGATCGGCCGGAGCGGCCGGCCTAGGCCGCGCTCCGGCGCCCAATCTGTTCTTGATTTGTTCTGGACACCGGCGCACCATGGCGCATGGCCCCCTTCCCCATTTCGGCCCGCGGTCGCGGGGCGGTGTCGAACGCTTCAGGACGTTTCGAGCCCCTGACCGCCGAAGCCTTCGACGACGGCTGGACCGGCGACGACGACGCGCCGGCGCCGCTGCGCACCACCGTGACGGCGGAAAAGGCGGGGGTGATCATCACCCGCAACGACAGCCCGGACGTCGGTTTCGACCGCTCGATCAACCCTTACCGGGGCTGTGAACACGGCTGCATCTATTGCTATGCCCGCCCAGCCCACGCCTATATGGGCCTCTCGCCCGGCCTCGATTTCGAGAGCAGGCTGTTCTTCAAGCCGGAGGCGGCGCGGCTGCTGGAGCGGGAGCTGAGCAAGCCATCCTACACGCCCGGCGCGATCCACATAGGCGGCAACACCGACCCCTATCAGCCGGTGGAGCGGCGCCTGAGGGTCACGCGCCAGGTGCTGGAGGTTCTGGCGCGCTTTCGCCATCCCTTCTCGATCATCACCAAGTCGGCCCTGATCGAACGCGATCTCGACATCCTGGGGCCGATGGGCCAGGCGGGCCTGGCGCGGGCGGCGGTGTCGATCACCACCCTCGACCGCGAGCTGGCCAGGGTCATGGAGCCGCGCGCCGCCACCCCGGAAAAGCGCCTCTCGGCCGTGCGGGCCCTCGCCGCCGCCGGCGCGCCGACGGCGGTCATGTTCGCCCCCGTCATCCCCGGCCTCAACGACCATGAACTCGAAGCGGTGCTCCAACGCGCCGCCGAGGCGGGGGCGGCCGGGGCCGGCTATATGGTTCTGCGCCTGCCCCTGGAGATCAAGGACCTGTTCCGCGAATGGCTGGCCGTGAGCCGGCCCGACCGCGCCGAGCGGGTCATGTCGCTGATCCGCCAGATGCGCGGCGGCCGCGACTACGATCCGCGGTGGGGCCAGCGCATGAAGGGCGACGGGCCCATCGCCGATCTCATCGCCCAGCGCTTCAAGGTCGCGCGGCGGCGGTTCGGCCTGGACCGCCCCCTGCCGCCGCTGGACGCCAGCCAATTCCGCGTCCCGCCGAAGACCGGCGATCAGATGGAACTGTTCGGGTGAGTTGGGGTCCGCCGGCGGGCGCTACAAGTCGGCATAACCTCGCCGATCCGCCGGTGAGTTCCATTCTCCAAACGCGCCAAACGGATCGCCCGCGCCCTTCTCGAACAGCATCGCCTTGGTGAGAAATGCAGTGTCCTGGCCGCGGGCGGCGAGGCCGGCGCGGGCGAACAGGGCCGCCAGATCGGTGGCGCTGTAGGTGGCGTAGTAGGGCTCGTGGAAATAGGCGGGGAAGGCTTCCAGGAGGCGGCCCAAGCGCGGTTCGTCGATGGGCTGGAGGGAATCGGCGAAGGCCAGCAGGCCGCCCGGCCTCAGCACCCGCGCGATCTCGGCCGCGACCCGGCCGCGAACCACGGGCGGCAGTTCGTGGAAAAGATAGACGCAGCTCACCGCGTCCAGGCTGGCGTCGGCGAGCGGCAGGCGCTCGGCGTTGGCCTGGACGAGCAATTTCACCCCCGAGCGGCGCCGCGCCTCTTCCAGATAGGCCCCCGACAGATCGACGCCAATCAGGCGAGCGCGCGGAAAGGCGGCGGTCAGATCCTTCAGAAAGGCCCCCGAGCCGCAGGCGAGATCGAGGATGGCCAGGCCGCGATGGTCGCGCCCCCGCCAGGCGGCGGCCAGCAGTGAGAGGGCGCGGCGGCGCATGGCCCCGGCCGCGCCGGCGAACAGGGCCTCGACCTGGGCTTCGTAGCGGCGGGCGCTGTCCTTGGTGAACCAGCCGCCGCTCTGATAGTGGAAGTTCTGGCGATAGTAGGGGGGATAGGCGCCGTCGGCGGGCGCGTCGTCCCGCGCCTCGGTGGCCCCGCCCCGGCGCCGCCGCGCCTCGACCTGCCGGGCGTCGGCCAGAAAATCGGCGGCGCCGCGCAGCATCGCGCCTGGATGGGCCGGGGCGTCGTCCATCGGCGGATAGAGGCCCAGCGCCACATCGCCGGCGTCCTTCTCGAACGCTTCGCGCCAAGCGCGACGCACGAAGCCCTCCGGGGCCGGCTCGGCGGTCGGCGCGAAGCCCTCCGGCTTGGCGCTGGTCGGCTTGGCGATGGCCCGCGCCGCCATGCCGGCCGCGCCCCACCACACCGCCTTGATGGCGCCGCGGGCCGCCTGGGCGGAGCGATCGGCGGCGAAGGCCGTCGGCCTGGGCTTGTCCTTGTTCAATGCGTTCACCGGGAAAACACCCCCACCAGTTCGATATGGGGCGACCACAGGAATTGGTCCACCGGCAAGACGCGCTGGAGGATGAATCCGGCTTCGCGCAATATCTGGGCGTCTCGGGCGAAGGTGGCGAGATTGCAGGAAACCCCGATCGCCCGCCCTACCCGCGAGCGCGCCAGTTGCGCGCACTGGGCCAGCGCGCCGGCGCGGGGCGGATCGAACACCGCCAGGTCGATCGTCTTCATCTCCTCCGCCAGCATCGGCCGGCGGTCCAGGTCGCGCGTCTGGGCGTCGATGGGATGGAGACCCGGCGCGCTCGCCATGGCGGCGCGCAGGGCGGCGATGGACGGGCCGGAGACATCGGCCCCGATGACCGGCGCCAAGCCGGCCAAGACGAAGGTGAAGGTCCCAACCCCGCAAAAGAGGTCGGCGATGCGCCGCGCCCCGGCCCCCTCGCGCAGCATAAAGGCGGCCATCGCCCCTTCGGCCTCGGGCGCCGCCTGCAGGAACGCCCCCGGCGGCAGGGCGGCCGTCGCGGGGCCAAGGCGCACCAGGGCCGGGCGCGCCTGATAGAGGGTTTCTCCGGCCAAGGTGACGCGGGCGATGTCCGCCTCGCCCGCCAGGCGAGCGGCCCGCATCCGGGCGTCGGCCGACAGGCCGCCGCTCCGGCGCTCGACACCGGTGACATCGATGTCCAGGCCCGTCTCGGTGAGGGTGACGTGCAGGGTCGGTGCGGACTTGGGGTGCTCCAGAAAGGGTTCGGCCAACCGCCGCAAGGCCGGAAAAGCCGCCACCAGGCGCGGATCGGCGATCGTGCACGTCTCGATGGCTGCCAGGCGCCAGGAGCGCCGCGCCTTGAAACCCAGGACCACGGTTCGGCCCTCGCGGCGGGCGTGCAGGGCCAGGCGACGGCGCGAGCCGGGCGGCGCGGCGAAAGGCGGCAGGATTTCCGTCTCGATCCCCACCCGCCCCAGGGCGCGGCGGATCTGCTCGCTCTTCCAGGCCAGATAGGGCGCGGCCGCCCAATGCTGCAGAGCGCAGCCGCCGCAATCGCCGAAGTGGGGACAGGGCGCCGCGACGCGATCGGGGCTGGCCTGGACGATTTCGACCGCCTCGGCGCGGTCCTCGACCAGGCGCGCAAGCGCCCGCTCGCCGGGCAGGGTCAGCGGCGCGAACACCGAGCCGCCGGCCCCGTCGCTCGCGATGCCGTCGCCCTGGGCGCCCATGGCGTCGATGGCGAGCATCGCGGTTTCGGGTGTCGCCGGGCCGCCCTTGGCCGTCGCCACGCGGGTCATTGTGGGATCGACGGGCTTGCAAGGATGAACGGCATGATCAAGTCTCGTTCACCTCCGCTGGCGCAAGGCCGATCTGGCGCCGGGGTTCCCGGCCTCCGACCCTCAAAGAGACAACCTATCATGAAATCCTCCCTGGCCCTCCTCGCCGCGCCCAGTCTGGCCGCGCCCCAATTGGCCGCGGCCCAGGCCTACCGCAGCTACGGCGCCGATCCGTGCCGCGCCGAACAGCGGCGGGTAGCCAACAACGGCACGGTGACTGGCGGCGTGCTGGGCGCGGTGGTGGGAAGCGCCATCGCCGGCCGAGGCTCGCGGCTGGGCGGCGCCATCGTCGGCGGCGCGGTGGGCGCGGTGGCCGGCCACCAGATCGCCAAGAGCTCGGTGCGCTGCCTCGCCTATCCCAGGCGGATCGGCTACCATCGCGCCAACTGCCGTTGGGTGCAGGAACGCTATCGCGGTCGCGATCACGATTTCGAAGTCTGCCGGGGCGGTGATGGCGTGTGGCGCCCCAGCGGCCGGGCCTAAGAGCAAAACAGCCGCGCTTTTTTCGAGGAGTTTTCAAGCCGTGTTCCACCGTAACCCGCTTACCCGGCCCACCCTGGCCGCCTCCGCCGCCATCATGGCCTTGAGTCTGACGGCGATCCCCGCCCTCGCCTCGGCCCAGGACCAAGGCGGCTACCCGCCGCCGCCGCCGCGCCTCTACGCCCAGCCCTGCCACCACGACCGCGCCGGCGGCGCCCTCCTCGGCGCCGTGGTCGGGGCGGGCCTGGGCGCCCTGCTCGGCGCCGGCGTCGCGGCCGGCGGCCACGCCGGCGATGGCGCGGCGCTCGGCGCCGGCGTCGGGGCGGTGGGCGGCGGCCTGGTGGGAGCCAATGCGGCGAACTGCGACGACCGGGCGGTTCCCCCGCCGGCGGCCTACTATGGCCCAGGCTATGGCCCCGGCTACGCCGACCGCGGCCCGCCGCCGCCGCCGCCAGCTTATTACGACGATGGCGCGGCCCGCCCCGACGATGGCTATCGAGGCGACGACCAGAACGGCGGCTACCGCGACGCCCCGCCGCCGCCGCCCGACTATCGAGACCCCGACTATCGAGACAACGGCGACGATCAGGGCGGCCCGCCGCCGCCCTATGACAACCGCGGGAGCGGCCCCTACTGACCCGTGGCGCGGGCCACCAGGCCGCCCTTCGCCCAAGCCCATTTGGGCTGACCAAGGTCGCGCTACGATTTTGGCTCGCCGTCCAGGAACAGCCGGCGAAGGTCGCCCTTGACGATCTTGCCGTTGGCGTTGCGGGGCAGGGTCTCGGGCCAGAACACGATCCGGATCGGGACTTTGAAGGCGGCCAGGCGTTCGGCGACGAAGGCGCGCAGTTCGCTCTCGGTGGCATGGGCGCCGGGCTTGAGGGTCACCACGGCGCCGGGTTCCTCGCCCAGGGTCCTGTGGGGGATGCCGACCAGGGTGGCGTCCATTACCGCCGGATGGTCGAAGAGGGTATTCTCCACCTCGATGCAGTAGATGTTCTCGCCGCCGCGGATCAGCATGTCCTTGGCGCGGTCGATGATGAAGCAGAACCCTTCGTCGTCCAGCCGGGCCAGATCGCCGGTCTTGACCCAGCCGTCGATGAAGGTCTGGGCGGTGGCCTCGGGCTTGTTCCAATAGCCCCTCACCACCTGCGGCCCCCGGCACCACAGCTCGCCCACCTCGCCGACGGCGAGTTCGCGGTCGCCTTCGAGCGTCATGATCTTCAGATCGGTGACGGGAACGGCCGGGCCGCAGGAATCGGGGCGATGCTCGTAGTCCTCGGCGCCGTTGCTGGATGCGGTCGCCGAGGTTTCCGTCATGCCCCAGCCGTTGCCGGCGGCGGACTTGGGGAAAGCCTCGCGGATCCTGCGCACCAGTTCGGGGGCCGCGGGCGCGCCGCCGTAGGCGACGGTTTCGAGGGAAGACAGATCGTAGTTTCCACGCGCCGGATGCTCGATCAGCTGCCAGGCGATGGTCGGCACGCCGCCGGCCATGGTGATCTTCTCGCGCTCGATCAGCTCGAAGGCGCGCACCGGGTCCCATTTGCGCATCATCACCAGCTTGGCGCCGGCGAAGAGGCTGGGGTTGAGGATCGCGAAACAGCCCGTGGCGTGGAAGAAGGGCACCGACAGCAGGCTGGCGCGCTGGGGACCGTCGGGGTCCAGGGCCGGCGGC
The DNA here is from genome assembly GCA_038225765.1 of Caulobacterales bacterium. Lineage (GTDB taxonomy): Bacteria > Pseudomonadota > Alphaproteobacteria > Caulobacterales > Caulobacteraceae > Acaudatibacter. Next base: position 5,151 of record JBBRQW010000048.1, on the reverse strand, counting down.
GCCTCGCCCCGGCGCAGGAAGGCGCGGGCGGCGACGCAGGCGGCGGCCATGATGTTGGAGTTGATGTTGCGATGGGTGGCCAGGGCGCCCTTGGGCTTTCCGGTGGTGCCGGAGGTGTAGAAGATGGTCGCGTCGTCCTCGGGGCCCACCTCGGCGCCCGGCAGGTCGCCATCGGGCAGGCTGGCCCAGCCGCTCGGATCGCCGATGACAGTTTCCAGCTTGGCGATGAGGGGATTGGCGATCTCGTCCAGTTCGCGGCAGACGTAGATCTGTTTCAGGTCGGGGCAATGGGGCAAATGCTCGACCAGGCGTTCCAGGCGCTCGGCATCGACGATGGCGATTTTGCTCCCCGAATCGATCAGTCCGTATTCCAGCTCCGCCCCCGTCCACCAGGCGTTGAGGGGGGTGACGATCGCCCCCAGCGCCGCGGCGGCGTAGAAGGCCACCGGCCACTCGGGGATATTGCGCATGACGATGGCCACCCGGTCGCCCTTCTCCACCCCTTGGAGGCGAAGCTCATCGGCGAAGGCGGCGACGGCGCGATGGAACGCCGCGAAGGTGACCCGCTCGTCCTCGTGGACCAGGAACACCTTGTCGCCATGGGCCCGCGAGGCCGCCACCACCGAGCGCAGGGAGGGCGGCGCGTTCTTCCACACCCGCGTCCCCACCCCGCCGATCGCCACCGTCGCCATCTCGCACGGAGAACCCGGCGCGGTGAGGATGGCGTGGGCCTGGGCGATGGTCATGGCGGGCCAGGCGGCGGCGGTCATGGGGGGTCTCCTCGAATTGGGCGGGCGGGGGCGACCTAAGCAGAGTTTTCCAGGTCGGCCAACGGATGTGGGTTTCGGATCGGCTGTCGAGAGAGTCGTGACGCATCCGCCCCCTCCACCCCTTCGGGGTCCCCCTCCCCCGTAAGAGGACGGGGGAGGAACACGCACTCAAATCCTCCTCCGCGAAGCGGGGGAGGGGGACCGCGAAGCGGTGGAGGGGGCGGGGGAAAGAGCGCCGTCGCGTCGGCCGTGCCTAAGGCTCCCGTTTGGCCTGATCGAGCAAGGCCTTCGCCTTGAGCGCCGCGGCGGCGTCCATCGCCGTGGCGGCCTTGGAGCGGCCGAACCTGACGCGGTTCTCCGCCGCCGCCTTCCGCTCGGCCGCCTTGGCCTTCGCCTTGCGGGCGCGATTGAGGTTGATCGGGTCGTTCATGGGGACCCACATTATCCGCCTTCCGACCACCCGTCAGCCGTCACTCTCGCCGCCCTATCCGTTGACATGGACCATCGGTTGGACCAGTTTTGAGAAACTGGATTTCTCTCTGATCGACAATAGGTCACGCCATGCAAGTTTCCGTCACCGACGCCAAGGGCCAACTCACCAAGCTCGTGCGCCGGGCCGAGGCCGGCGATGAGGTTATTCTTACCCGGAACGGCCAGCCGGCCGCCCGCCTGGTCGCCGCCAAGCCCGTCCCGGACAGGGCGACTCGCCGCAGGATTTTGGAGGAAGTTGGCGCTTCGGGCTCCGCCAAGGCGGTGCGAGGCGTCACGGCGGCGCGAAGCCAGGACTTTCTCTACGGCGAGGACGGAATGCCGAAGTGATCGTCGTCGATACCTCGGCCCTGATGGCGATCGTGCTGAGGGAGGCGCTGTTCGAAGAATGCATCGGTGTGCTGGAAGCCGAATCTGAAGTCTTGATCTCCGCCGGAACGCTCGCCGAGGCGTTGATTGTCGCGCGCCGGCGCAATGTCGAGGGCGAAATGTCGCGGCTGATCGAGGAGCTCGGCTTCACCGTCGTCGCGGTGTCGGCGGCGGCGGCGCGGCGTGTCGCCCAGGCCCATGCGCAATGGGGAAAGGGGGCACATCCCGCCGGCCTCAACTTCGGCGACTGCTTCGCCTACGCGGCGGCGAGCGACCACGGCTGCCCGCTGCTCTACGTCGGCGACGATTTCGCCAGAACCGATCTGGCCAGCGCGCGGGATTGAACGACACCGGCGCCGCGAACCCGCCTTCGTCAAGACTCTGGCCTTCCTGGGCCAATCGCCCTAATACACCCGCGCGAAGGGTCCTTTCGTCATCCGGGTGGTCGGCTTTGGCCGTGAACCGCGGGGTTGGACGAAAGAGACGGGGGAAGGAAAGGCAGGGTTAGTCGCGTTGGAGCCTACGCTTATCGAGGCGCCGGACTATTTCCATAAGGTCGTCGATTGTCAGTGGGCCTGCCCGGCCCACACGCCGGTGCCGGAATACATCCGGCTGATCGCCGAGGGGCGCTACACCGACGCCTATATGGTCAACTGGAAGTCCAATGTCTTCCCGGGCATCCTCGGGCGGACGTGCGATAGGCCCTGCGAGCCGGCCTGCCGGCGGGTGCGGGTGGAAGACGAGCCGGTGGCCATCTGCCGCCTCAAGCGCGTGGCGGCCGACCACAAGGACGATGTTTCCGACCGCCTGCCCAGGCCGGCCACATCCCGCAACGGCAAGCGCATCGCCTGCGTCGGCGCCGGCCCGGCCTCCCTCACCGTGGCCCGCGACCTGGCCCCCATGGGCTATGAGGTCGTGATCTACGACGCCGACGCCAAGGCCGGCGGCATGATCCGCAGCCAGATCCCGCGCTTCCGCCTGCCAGAGAGCGTGATCGACGAGGAGGTCGGCTACATCACCGGCCTGGGCCCGGTCATGCGCCTCGGCGAGCGGGTCGATAGCCTGAAGTCGCTCCTGGCCGAAACCTACGACGCGATTTTCGTTGGCTCCGGCGCGCCGCGCGGTCGTGACCTCGACATTCCCGGTCGGCGGGAAGCCGCGGCAAACATCCATATCGGCATCGACTGGCTCTCCAGCGTCTCCTTCGGCCACATCGAGAAGATCGGGCGAAGGGTGATCGTGCTGGGCGGCGGCAACACCGCCATGGACTGCTGCCGCACCTCGCGGCGGCTGGGCGGCCAGGACGTCAAGGTGATCGTCCGCTCCGGCTTTACCGAAATGAAGGCTTCTCCCTGGGAAAAGGAGGACGCCATGCACGAGGACATCCCCATTCTCAACTGGCTGGTCCCCAAGGCCTTCACCCACGACGGCGGGCGGCTCACCGGCGTCGCCTTCGAGACGGTCGAGGCGGTGGTGGACGAGAAGGGCCGCCGCCGGCTCCAGCCGACCGGCGAGCCAGACGTCCATCACACCTGCGACGATGTGCTGGTCGCGGTGGGCCAGGAGAACGCCTTTCCGTGGATCGAGCGCGACATCGGCCTCGAGTTCAACGAGTGGGACATGCCGGTGGTGGACGAGGTGAGCTTCGCCTCCACCAACCCCAGGGTGTTCTTCGGCGGCGACGCGGCGTTCGGACCCAAGAACATCATCTGGGCGGTGGCCCACGGACACGACGCGGCCATCTCGATCCATCAGTTCTGCCTGGGGCGCGACGTGCGCGCCCGTCCCGATCCCGGCGTCACCCTGGTCAGCCAGAAGATGGGCATCCACGAGTGGAGCTACGACAACGATATCTCCAACGCCATCCGCAACCGGGTTCCCCTGCGCGACAAGCGCGAGGCGCTCTCCAACGTCAAGCTGGAGGTGGAGCTGGGCTTCGATGTCGGGGTGGGCTTCGCCGAGGCGCAGCGCTGCCTCAACTGCGATGTGGAGACGGTGTTCGTCGAGCCCCTGTGCATCGAGTGCGACGCCTGCGTGGACATCTGCCCGATGGACTGCATCACCTTCACCGACAACGGCCCGGAGGACGAGTTGCGCGGGCGGCTGAACGCCCCGGCCCTCAACCTAACCCAGGACCTCTACGTCTCCCGCGACCTTCCGACCGGCCGGGTGATGGTCAAGGACGAGGATGTCTGCCTGCACTGCGGCCTGTGCGCCGAGCGCTGCCCGACCGGCGCCTGGGACATGCGCAAGTTCCTCCTCGACATGACCCTGGCGGAGGACGCATGTCCGAGGTGATGCCGGAACAGCCGCTGGCGCGCGCCAAACCCTTGGCGGCCGTCAACGACTTCGTGGTCAAGTTCGCCAACGTCAACGGCTCGGGCTCGGCCAGCGCCAACGCCCTGTTCGCCAAGTCGATCCTGCGCATGGGCGTGCCGGTGGCGGCGCGCAACATCTTCCCCTCCAACATCCAGGGCCTGCCGACCTGGTACGAGGTCAGGGTGAGCGATGCGGGCCATCTGGGCCGGCGCGGCGGCGTCGATCTGATGGTGGCGATGAACCCCCAGACCTGGGCCAAGGACGTGGCCTCCATCGAGCCGGGCGGCTACCTCCTGCACGACTCCACCAAGCCCCTGCATGAGGACATCCGGGGCGACATCCACCTCATCGGCCTGCCGCTGACCGCGATGTGCAACGCCGCCTACGGCGATCCGCGCCAGCGGCAACTCTTCAAGAACATCATCTACGTCGGCGCCCTGTCGGCCCTCATCGGCATCGACCCTTCGGTCACCGACCAGCTCATCGCCGAACAGTTTCCCGGCAAGGAGCGTCTCATCCGGCCTAATCTCGAGGCCCTGGCCATGGGGCGCGAGGCGGCGCTGAAATCCTTCGCGCCGATCGGCCTGCGCATCCGCCGCGCCGACGCGGTGGGGAACCGCATCTATGTCGAGGGCAACGCCGCCGCCGCCTTGGGCGCGGTCTACGGCGGGGCGACGGTGTGCGCCTGGTATCCGATCACCCCCTCGACGTCGCTCGCCGAGGCCTTCGCCGGCTACTGCGAAAAATTCCGCGCCGGCCCCGACGGCGGCGCGCGCTACGCCGTCGTCCAGGCCGAGGACGAGATCGCCTCCATCGGCATCGTGATCGGGGCCGGCTGGAACGGCGCCCGCGCCTTCACCTGCACCTCGGGGCCCGGGATATCGCTGATGCAGGAGTGCGTCGGCCTTTCCTACGTCGCCGAGATTCCGGCGGTGATCTTCGATGTCCAGCGCGGCGGGCCGTCCACCGGCATGCCCACCCGCACCCAGCAATCCGACCTCCTGGCCGCCGCCTACGCCTCCCACGGCGACACCAAACACCCCCTGCTCTTCCCCGAGGATCCCGCCGAGTGCTTCGAAATGGGGGCCCTGGCCTTCGATCTGGCCGACCGCCTGCAGACCACGATCTTCGTCATGCTCGACCTCGATATCGGCATGAACGAATGGCTTTGCCGCCCCTTCGCCTGGGACGACGCCCGCCGCCT